>DKYP01000089.1 GCA_002499945.1 Lachnoclostridium sp. UBA7097
GGAATCCATTTCCCTTGATACCCCTCATTTTATCACATTTATGAAGTATCAGATTTCTGCAAAAAACCTAGCTTTAAGCATTGACAATTTCGCCAAAATCTTTTTTAAGTGAAGCACCACCGATAAGACCTCCGTCAATATCAGGTTTTGCAAGTAATTCTTTTGCGTTTCCTGCATTCATTGAACCACCGTACTGGATACGTACTGCTTCTGCTGTTTCTTCGTCATAAATTTCAGCTATAAGGTCACGTATTCCCTTGCATACTTCCTGTGCCTGGTCTGCTGTGGCTGTTTTGCCTGTGCCGATAGCCCAGATTGGCTCATATGCTATAACAAGGCTTTTAACCTGGTCTGCTGTTATTCCTGAAAGGTCCGACTTAATCTGGAGGCGTATCCAGTCCATAGTTACGCCCATTTCCCTCTGCTCTAATGATTCACCGCAGCAAAGGATTGGTGTAAGTCCTGCTTCAAATGCCTTTTTAACTTTTTTATTTAACAGGCAGTCACACTCTTTGAAGTAATCACGGCGTTCTGAATGTCCGATAATAACATATTTAACACCTGCATCTACAAGCATTGCTGCTGAAACTTCACCTGTATATGCGCCGCTTTCCTCAAAATACATATTTTCAGCACCAACTTCTACATTTGTGCCTTTTACAGCATTAACAACTGGCACAATGTCAACAGCAGGTACACAGTATACTACATCTACATCATCATTTTTTACTAAATCTTTTAATTCTTCTACTAAAGCAACTGCTTCACTTGGAGTTTTGTTCATCTTCCAGTTGCCAGCAATAATTCTTCTCCTTGCCATTATAAACCTCTTTCTGTGCACATATGCACACAACATATTTATTTAATAGTAACTCTTATTTATCATCAGCTGCTGCTACGCCAGGAAGTTCCTTGCCCTCTAAAAATTCAAGGGAAGCGCCGCCGCCTGTTGAAATATGTGTCATCTTGTCACCAAAACCTAACTGGTTTACAGCTGCAGCACTGTCACCGCCACCGATAATTGTTGTTGCGCCTTCAAGGCCTGCCATAGCTTTAGCCACTTCAATAGTACCCTTGGCAAAGTTAGGCATTTCAAAACATCCCATAGGCCCGTTCCATACTACTGTCTTAGCGCCTTTTATTGCATCAGCAAAAATCTTTGATGATTCCTCACCAATATCAAGGCCTTCCATATCAGCAGGTATTTCACCACGTCCTACAGTTTTGTAATTAGCATCATTTGAGAAATCATCTGCTGCAACAGTATCAACAGGGATAAGCAGTTTAACGCCCTTCTCTTCTGCTTTCTTCTCCATATCAAGTGCATACTGCTTATAGTCTTCTTCAAGAAGTGATTTGCCGACTTCCTCACCATGTGCAGCCATAAATGTATAAGCCATACCGCCACCGATAATAAGAGTATCAACTTTGTCAAGAAGATTGTTGATTACGGAAATCTTAGAAGAAACTTTAGCACCGCCAAGAATAGCAACAAAAGGCCTTACAGGGTTGTTTACTGCATTGCCAAGGAAATCAATTTCCTTCTGCATAAGATAACCAACTACACAGTCACCATCAACAAACTCTGTAACACCAACATTTGAACAATGTGCCCTGTGTGCTGTACCGAACGCATCATTTACAAATACATCACAAAGTGAAGCAAGTTCTTTTGAGAAAGCTTCCCCGTTCTTTGTTTCCTCAGCCCTGTAACGTGTGTTTTCAAGAAGCACTACATCACCTTCAGCCATAGCTTCTACAGCAGCCTTTGCATTGTCACCAACAACATTGTCATCTGCTGCAAATTTAACTTCCTGCCCTAAAAGTTCTGACATCCTCTTTGCAACCGGGGCAAGTGAAAGCTCAGGCTTTGGCTCTCCCTTTGGCTTGCCAAGATGTGAGCAGAGAATAACCTTGCCGCCGTCTGCTATTAACTTCTTGATTGTAGGGAGTGCTGCTACAAGACGGTTCTCATCTGTAATCTTGCCATCCTGTAATGGCACATTAAAGTCACACCTTACTAAAACTTTCTTACCCTTTACATTGATATCATCAACTGATTTCTTATTTAACATAACCTGTACCAGGTCCCGTCAGCAAATACATGTATTTCCATCCAGGACATATCCTTTCTTCCTTTTTTCTTTCACCTGCCAAAGCCTGCCGGCCGTACAGTACAAATTTATAAACTATAATAAATTCCCCATATAGGGAAAAACGGGCCCGGCCCAATAAAAGACCGGACCCGTACATGAAGCGTAATCCAGATATAATTCTTCAAGAAAACTTTTCCAGGAAAATCTTTTCTTGAAAAACCTTTTCTTATGATAACTCTGAGAAGTATTTGATTGTCCTTACCATCTGTGATGTATAAGAATTTTCGTTATCATACCATGAAACTACCTGTACTTCATAAAGGCCGTCTGCAACCTTAGAAACCATTGTCTGTGTAGCATCAAAGAGTGAACCATATCTCATGCCAACAATATCTGAAGAAACGATTTCATCTTCATTATAACCAAATGATTCATTTGCTGCTGCCTTCATAGCTGCGTTAATGCCTTCAACAGTTACGTCGTCTTTCTTAACTACTGCTGTTAAGATAGTTGTTGAACCTGTAGGAGTTGGAACACGCTGTGCAGAACCGATAAGCTTGCCGTTTAACTCTGGGATAACAAGGCCGATAGCCTTAGCTGCGCCTGTGCTGTTAGGAACAATATTAACTGCTGCAGCACGTGACCTTCTTAAATCACCTTTTCTCTGTGGGCCGTCAAGTGTCATCTGGTCACCTGTGTAAGCATGGATTGTTACCATAATACCTGACTGTACTTCTGCATACTTGTTAAGTGCATCAGCCATAGGAGCTAAACAGTTTGTTGTACATGAAGCAGCAGAAATAATAGTATCATCAGCCTTTAATGTTTCATGGTTTGTATTGTATACAATTGTAGGAAGGTCATTGCCTGCAGGAGCAGAAATAACTACTTTGCGTGCACCTGCATTAATATGTGCCTGTGCCTTTTCCTTTGATGTATAGAAACCTGAGCATTCAAGGACTACATCAACACCAAGGTCACCCCAAGGGCAGTTGTTAGCATCAGGGAACGCATAAATCTTGATTTCCTTACCATCAACTGTAATTGAATCCTCACCTGCTGAAACTGTATCAGCCTTGTCATACTTACCCTGTGATGAATCATACTTTAAAAGGTGTGCAAGCATCTTAGGGCTTGTTAAATCATTGATAGCTACTACTTCATAACCTTCTGCACCGAACATCTGTCTGAATGCAAGACGTCCAATACGTCCAAAACCATTGATTGCAACTTTAACTGCCATTTTAAAAATTCCTCCTAAATATAAATATTTATACTATGCAGGCTTGTCCGCTGTATAACCTTTGTGCCCTGTCCTTTGTATTGTACGGGATAAGGCTGGAAAAACCTGCCAGAATACTACCTGAAATATCCTTCCTTTCCTATTGTACCCAATCTGGGGAAAAATTTCAAGGAAAATTTTTCAATACTTCATTATTTCCTCATTAAACAGACTGGCAAAGCCTCTCTTTTAACATGGTATTTCTTTTTGTTACTGTAAGATTATTTACAGAATATGCAAGTGCTTTTTTTGTGCCAACTATTACAAGCACTTTCTTTGCCCTTGTAATACCTGTATAGACAAGGTTTCTCTGTAACATTATATAGTGCTCCATTAACAAAGGCATAACTACTATCTGGTATTCTGACCCCTGTGCCTTATGTATTGTTGTAGCATATGCAAGCACAAGTTCATCAAGCTCTGTGCTCTCATATTCTATATTCCTTCCGTCAAAATCTATTATTAAAGTGTGGTCTTCAAGGTTTACCCTTTCTATTATCCCAATATCACCATTAAAAACTTCTTTATCATAATTATTCCTTATCTGCATTACTTTATCATTGACACGGAAAATATAGCCGCTGCGCCTTATCCCTGCACCTTCAGGGTTTAATGCTTCCTGCAATGCAAGGTTAAGGTTTACTGTGCCTGTCTGCCCGCGTTGCAATGGTGCCAGTACCTGTATCTGTGAAGCCGGGATTTTATAATACTTTGGAAGGTTGTATTTTACAAGTGTTATAATCTCCTCTGCTGCCTGTTCTGGTGTTTCCTTCTGTATAAAGAAAAAGTCTGTATTCCTGCCATTTGATATATCTGGCATTTTTCCTGCATTTATGCGGTGTGAATTCATTATTATACGGCTGCTCTGCGCCTGGCGGAATATCTTGCCAAGTGTTATAACCGGAAACATGCCACTGTCAATAATATCCCGTAATACATTGCCTGGCCCTACAGACGGAAGCTGGTTTATATCCCCTGCCATTATAATGCGCATATTATCTGGTACTGCCTTTAAAAGCGAATTCATAAGCAGTATATCAATCATTGAACATTCATCCACAATAAGCGCATCACCTTCAAGCGGGTTTTCATTATTCTTCTGGTATCCCTCTGGCGGCTTACATTCCAGAAGGCGGTGTATTGTCTTTGCCTCAATCCCTGTTGCTTCGGTCATGCGCTTTGCCGCCCTGCCTGTAGGGGCAGCAAGGAGTATCTTAAGCCCCTTTTCCTGGTACATTGTAATAATCCCTTTTGTAACAGTGGTCTTTCCAGTACCAGGCCCTCCTGTTAATACCATAACTTTTGCACTGGCTGCCTGTCTTATTGCATCTGCCTGGAGATTGTCATATTTTATATTTAATTTCTTCTCTATGTTTTCTATATCTATGCCATCTTCTGTGGAAAGAATATTTTCTGCCGGTTTTTGTGCCAGTTTAATTAACTTTGAAGCAGTACCTTTTTCAGCATAACAAAAAGGAGGAAGGTATATTGCATCATTTTCTTTAATCAAATCCCCGTCTTTAACCATCTGGTCAATGGTCATTACAATATACTCCTCCCCTGCGCCAAGAAGTGCAGAAGCCTTTAAAAGAAGCTGCCCATGCCCTGCATAAACATGCCCGTTGCCAGCAAGTTCACCAAGTGTATACATAATGCCGCTTCTAAGCCGTATATATGCCTGCTTGTCCACACCAAGCTTTTCAGCAATTATATCTGCCGTTTTAAAACCTATGCCCCATATATCATCAGCAAGGCAGAACGGGTTTTCTTTAACCTTTCCAATGCTTTTATTGCCATACTGGGCATAAATCTTTGCAGCAAACGAAGTGCTAATGCCATTTTCCTGCAAAAACAGCATAATATTTTTAACTTCTTTCTGCTTCTCCCAGCTTTCCCGTATCATTCCAACACGTTTCCTGCCAATGCCACTGACACTTAAAAGCTTATCTGTATTATTTTCTATAACAGAAATTGTATCTGTTCCAAACTCCTGTACAATTTTCTTTGCATATTTCGGCCCAATACCTTTTATAAGGCCACTCCCAAGGTATTTTTCAATACCATAAACCGTTGCCGGGAGTGTTTCTTCCCACTTCTCTGCCACAAACTGCCTGCCATACCTGGAATCTATCTTCCAGTTTCCCTCAACAATAAGGACAGAACCAACATTGGCATCCAGTAAATTGCCCACTACAGGCACAAGTTCCCTGTAGCCCTTAACACTTGCTTTAAGCACAGTATATCCATTCTCTGGATTCTGGTATGTAATACGCTCTACTACACAACGGATTTTTACCATATTAAATTAGTCCCCCTGAAAGATAATAATTCCAGTCTGCAAAGCATAATAGCAGCTGGCAGGCCCCTGCATTAAAAATTACTTCCGTTCCATCCCCAGTTTTCTACTTCCTCATATTTTACATATATGCGGTTCTCTGGTATATTAAGTTCCTCGTTAAGGATACTGCATATTACGGATGTCATCTTATTATATACACTGCTGCTTGCAGAACCAAACACCTTAACCTCTACAAATGCACTTTCACCATCCTTATTCCCCTGGAAATACAAATCATATCCATCTTCAAAACCAACCATAAGCCAGTTTTCAGATTTTCCAGGAATTAATTTAATTGCTTCACCAAACCTTTTCTTTATATTTTCCTTCTTTTCATCTGTCATTTTAACAGTTACTTTTGAATTAATAAATGGCATTCTTTTTCCTCCTTATAATTATATACTATCTAACCTACATGCCTTTCAAAAGGCACAAATCCAAGTATCTGGCCAATTTCTTCTATTACATCCTGTGAAAGCTTAACACCACTTGCTGCAATATTGCCTTCAAGCTGTGAAGGCTTGCTTGCACCAGTAATTACGCTGCTTATAATATCTTTCCTTAAAATCCATGCAAGCGCAAGCACTGGCATTGTAATTCCAATTCCCTCTGCAATTTTACTTAAAGCTTCAACTTTATCAAGGTTTTCATCTGTAAGAAGGTTATTAACCTGCTTATCTGCCTGGTGTGTTGCCCTTGACCCTTCAGGATATGGCTGGCCTTTTTTATATTTACCCGTTAAAAGCCCCTGTGCAAGCGGTGAAAACGGTGTAATTCCTATGCCATATTTCTCACAAATCCCCATAATCTCATGTTCAATATACCTGTCTGCCATATTATACTGTGGCTGTAATGAAGTCATTGGGTAAAGCCCGTATTTATCTATAATCCTCTGTGCCTCTTCAAGCCTTGCACCGCCCCATTCTTCACTTACACCATAATATAAAATCTTTCCCTTTGCAACAAGGTCACTTAATGCCCTTAAAGTTTCTTCCATAGGGGTAGTAACATCAAACCTGTGGCAGTAATACAAATCAATATAATCCATCTGCATATTACTAAGGGTCCTGTCTATATTTTCAAAAATATGCTTTCTTGAAAGCCCCCATTCATTAGCACCACGCCCTGTAGGGAAAAATACTTTTGAAGACACAACATAACTGCTTCTTGGATAATCCTTAAGAACCTTGCCAAGAAACCTCTCAGCTTCACCGCCGCTGTAAGCATCTGCACAGTCAAAAAAATTAACACCTTTGTCATATGCAAGCCTTATTGTTTCCTCTGCAATACGCATCTTTTCACTTCCTGCAAGCTCTGTCATCCAGCTTCCAACTGCGATTTCACTTACTTTTAAACCTGACCTTCCGACACTGCGGTATTCCATATAAAACCTCCGTTCCAAAATGTTACATTTATAAAAATTTTTTCCATAATATTAATATTACCATATCTGCAATATATGTTCAATATTATTCCTGAACATAAATATGCCACAAAATAACCTTAATTTTGACAAAAAATAATCCTATCATGTTTAAGCGTTAATGTATAAATTACAGAATACAATTTAAAATAATACAAAAGGCGGTTTATAATAAAAGTTTTAATCCGCCTGGTATAGCCTCTGGCAGGGATGCTAGTGGCATTCTTGAAGAAAATATTAATATAAACCAGGAGGATGCCACAGATGGCAGGCAAAAAACGTATAACCGCTAAATTTAGGAAATTATTATATAATGTAAATATACAGGATACAGAATGGCTTAAGAATGAGGCTTTAAAAATAAATGAACCATATATTGATGGAAGGAATTATTCATCAAATATTGAAAAACAGACACGGCCTTCTGCCGATATATGTAAAAGAAAAGACATCGTTATAGGGAATATACTTAATAAAGGGCATTACAAATTTAATAATGCCCTGTTTATTACTAATCCTTTTGGATATTCACCCCTGTCGGGGCTTCTGGTTTTTAATACAAATGAACCCTGCAAGGTAAAATACACAATTAAAGGACGTAAACGTTCTGGTGATTATACTAACTGTGATGAAACATTTACTACAAAGCACCAGGTACCTGTACTTGGATTATATGACGGCTGTATAAATACTATAACATTTTACCTGCTTGACAAGGATAATAATGAATTGCAGAGTAACACAATAAGGGTAAGGTGTTCAAGGATAGGTGCAGCACTACGTGGCAGCCTGGCAGTTTCTAAACCTGACAAGTCATCACATTTCCTTATGGCTACTGGTGGTTACAGCAGTGTAAACTATGCTTTCGACCATAACGGGAATATACGCTGGTATCTTACCATGCCTGTACATCCATATGGTGTGCATATGCTTTCTAATGGCCATATACTTGTACCTGATAAAAGGATGAGAAGGCCTAACTATGGCAATGCACATTCAGTTATTGCATATGAAATTGATTTGCTGGGGCGCATATACAAAAATATTTACCATAAATCAGGTTTCCACCACTGGGCAGTTTCTAAAGAAAATGATGGCAACTTCCTGATTGCAACAAGTTCAATGGACGATACCTATATGGAAAATACCATTGATGAACTTGATAAAAACACTGGCGGTGTTTTAAGGTCTGTAAATGCCAACCATCTTTTTGACAAGACATATGTAACCAGGTATGACTGGGCGCATATAAATTCATTTGAATATATCCCGGAAGAAGATGCTGTAATAGCTTCTTACCGTAATATACACACAATAGCTAAAATAAGCCTTAAGAGTAATGAAATAATATGGATTCTTGCCAATCCTGTTTTTTATAAAAATACAAAACAGGAAGACAAAGTTTTAACACCTGGCGGGGATACAAAGTGGTTCTTCCAGCAGCATGGTGTTAAAATCCTTAAACGTTTTAATGAAAATGGCAACAGGAAAATCCAGATTGCATTTTTTGATAACCATACAGCAAACCGAAGGCCTGTTAAATACTTTGATAATGTCCAGAAATCCAACCTTATGGTATTTACAATTGATGAAACTAATATGTCTGCACATATGGACAAGTTTATTCCTGTACCACTTTCAATCACACGTTCAAATGTAGAGTTTGATGAACAAAATAACTGCATTTACGCCATGTGTGCCAATATAAAAGATGAAGAAATAAAAAGCCGTGCTAAAATCCTTGGTTATAATTACAGCACCAACGAATGTGTTACAGACATTTCATGTAATAACGACTTCTTTGTTGCAAAATTCCTGGATTTTGACCTTTCTACTATAAGAAGTACCACGGAAGAAGAAGACGCGCCATTATATATTGGCAAATTGTACAGCCCTGTAGCCATAGAAAAGCTTCCTGGTAATTTTGACAAAGACAATTTACTTCCTGCCAATATCCTGAAAAAGAGGCTTTCATTCTCCCTCTCAGGGAATATATTACAGATATCATGTAAAGACCATACTGTACAAAAAGTATTTTTATATAATGACAATGCTGTTTTTGCGCAGTATTTTGATGATACAACACAGCTTACTAAAATTTTTAAAGACCATATTTATACTATTTCAATCCCACTGGAAGATATTGATAAAGGAAAATACCAGATTGCAATAGAATACATTGCACCTAATAACACTGGTAATGAGACTGGAGGAGATACTGTACCTGGTAATGATAACAGTGATGAAACTGGAAATATTGAAAATAATACTAACAATTCCGGATTATTTAATACTAATTACTGGATAAAGATACAATAAAAATATATAACATAAAAAAGCTGTCTGCATAATACAGACAGCTTTTTTATGTTATCCCATGCATCCATTTCTCCCTGTAAAGACGCACTATAAAAATAATCCCACGGAAGCATAATTCTATGCACATTGCAATCCATGCCCCTTTTAAGCCCATTTCCTTAGTTAATATTATGGCAAGTGTAATACGCACAAACCATATGCTAAAGAAATTCATCATGCTTGGTACCAGTGTATCCCCTGCCCCACGGAATGCACCAGCAGCTACAATGGATGCACCATACATAGGCTCTGCAAAAGCTTCTATCCGCAGTACCTGTACCCCAAGACGGCGTATTGCCCTGTCTGGTGTAAGCAGTGCCATCATTGCTGGTGCGGCAAAAAACATTGCTGCACCGGTTACTGACATACTGGCAACTCCAAACCATACAGTCATTCTTGCAAACTTCCTTGCCAGTTCCCTGCGCCCTGCACCTATGCTTTGCCCCGCAAGCGTTGCTGCCGCTTCCCCTATTCCATAACCCGGCATATAGCAAAGGCTTTCTGCTGTAATTGCAAATGAATTTGCAGCAATTGATACAGACCCAAGCGGCGCAACTATCCTTGTGGAAACTACCATAGCACCGCACATCATAAGGTTTTCCCAGCCAATAGGAAGGGCAAGCTTTACAGCCCTGCATACACATTCCTTATGCGGCCTCCAGCTTTCATGCCGTTTTACCTTAAAAATTTCTGATTTAAAACATAAAAACCCCATCATAAGTATTGCCACAACAACCTGTGAAAACGCTGTCCCTAGCGCTGCACCTGCAACACCCAGTCCTGCACCTGGCATTAATATATTAATTCCTGCTATGTATATATGCCTTGACGGGAAAATTAGCAGGAAATTAAATAACACATCTAAAATGCACATCAAAATATTAAGCATCCCCGGCACTTTCATATTGCCGCTGCACTGCAAAAGTCCGCCTGCAAGGCGGTTAAGCTGTACAGCTGGAAGCGACAGCACATATATTATAAAATAATACCTTGCATCATTTTGTATTTCCTTAGCCCCGCCAAGCCAGACAGGAAGATACTTGCCTGTTATAACACCTGCCACAACTAAAAACATGCTGGCTGTTAAAGCAGTAACAACTGCCTGGCGCATAATGCTTCTTGCGTCTTTAATCCTTCCGCCGCCAATACTTTGCGCCGCCTGTATTGAAAAACCAGAAGAAACAGCACCACATACACCTCCGAAAAGCCATGTGGAACTTGATACAAGCCCGATTGAAGCAGAGGCATTGGCACCAAGGCTTCCAGCCATAGAAGCATCTGTATACTGCATAATAACAGAAGTTACCTGTGCCATAATTGCAGGAATACTAAGAAAAAAAACAAGCTGGAACTGCTCATTTCCTGACAGCTTAGCCCCGCTTTTTACCTTATCAAGCAAATCCCCACTTAACATAAAAACCTCCAGCTTGTAAAATATTTGCACCTGCCCCGTTTGCCAGTTTTGCTAATATAACAAAAAATTTAATGCCAGCATTATGTAAAATGTTTTCCATCAAAGTCCAGGACATGCAGCAGTGTTTCCATGTTTCATGTAAAAGGCACTGCAGAGCCGCTGGTGCTTAAGCCCTGTATTCAATGCTTCAAAGGTTTTTTTGAAGCATAAGGGCTTTATGCATCCATTGCGTGCGATGCCGTAGCGGAAGCGTGCCTTTGAATGAAACATGGAAACCTGCGCATGTACATAACCTGTAAAATTAAACCATTTATATTTATGCTGTCTGTTTTGCCACAATCTCTGCTGCTTTTTTAATAGCATCTGGTATACCTGCCGGGTTCTTTCCCCCTGCCTGTGCCATATTAGGACGTCCGCCGCCGCCACCGCCAACAAGTGCTGCAATTTCTTTTATAAGGTTGCCAGCATGTGCCCCTTTTGCCATAGCCTGTCCTGTTGCCATTGCAAGCAGTGAAACTTTCCCGCCTGCCTGTGAAGCAAGGACAACTACCCCTTCACCAATTTTTGTTTTCATCTGGTCGCCAAGGTTTCTAAGCCCGTTCATATCAACATCAGGTACAGACATTGCAAGCAGCTTTATTCCATTAATCTCCTGTATCTGGCTGTCTGCATCCCCTGCTGCCTCATTGGCAAGCTTTGCCTTAAGCTTTTCATTTTCACTGTGGAGTGATTTAATCTCCTCCTGCATTGACTGTATTTTCTTAGAAAGCTGTGATGGTTCTGATTTAGCGGCCTTTGAAGCCTTATAAAGTTCATTTTCAATATTATTAAAATATTTTATAAGCCCTGCCCCTGTAAGTGCCTCTATACGCCTTACACCAGCAGCAACACCGCTTTCTGAAATTATCTTCATATATGAGATAACACTTGTATTTGGAACATGTGTACCACCACAAAGTTCTGTACTGAAATCCCCCATACGGACAACCCTTACATTATCACCGTATTTTTCACCAAAAAGTGCCATTGCGCCAGTTTTTTTAGCTTCTTCAATACCCATTACATCTGTTCTTACTTCAAGCCCTGCGGCAATCTGGCTGTTTACCAAATCTTCTACTTTCTGGATTTCTTCCGGTGTCATTGCTGAGAAATGTGAAAAGTCAAAACGGAGCCTGTCTGCATCTACATATGAACCAGCCTGTTCAACATGTGTGCCAAGCACCATACGGAGTGCCTTCTGTAAAAGGTGGGTTGCACTGTGGTTTTTAGCTGTAGACATACGGTTTTCACTGTTTACTTCAAGTGTCACAGTATCACCAGTTTTAAACATTCCCTTTGTAACTGTGCCAACATGCCCGGTTTTTCCTCCCTGGAGGTTTACCACATCTGTTACAAGAAATTCATTGTCCCCTGCCTTAATAATCCCAATATCTGCCTGCTGCCCGCCCATTGTTGCATAAAATGGTGTCTGGCTTGTAATAATTGTACCCCTGTCACCATCTGCCAGTGCCTGTACAACCTCTGTTTCTGTTGTTAAAGCTGTTATTACTGAATCTGATACAAGTCTTTCATATCCTGTAAATTCTGTTACAAGTGATGTGTCAAGCTGCTGGTATACAGTTTCTTCTGCACCCATATAATTAGTGGTTTTATGTGCATCATGTGCTGTTTTCTTCTGTTCTTCCATTGCTGCCTTAAAACCAGCTTCATCTACAGAATAACCCTTTTCACCAAGTATTTCTGTTGTAAGGTCAAGCGGGAAACCATATGTGTCATATAACTTAAACGCATCCCCGCCAGGAAGTTCCCTGTTTCCTGATTCTTCCATTTTCTTCTGCATTTCATTAAGTATATTAAGCCCCTGGTCTATTGTTTTGTCAAACTTATCTTCTTCCTGTGAAAGCACATTAAGGATAAATTCCTTCTTTTCATCAAGCTCAGGATAACCATCTTTTGATTCATTAATAACTGTCTGTGCAAGCTCTGCCATAAACTGGTTATTTATGCCAAGTTTGCGTCCGTGGCGTACTGCACGCCTTATAAGGCGGCGGAGTACATACCCCCTGCCATTATTTGATGGCATAATCCCGTCAGAAACCATAAAGGTTGATGAACGTATATGGTCTGTAACCAGCCGTATTGAAATATCCTTTATCTCATCAGAGTGGTAATTAACGCCTGCAAGTGAACAGATTTTATCACGTATCGCCTTCATAGTGTCAATATCAAATACAGAATCAACCTCCTGTACTATAACCGCAAGACGTTCAAGCCCCATTCCTGTATCAATATTTTTATTTTCAAGTTCCTTATAATTACCATGCCCGTCACCGTCAAACTGTGTAAATACATTATTCCAGACTTCCATATACCTGTCACAGTCACAGCCAACCTTGCAGCCTGGTTTGCCACATCCATACTGTTCCCCCCTGTCATAATAAATTTCAGAACAAGGGCCACACGGGCCTGCGCCATGCTCCCAGAAATTATCACATTCCCCGTTCTCATCACGGTAAAAACGTGTAATTTTTTCTGCCGGTACGCCGATTTCATCAGTCCATATATTAAATGCCTCATCATCTTCACCATAAACTGACGGGTAAAGACGCTCTGGCTCTAATCCAATTATTTTTGTAAGAAATTCCCATGACCAGGCAATAGCTTCATGCTTAAAATAATCACCAAAAGAGAAATTGCCAAGCATTTCAAAAAATGTAAGATGGCGTGCTGTCTTTCCTACATTTTCAATATCCACTGTCCGGACACACTTCTGGCATGTCGCTACACGTTTCTTTGGTGGTATTTCCTGCCCTGTAAAATACGGTTTAAGAGGTGCCATTCCCGCCATTATAAGCAATGAGCTGTTATCATTATGTGGAACAAGGGAAAAGCTTTTCATTACAAGATGTTCCTTGCCCTCAAAAAAACTAAGATACATTTTACGAAGTTCATTTACACTGTACTTTTTCATATCTTACCTCTTTCCTATGCAAAGCTTATATATACGTAAGCTATACATAAATACTGTAATATTTTATGATATCCAATTATAGGTTAATGGATATTTTATGTCAATAATTCCTTAATAATTCTGCTGCCCTCTTTTTATCACGCTCCATCTGCGCCTTAAGCTGCCATACATCTGGAAATTTCTTTTCAGGACGTAAAAATTCGTGGAATTCAACAAATATGCCACGTCCATATATATCTTTTTCAAAGTCAAGTATACATGTTTCCACAACTGTCCTGTCTGACCCGACTGTAGGTTTCCTGCCAATGTTGGTTACTGACGGGTAACGCCTGCCACCCATTACAAGTGTAGTTGCATATACACCTGGTGGCAGAAGCACTTTTCCTTCCCACGGGAAAATATTGGCAGTAGGCATATCAAGCCTGCGCCCAAGTGCATTGCCATGTACCACAGTACCTTCTATAAAATAAGTCTTTCCAAGAAGTTTATTAGCACTTTTTATATCCCCTTCTTCAATTTTCTTTCTTATAAGTGTACTGCTTATAACCCCGTCTTCTGAGGACATTTTATTAAATATTTTAACTTTATATCCATATCTGGCAGCAAACGATTTAAGCATCCCTGCATTTCCACGCCTGTCCTTTCCAAAGCAGAAATCCGTCCCAACGCATATAAACCTTGCGTCCATTTTTTCTATAAGAAACTTCTCTATAAAATCTTCTGGTTCCATATTTTTTGTTTCTTCATTAAATGGAAATAAAACTGTCCTTTTTATGCCTATATCCTTAAGAACCATCTGTTTTTCTTTCCAGGAATAAATAAACTTCCCCTGTGTCTTTTCACTTTCAGTATAATCTATGCCAAAGGTAAAGACTGTGGGGGTTAATTCTTTTTGCTTAAGTATTTCATTTAATAAAAGCCTGTGCCCGAGATGTATGCCATCAAACTTGCCAAGTGACACAGCGCTGTTTTCTATCTTAAAATCCGTTCCTTTAAGGATTTCCATATTTAACCAAACCCTCCATTTGTAATATTATGTCACTTCACCTATGGTATTTGGAATAGATAACATATTTCGTGGATTGCCCTGTTCCAGCAGTAAATACCAATTCCGCATAAATATGCTTTTTATTATTTATAAAGCATATCTTTTTTATCTTTTGCTGCTTTCTGAATATTCATTTCAAAATCTTGCCTGTTTTTTTGCAAAATAGTCTGCAATATCATTCCTGCAAAAAATGACTGTATTGCAGCAAGCATTGTAAATCCACATACTATTAAAGTTGGAAAACCTGGAACCATTCCTGTTTTTACATATTCAGCCAATACAGGTATAAAAAAAACTAATGAAATTAACGCTAATATAACAGCTATAACACCAAAAAATCCCATAGGTTTGTATGTCTTATAAAGTCTGGCAATAGTTTTTAATACCTTTAACCCATCCGAATATGTATTTAACTTTGATACACTGTTTTCCGGACGGTCCCTGTAATTTACTATAATGTTTTCAACAGACATATTTTTATCAATTGCATGTATGCTCATTTCTGTTTCAATTTCAAATCCCTTAGATAATACAGGAAATGTTTTGACAAATTCATAACTAAAAGCCCTGTAACCTGTCATAATATCTTTTATGTCACTCTTGAATAAAAAATTAATGCTTTTTCTCACAAGTGAATTGCCAAAATTATGGAATGGTCTTTTATTTTCTGTAAAATATGTGGAGGAAAGCCTGTCCCCTACTACCATATCTACATTTTTATTAAGAACCAATTCTACCATCTGGCTTGCATATTCTGCTGGATATGTGTCATCACCATCTGCCATAATATAACATTCCGCATCAATATCCCTGAACATACGTCTTATAACATTTCCTTTGCCCTGCATATATTCATTACATACTATAGCGCCAGCCTGGGCAGCTTTTTCTGCTGTATTGTCAGATGAATTATTATTATAAACGTATATAGCTGCATCTGGCAATATTTTTTTAAAATCCATCACAACTTTTTCTATTGTATTTTCTTCATTATAACAAGGAAGAAGTACTGCAATTTTATCCATTGACAGCCACCTCCCCTTTATAAAATACTGCAAATATTACAAAAGGCAAGCTGCAAAATACAGAATACGCATATCTGAACTCAGCATATACAGGTGTAGAAATTAATAAAGAGACAATAATTGCAAGAACAGGTATTGCCATAAATATGCCTGTTTTATCTTTTCTTGCAATGCTGGCAAAACACAAAAACATATCTGCCCAGACATAAAAGCCTATACACAAAAATAACTGTAAGAACCTGTTATCAGAAAAAAGCCACAAGTAAACATTAAAAAGGTTATTTGCTTTTTCTGAATTTATAGTTCTTTTTATTCCAAATTCATTTTCATATATACTATCAGACCAGCGCCAGTAATTGTATCCTCCATTCCAGAATCCCCTTGTTTCATCAACCCATGCTTCAATGTATGTTAGCGGATGTTTAAGTCCGGTTTTAATATACAATTTTATAAATGCAAATTTATTATCAACAATATACTGCTGGTTTCCTTTGCTACGCACAAGACTTTTCATAGGGTCTGAAATCCATGGGGAATATGTTTCACTAACAGCACTGACATCAACAATCTGTTCTAACAATGCCATATCATCACTATTAAAATCATTGTGTTTAACAATAACTTTTGAAATTTGCTGTAATGGAACAGATAAAGCTTCAATAGTGTCTGTCTGGCTTACTCCCAGGCGGTCTAAAGCAAAATGTTTCATTAAAAATGCTGTAAGTATTATTCCTGCAAATATGAAACACACATTTCTTTTTGTTTTATAAAAAAATATAGCAAAACAAATAAATGTAATTACATATGCAAAAAAACCATTACTTCTGAAAAGACACATTCCAAGGCTTGAAAATACAAATATCACATAATTAAAAAATTTATATTTTCCTATATCTTTCAAAATCCTGTATATAAACACTAAAAATACCAGTACAAAACCGCCAAACATTACATCTTTCCACATTGTAAAACTGTACATAATGTTGAAAGGCATAATTGCATACCATATTACAGTAACAATAATTAGTTTTAATGAAATGCCCATTTCATATAAAGTAAACATTGCCGTAGAAAAGCACATTGCCATAAAACAAATCTGGAATACATGGTAAAAAGCCACAGCTGCATTTATATTACCAAATATTTTTAAGCCAGCATTAACGAACAATTTAATAACCATAGTATGGTAAAATGGATGGTGGTTTGAATAGTTTCCTGAAAAAACCTGTGCTATTTGTGAAAGGCTGTCAGGTGTCAAATTTCCAGGATATTTACATGTAAATAATATAGTAATATCAATTATTAAAATAATAATAAAAGATATTAAAAATATAACCAGTGGTGGGATTCTTTGTATATTTTTTTCCCAGCAAAAATTTTCTGTTTTTCTTTCTAGCAAGTATAAAATATTCCAAGCTACAATATAACTTCCAGAACACATTATTATAAATAAGAAAAACCTATATAATTGTATAAATGTTTCTGGGGCATAATCTGGAGATGTAGCATCTAGTATAATAGAATAATTTGCTGCAACAATTATAAATGAAAAAATCCATGCACTAACCTTTAAAAGCCTTTTTTGCTTATTATCAATCCCCCCCCCCACGATTTTTTCTTTATTATTAATATAAAAGCTTAAAAATGCCAGAATTGTTATTACCATATATGGAGTAAAATATGAATCTGAATTTAATAAAAACACACTCCAGAATAACACAATAATAACCTGTAAAATATTTATTTTCAAATTGTATGCCTCCTTATTCCAAATTGTCAGAACATTTTATTTACTTTGTATTCTTCCCCATCTCTTTGGTATATTGCCTTAAAACTGCCATCCCTGTTATACACAAGTATATCTTCCCCTGCTGCTGGTTCTTCTGCAAGCCCTTCAAGCATACTGCCAGAAAGTTTATTGCCATTAGCAAGGGCTTTTTCAGACCCATTTTTAACCTGTGCCTTTTTATAACCTGTAAACAGTGCATCCACCGGCATTAAATACTCCTTAAGCCTTTCTGGCTGGTTCTCTGCTATATCCTGCACTTCTGCAAGTTTAAGTGCATCTTCTATTTTGAATACAGATACACTTGTACGCACAAGTTTCTCCATGGCAGCAGCATTTCCAAGCATAATTCCTATATCATGGCATAATGCCCGTATATAAGTGCCTTTGGAACATGTAACATCCATTGAGAATATACCATTTTTTATATCTATATCTTTAACATCTATGGAATGTATTGTTACCTGCCTTGGTTCTCTTTTTATTGTTATGCCTTCCCTTGCAAGTTCATAAAGCTTCTTTCCTTTTACCTTTAATGCTGAATACATAGGAGGTACTTGCATTATTACGCCTTCAAAATGTTTAAGGCAATTAATAATATCTTCTTCTGTAATACCTGTTATATCACATTTTCTTATAATACTGCCCGACATGTCCTGGGTATCTGTTTCAACGCCAAGCCTGCATACTGCATGGTATGACTTGTCCTTATCTGTTAAAAGCCCGCACACCTTTGTTGCCTTTCCACAGCACACTGGCAGTACGCCCGATGCCAGCGGGTCAAGTGTGCCAGTATGTCCAATCTTCTTCTGGTGCAGTATGCCGCGCAGCTTTGCGACTACATCATGTGATGTAAAACCAGGTTCTTTATAAATATTTATAATTCCATCCATAATTTATCACAACTGCATCTCTATGTGTTCTGTTATATTGTTGATAACGTCATATGCTGAACCACGCATTGTAAAGCCTGCTGCCTTTACATGCCCGCCACCGCCAAAGTATTTGGCTATTTTGCTTACATCTACATATTTGTTGGAACGCAGGCTTATCTTATATTCCTGTTTACCCGTTTCATAAAGAAGTATGGCAACTTCCACGCCCTTGGTAATCCTTAACTGTTCTATAATCCCTTCCACATCTTCTGTGCCTGCTCCATAAAATTCCATCATCCTTTCTGTAATTGTGGCAACGATACATTTGCCATCCATAAGAAGCATACTTGTAAGGAGTGTCCTTCCAAGAAGCTGTGTCTGGGTATATGTCCTCTGGTAGAAACATCTGTCTATATCTTCCCAGAAAGGTATCCCCTTCTCCATAAGATGCCCTGCTATTTCCATTGTTTTCTTAGATGTATTAGAGTAGCTGAATATGCCCGAATCAAATGCTATACCTGTATAAAGCGCTTCTGCTGCTTCACTGTTTATGCTGCCATCTTCCATAAGCCCGTACAACACTTCACATGTAGAACTTGCCTGCGGGTCAATAATATTTTTTCCTGCATAACCCTTATTGCTTATATGGTGGTCAATGCACACAGTTGTTTTAGCAGTATTAAAAAGAGTTTCTGCTTTTCCAAGCATACCAGGTGCACTACAGTCAAATGCTATAAATAAATCAAACTCTCCTTCTGGAAGTACGGTTGAAATTATTTCCATCTCCGGGTCTAAGTATGAGAACCTTGATGGTATGTTTTCAAGGTAAACTTTTAAATTTTTATCCGGGTAAATACCATGCAGGTAATAGTATGTAGCTATACATGCACCTATGCAGTCACCGTCTGGCCTTTTATGCCCTGTAATAATAATATTACCTGCATCTTTAGCAATATCTTTTAAATTATCCATAATTTACCTCATTTCTGCACTGCCTTTTGTACATAATGCAATGTTTGTGTCGCAGCGCAGACACAAACATTGCATAGCGAACATAGTTCGCATTGTGAAAAAATAAATTTTTCACCCTTTTCTTCTTTTAAAAATGTATAAATTTATGTACAAATATACTTAAACTACATTATCTAACCAATAAATTTTATTAAATTTCCAAAGCAGCCTGCATTTTTTTGCATTGACTTTTTTACAATGCTTTGCAGGGCTTTGGAAATTCAATGCATGTAATGCAGGATATAAAGCTGTAACATACCCCCTGTGTGTTTCCCCGTTTTTAAATGTATATTCCACTAAATCCCTGTGGCTTATCCCTAAAACATTATCTGTCTTTGCTTTTGATTTCCTGCGTATTG
>DKYP01000088.1:0-22493 GCA_002499945.1 Lachnoclostridium sp. UBA7097
CCCTATTATAACACGGGCATCAATATAATCAAGCCCAAGGTTATCTAATGAAGTTTGTACAGCTTTTTTGGCATCATCATAACTTGAATCCTGTACCCATAATTTGGTAGTAATAAAAAGTTCTTCACGTGGTATGCTGCTTTTTTTAATAGCTTCCCCAACTGCTTTTTCGTTCATGTATGCTGCTGCTGTGTCTATAAGACGGTAGCCGCTTTCAATTGCATCTGAAACTGACTGTTCACATTGGTTAAAATCAGGTATCTGGAATACACCAAAACCTTCTGCTGGCATTTTTATTCCATTGTTTAAAATTAAATATTCCATATTATCTTGCTCCTTCCCTGCAATCTGGTTATTGCATTTTCTGGTATAATTTTATATTATAATTATTAGAAAGTACAATGCTTATTTGGAAATCTGCTATAACTAAAAATTATACTGGAGAAGTTGTAAAGTTTTAGGGAGTAATGGCATGGAAAAAACCAGGAAAAGAAATATTACTTTTGCTTTGTTATTTGTTGTAGGGATTTTGGTATTTTTTGTTTTAATTGATATACAGGAAATAATGGATTATTCCAAAATAAAGGCAGCGGGAAATAAAACATTGGTTCCTGTTAATATAAAACAGGAAACCACTAAAAAGCATTATAAAAAAAGAACCACTAAAACTACAACTAATTATGTGCAGTTTGTTGTTGAAATTAATAATAAAGAAAAGTTATTCTGGATGAAAACATCAGAAGCGTATGGAGAAAATTCACCTTCAGCTGGCATTAATGCAGTTTCTTCAAAAAAGAAAATTGAAAGATATATATTTTATACAGATGATAATATTTATTATTCAAAAAAGGCAGCTACTACTAGTGAATACATAAGGGAAAGTATTGGAAAAAAGATTTTTGTATTTTTATTTATGGTGGGTATTCTGGGAGCAATATTACTGGTTGCAAATATCCCGGATTTGTTTGTAAAAAAACGTGGGATAAAGGCAAATAGTTAAAGACTAATAATGTATTGTATGTTATAATTGCAGAAGAAGTATATGGATGGAATTTTTTAGTGTTTTGGGCATTTTGTAATGGTAAAGGAGAATATTTAAGTTGATAAAAGCATAGACAAACAGGTATATATGTGATAAAATGTGCTTATAAGAACAAGGAGGATTTATTTGTGAACACATCAAATACCACTAATTATAAGCCAAAAGATTTTGCGGAATTGTTAGGCGTATCTGTTAAAACACTACAGCGCTGGGACAGAGAAGGCATTTTGAAAGCAAACCGTACTCTTACTGACAGAAGATATTATACTTATGACCAGTATTTACAATTTAAAAGAATACAAACAGAGGATGATATAAGAGATGTTGTTATTTATGCAAGGGTTTCAACAAAAAACCAAAAGGATGATTTGAAAAACCAGGTTGAATTTTTAAAACAGTTTTGCAATGCAAAAGGAATCATTGTAAACCAGTGTATCGAAGATTTTGGAAGCGGGTTAAATTATAACCGTAAAAAATGGAATAAATTACTGGAAGAAGTTATGGAGAATAAAATAAAAACAGTGGTAATTTCCAGTAAAGACAGGTTTATTCGTTTTGGATATGACTGGTTCGAGAAATTTTGTGAAAAATTCAGTGCAAAAATAATAATTGTAAATAACGAAACACTTTCACCAAATGAAGAACTGGTTCAGGATATTATATCAATTCTGCATGTATTTAGCTGCAAATTGTATGGTTTAAGAAAATATAAAAAACAAATAAAGGAGGATGAGGAAATTGCTCAAGAGCTTCAAGACGGAAATAAAACCAACTCCTGAACAGATACAAAAAATAAATAAAACAATCGGCACATGCAGGTTTGTCTATAACTTTTATCTTTCTCATAATAAAGAACTTTATGAAGAACAAAAGAAATTCTTGTCCGGCATGGATTTTTCAAAATGGCTGAACAACCGGTTTATCCCAGGCAATCCTGCTTACCAGTGGATAAAGGAAGCCAGTTCAAAATCAGTAAAACAAAGCATTATGAATGCTGAAAAGGCATTTAAAAGATTTTTTAAACAGCAAAGCAGATTTCCGAAATTTAAGAAAAAGAACAGACCAGATGTAAAGATGTACTTTGTCAAAACAGATGCAAAGACAGTTATTCCATGTGAAAGGCATAGAATAAAGATACCAACGCTTGGATGGGTCAGGCTGAAAGAAAAAGGCTATATACCAGCTTCAAAGCAGGGGTATGTGATAAAAAGCGGCACAGTATCCCGTAAAGCAGGAAGGTACTATGTGTCCGTCCTTATAGATATCCATGATACAGAAAAACCACAATTAAACAATTTCGGATTAGGGATTGATTTGGGAATAAAAGAATTTGCGGTAATAAGTGACGGTATGGTAAAGAAAAATATCAATAAAACCAGGACAGTCAAAAAACTGGAAAAGAAATTAAAAAGAGAACAGCGTTGTCTTTCGAGGAGATACGAAGACTTGAAAAAGCGCAGTAAAAAGAAAGGAGAGGTTACTAGACAAAATATCCAGAAGCAAATCTTAAAGGTACAGAAACTTCATCAGAGGATTGATAATATCCGTACCGATTATATAAACCAATGTGTGAATGAGATAGTGAAAACCAAGCCGTCTTATATCACAGTCGAGGATTTAAATGTGTCAGGGATGATGAAGAACAGGCATCTCTCAAAAGCAGCCGCATCACAGAAGTTCTATGAGTTCAGGACAAAGCTGGAACAGAAATGTGATGAGAACGGTATAGAATTAAGGATTGCAGACAGATGGTTTCCATCAAGCAAAATCTGTCATGAATGTGGAAATATAAAGAAAGATTTAAAACTTTCAGACAGGGAGTATATCTGTAAATGCGGCTATCGTGCTGATAGAGATTTTAATGCAAGCCTTAATCTGAGGGATACGGCAGCTTACAAAATTGCATAATCAAGCAATTGTAAGTATGTACCGATGGCTTAGTCGGGAATTTACGACTGTGGAGTGTATAAGAACTTGTGAGTAGTAATTGAGTTTACTCAATACGAAAGCATACACGATGAAACAGTAAGAAAAGTTTGTAAAAACTTTCAACATCTCGATATGGGTATATTTGTCCATATTTTGAGTAGCAGAGTTTATGGGATTATTTAAAGAAGCGCCTTATAATAAGGCAACACAGAATATTATTGATATAATAGGCTGTAATTATAAGGTTTTTAGTGAGGAATGTACTGTAGAAGAGGTAAATGAGGTTTATGAAGATGAACTGGAACGTGGTAAAAAAGAAGGGTTTGTACCTGTCCTTGTACCATGTGATGATATTCTTGGTGAATGGTTTTCTTTTTCTGATAATGATAAAGAGGAAGTAAAGAAAGAAACTACTATGGAAAAAAGGCAAGCTATTATTGATGCTGCTGGTGATAATGGAGAAGAACTTTTGCAGGAATGGTATAATGCAGCTCTTGAAGATTATACTGATGGTGAAGAGGAATTTATGGGAGAGATGGAAGAAGGAGGGGAGATTGATTCATTATCCGCATTTGCGTCATTTTCAGGGGACAATATAGATGAAACTATTCTTTTTGAAGTTCCTGTGGACGAGCCATGGAAGGTTATAGGATGGTTTCCTATTGGTGGCTGGAATGACTGTCCAGCGCCAGAAGATATGATAACAGTCTGCCGTTACTGGTATAAGAAATATAGTGCGTTCCCAGCAGTTATAACACATGATGTTATAGAATTTTATGTGGAAAAGCCTGTGGATAATGAAGATGAGGCATGGAAACTTGCCAGGGAGCATTACGCATTTTCAAATGACAGGGTAAACCAGTGTACTGCAACTTATACATTGGGTGAAGTCGCAGACTGCCTTATGGGTTCTAAAGTCTGGTATTTCTGGTGGGATTAATGACAAGGCTGGCAGTATAAGAGTGGTTTTTGGCACTGCCAGCCTGTTTTTATTACAATATTTTTATTGTAATTCCCTGTGGTGTTTTATATTTTTAATAATCCTGTGGCGGCTGGTGCTTTTGTATTGTATCTGGTAGTGTACAGGGAACTGCTTATATATAATAGTATAATAAAACAGATACAATGCAATGGCACATACAAGGTCAATAAATGAATGTTGTTTTAAAAATAGTGTTGACATGCAGATTAATATGCATAGTACCAATGAGCTGTTTTTTACCCACTTTTTATTTTTAAAATACTGGCTTGTAGCTATTCCAACATGTATTGCAATGGAATTATATACATGTATGCTTGGACACACATTAGTGTCTGTATCAGTGGAATATAGTAACGATATTATATTTGTAAAAATATTATCCCGCTCAAATGAATCCGGGCGCATGTTTTGTGCATTTGGAAAAAATGTATATATAATCAGGCTTGTGGTCATTCCCATAACGAGTATGGCAGCACATTTGTAAAAGTCGTCTATATATTTTGTCTGGAAGAAAAGAAAAACCAGGCTTGATGCAACATATACAAACCATAACAGGTATGGGATTATAAATATTTCGCAAAATGGTATAAAATCATCTATAACACAATGGATTTCACTGAATTTAACATCTGTGCGCTTTTCAAGCAGTACAAACCAGACCATATATATTGGTAAGTATAGTATTATAATTGCATGTTTATATTTTAATAGAAATTGTTTTAATTTCCCCATTAAAAAATCCTCCAGTCAGATGGTATTTACCATTTGCGTGAATGTTTCCAGTCTATTTCTTTACGTATATAATTGAAAGTTTCTTCTTCGCCTTTTTCTGCAAGCATATTCAGTAATTTTTCAATTAGTTTTCTTGTATCAGGATGAAGTACATAATGGTCCTGGTTTTTGTTATAATATGCAAGCGGAAATGAATCATTATAAGAATCCCTGTTATAATTTTTGCTTGCTGCTACCCTGTCACAAAACATTTCAATAATATAACGCTCGGGCATTGGCATGCCTTTAAGCCCCTCTTGTGGTTTAAGTGAATAATCTATCCAGTATTCAAAATGATGCCTGTTCCTGCCTTTGTGGTGAAGCCATGCGGAAGAGTAGCCGTAAGCTTCTTTTTCCCCGAAATTCGGGCTTCTTTTGCCACCCTGGTAATATCTTACACCAGCCAAAAATTCAACAGGGTGGTATTTTGACCAGTCATGCATTATTCCCTGTTTATAAAGACCTGCCCGGAAACAAAGTTTCCGTACAAGCTTTTTGTGGTGTAATATTGTTGAAAGATGTCCAAAGAAATTGTTCCATAATTTCATAAAAATCCCCCATGCTGCCGCCTTTGGCTTGCAGCAAATAATATAGCGGATAAATCCGCTAAGTGTACATATTATATTCCATTATAATATGTAAGTCAATTAATGTTATATAATCTTAATTTACTTTTCATTTTTGCTACGCCACTGGCCAGGTGTAACACCTTTCCATTTTTTAAATGTGCGTATAAGGTGGCTGCAGTCTGCAAAACCTGTTTCATTGCTGATATATGTAAGGTCTATATTGGTCATAAGAAGCAGGTCCTCTGCTTTATTAAGCCGTATAAATTCAATATACTCTTTGCAGGACTGGTTGTATTTCTGCTTAAAAAGCCTTGCAAAATTAGGATAACTCATGCCGCACATTCTGGCAAGGCTGTTTATTTTTAATGGTTCATTATAATGTTTTTCAATATACTCTGTAATTTCTGCAAATGTGTCTGATTTATTGTTTGATTTCCTTATTGCTTCATCTATATCAAGCCCGCGTCCAATCCAGTTTCTTGCAAAGTATGATAGTAAAGCTGATATATGTGAGCATACTATAATATCATAACCATATTTTTTAGTTTCAAGTTCTTTTATACAGGTATCAAATATTTCATATACAGGCAGGTCTTTAAACATTTCTTTAGAAAAGTAAAGGTATTCAGGATTTTGGGCATATGCCAGTTCAAATATTTTAGTAAACCTTGTCTTATAATTTGTATTTATATTTAAAAAATTTAAATCAAATTTTAATACCTGGTATTTTATATTGTATTGTTCTTTAGTGGTTTTTTCTGGTATGGGTGTTATACTATATTTTTCATGTGTGTTCCTGCCTGGGGGCTTTAGCCTGCTAAGTCCTGGTGTGCTTGTGTTATCCCTGGGTTTATATATTGAATGTACAAGCTGTGGGAAAAATATTATTATATCGCCGGGATGCAGTATATATACATAATTGCCACAGGTTGTTTCTACTTCGCCGTCAAGTATATGTATAATTTCAATAAAGTAGTGCCAGTGTGGAAGTACAGGAAAATTACCAGGTGATGCAGTATGGTTAAATGCTGCTAAGGGGGCATCAAGCCTGTCACTATATTCATATAGTTTTTTCATTGTTATCCTCCATTATTTAAATTTTTATTCAATATCCAGTATAAGCCGTTTTTTTTAAAAAGTATAGGTATTATAATACTTTGTCACAAAACTGCCATAATTATTTTATGGAAAAAATGATAGATTTGTACAATTTTTTGATAAGTTTATTATATTATACTTGTAGTGCTGGTGATATACTCTTACTTACTGTTTAAAAAGGCAGAAAAAACATATAGATTAAACTGGCAAAGGGGGTAACTAATATGGCACCATTAAAATGGTTTTATTCTTTTTTAAGGAAATACAGGTTACGTATGGCAGCAGGGCTTTTTCTTGTAACTATAGTTGCAGCAGCTGCTTTATCAGGACCTTATGTATCCAAGCTTATTGTTGATGATGTTATTAATGGCGGGCAGGCGGATTTACTCGGGAAGCTTATTGCCATTCTTATAGCACTGGTAATTGTTAAAGGGGTATGCAGGTTTTTTTCACAGATGCTTTTTGAAACAAGTTCACAAAATGTTTTATTTAGTATGAGGGAAACTGTTTACCGTAAGCTTTTACAGGAAGATTTTGCATTTTATAACAAGAACCGCACAGGTGACCTTATGAGCCGCCAGACAGGTGATATGGATGCAATACGCCATTTTGTTGCATATGTAATTTATACTGTTTATGAAAATGTGCTGTATTTTATATTTGCACTGGTTATGATATTTGCTACAAATGTTAAAATGGCACTTTGCATGGCAGTAGTTCTCCCGCTTACAGCAATGGTTACATACTCACAGGCAAAAAGTGTAAAGCCTGCATTTACAAACTGCCGTAATGCGTTTTCAAGCCTTAATACATATGTGCAGGAAAATATAAGCGGCAACAGGGTAGTAAAGGCATTTGCAAAAGAGGATTATGAGATGGAGAAGTTTACAGTACAGAATGATAATTACAGGGATGCGGAACTTGGTGCAGCAGGCATATGGAAAAAATATGTCCCTGTATTTGAATTTTTCTCAAATGCACTTAATATTATCCTTATGCTTGTTGGCGGGATAATGGTTGTAAAGGGTGAAATGACTATGGGAGACCTTGTTGCAGTAAATGGGTATCTCTGGATGCTTACTGTGCCACTGCGTATGGCTGGCTGGTGGGTTAATGATATACAGAGATTTACTACATCTGTAGAGAAAATATATGATACATATAGTGCAGAGCCTGATGTAAAAGAGCCGCTTAATCCAGTTGAAAGAAAGAAGCTTGAAGGGAATGTTGTATTTAATAATGTATCATATAAAGCAGATGATGAAGATATCCTGCAGAATATAAGTTTTGAAGTAAAAAAAGGCCAGACTATAGGCATAACTGGTACTACAGGTGCCGGCAAGTCTACAATTATTAACCTTTTATGCCGTTTCTTTGATGTTACAGATGGTGAGATACTTGTAGACGGGGTGGATGTAAAAGACCTTGATATGTACCAGCTGCGTGAAAATATAGGAATTGCAATGCAGGATGTATTTCTTTTTTCAGATACTATAGAAGGGAATATTGCATATGGAAGGCCTGAATGCAGTTTTGAAAAAGTTAAGGAAGTTGCTAAAATGGCAGATGCCAATATTTTTATTAAGAATATGCCAGATGGCTATGACACTATGATTGGCGAAAGGGGTGTAGGGCTTTCTGGCGGGCAGAAGCAGAGGATTTCACTTGCGAGGGCTCTTCTTAAAGAACCTTCAATACTTATTCTTGATGATACTACTTCTGCTGTTGATATGGAAACAGAAAGTTATATACAAAGGCAGCTTGAAAATATAAACCATTCATGTACAACATTTATTATTGCATACAGGATTTCTTCCATAAGGGATGCTGATAAAATTATTGTGCTTGATAATGGAAAGATAATTGAACAGGGGACACATGAAGAACTTGTGGCAAAAAATGGTTATTATTCAACTGTTTATTACCACCAGTACCCTATGGCAGCAGAATTAAAAAGGAAAAATGCACAGCATGCTGCTGTGTAAAACAGGAGGTGGCAGTTTTGGCAAGAAACCGTTATGATATAGATGAA
Source organism: Lachnoclostridium sp. UBA7097 (assembly GCA_002499945.1). Taxonomy (GTDB): domain Bacteria; phylum Bacillota; class Clostridia; order Lachnospirales; family Lachnospiraceae; genus Butyribacter. The sequence goes on from DKYP01000088.1 coordinate 8,424, forward strand.
ACTTTAGAGGATAAGTTTGATATAAACCAGCTTAAACGCCTTGCAGGATATATTAAACCTTACAAGAAGAAAATGGCCGTGGTGCTTTTTCTTATGCTTTCATCTTCTGCACTTGGAATGTTTATACCAAAGTTTTTACAGATGGAAATGGATGTCTATATCCCGGCCGGGGATACAGATGGAATTATCTTTCTGTCTTTGCTTGCAGTAATTATTGTGGTATACTCAGTTATAAGCACAAGGATAAAAATAAGTGTTACTACAAGGGTAGGACAGGATATAATACACCAGTTAAGGGAAGATATTTTTAAACATTTACAGGAACTTCCTTTTAGTTATTATGATGACCGTCCACATGGCAAGATACAGGTACGTGTTGTTAATTATGTGAATAACTTAAGTGACCTTTTATCAAATGGTATTTTAAATACAATAACTGATTTGTGTAACCTGGTTTTTATATTAATATTTATGTTTGCAATGAGCCCGGAACTTACATTAATATGTTTATGCGGGCTTCCTGTACTTGCTGTTTATGTTATAGTAATTAAACGTAAACAAAGGCATGCATGGCAGGTACAGAGCAATAAACAGTCTAACCTTAATGCTTATATTGCAGAAAGCATAAATGGAATACGTGTAACACAGGCTTTTGTACGTGAAAAAAAGAACACGGATATTTTTAATGATTTAAGCAACCTGTACCGTAAATCATGGCTTAAGGCTGTATATTTTAACTTTGCAATGGGGCCTGTTGTAGACCTTATATCAACAGTTACTACTTCATTTATTTATGTTGTGGGGGTTTACAGCATTATGGGCGGAAAGGGTTCTGGAATTGAGATTGGTGTTATATTTGCATTTACAGCTTATATAAGCAGGTTCTGGGCTCCTGTAAATACTATAGCAAGTTTTTATAACAGCCTGCTTACAGCGGTATCATATCTTGAACGTATTTTTGAAACTATTGATGAACCTGTACTGGTTAAGGACAAACCAGGTGCCAAAGACCTGCCTGGTATAAAGGGTGATGTTACATTTGAAGATGTGACTTTTGGTTATGAGGATGGTGTGGCAATTTTAAAGAATATTAATTTTAATGTGAAACAGGGACAGTGTATAGCCATAGTAGGCCCTACAGGTGCTGGCAAAACCACTATTGTAAATCTTCTAAGCAGGTTTTATAATGTGGATAGCGGAAGGGTGCTTGTAGATGGCATTGATATATCTGGTGTGAAGCTTAAATCTTTACGCAGCCAGATGGGTGTTATGATGCAGGACAGTTTTATATTTTCGGGTACTATTATGGATAATATCCGTTATGGAAATAAAGAGGCTTCAGATGAAGAAGTAATACAGGCAGCAAAGACTGTATGTGCCCATGATTTTATAATGAATATGGAGAATGGTTATAATACCCAGGTAAATGAACGTGGCAGCAGGCTTTCGGCGGGACAGCGCCAGCTTGTTTCATTTGCCAGGGCGCTTCTTGCTAATCCTGCCATACTTATACTTGATGAGGCAACTTCAAGTATTGATACAGAAACTGAAATAGTCTTGCAGGAGGGGCTTGAAAAGCTTCTAAAAGGAAGGACTTCTTTTATTATTGCACACCGCCTTTCAACAATTAAAAATGCAGACAGGATAATGTATATTGATAATGGCGGTATGCAGGAATCGGGAAGCCATAAAGAGCTTCTGGAGAAGAAGGGGCTTTATTATAATCTGTATATGTCACAGTACCAGATGTGACAAGGAGGTAGTAATGTATACTTTTAAAAGCCGTATAAGGTATAGTGAAACGGATGAAACAGGCTGTCTAAGCCTTGACGCAATTATTAATTATTTGCAGGACTGTACTAATTTTGAGTCAGAAGATTTAGGTGTTGGCATAGATTTTCTGAATAAGAACAAGATTATGTGGGTCCTTAGTTCATGGCAGATAGTTGTCAGTTGTTATCCTTCATTTGGTGAAAGGATAGAGGTTGGTACACAGGCATATGGCTATGATAAAATGGTGGGATACAGGAACTTTTTTATAACACTGGAAGATGGCAGCACAATTGTAAAAGCTAATTCAAACTGGGTGCTTATGGATATGGAAAAGGGCAGGCCTGTTATAATAAAACCTGGAATCGGTGAGGTATATGGCAGGCATGAGCCGCTTGATATGGATTATGCACCAAGAAAAATAAAACTGCCTGGTGACGGGCAGGAAGGGGAAAGTTTTATTGTAAAGGAATACCACCTTGATACTAACCACCATGTAAATAACGGGCAGTATGTAAGAATGGCAATGTTTGCGCTTGGAATGAAGGAAAAGGCAAAGGAATTAAGAGTTGAATATAAAAGGCAGGCTCTCCTTGGCAATAAAATTATTCCTGTTGTATATAAGGATAAAAATATGGCATTTGTTTCGCTTAATGGTGAGGATGGGAAAGCTTATGCAGTAGTACAGTTTATTTTTTAGTCTGTACCTGGAGGGTGTATGGTTACAATTATATTGTCTTTGCTTGGATTTGCCAGTACATTATATTTTCTGGTTTATATATTATGGACAGGTAATAATAATTTGTTTACATATTTCTGGCTTTTACTTGGAATTTTGTTAATAGGGGCAGGGATATTGCATTATATTGTGGATAAAAGGCAGATTGTAATTCCAAAGCCTTTATTAACTGCTTTTTATTCTGTTACAGGGATTTGCTGTTTTATATTATTTGTAACAGAATGTGTAATAATAACAAATGGTTTCCAGAAACCGGAGCCAGGTGCAGAGTATGTAATTGTACTTGGTGCAAGGGTAAATGGTACAAAAGTTTCTACAAACCTTAAATACCGCCTTAATGCTGTACTTGATTATATTAAAGATAATCCTGGATGTAAAATTATTGTATCAGGCGGGCAGGGAAAAGGTGAAGATATAACAGAAGGGCAGGCAATGGAGGATTACCTTGTTGCCAAAGGGGTGGAACCAGGAAGAATTATTAAAGAAGAAAAGTCTGTTAATACTGATGAAAACCTTAGATATAGTATGGATATTATTGGTGATAAATCTGCACAGGTTGTAATTGCCAGTAATAATTTCCATATATACAGGGCAAAAATGATTGCACTAAAACAGGGGTATGAAAATGTATCAGGGATTGGGGCAAGGACAGTTCTTTATACATTGCCAAACTGCTATTTGCGTGAAGCATTTGCTGTTATAAAATATAAAATATGCGGGCAGATTTAAGAATATGCATGAAGGGATTTTGTATATGTCCTGGTTGCTGGTTTTGTAAATATGGCATATAATAATGGTAAAAATATATATAATAAAATTAATTGACAAGGGGGTATTGTTATGGCAGAACAGGTTTTAATACAATTTAGTGCGGATAAGGAATTAAAACAGGAAGTTACGGAAATTTATGAACAACTTGGAATGGACCTGCCTACAGCTTTCCGTATGTTTATGGCAAGAAGCAAGATGATGGGAGGGCTTCCATTTGCAGCAATATTACCTGATAAGGCCATTACAAGGACAGAAGCTAAAAATGCATTCCATGAATTAAGAAAACAGGCGGCTGATGTACCAGAAATGTCTTTGGATGAAATTAATACTGAGATTTCAGCTGCAAGGATAGAAAGAAAAGGATAAATATTTATGGCATACTATGTAGTAGTTGATACAAATGTATTAGTATCTGCTCTTTTATCTAAAAATAATAATTCATCTACAGTTAAAATTTTAGATGCTGTGTTTGATGGAAAAATTATTCCATTGTACCATAAGGATATTCTGGCAGAATATGACGAGGTACTCCATAGGAAGAAATTCCATTTAAAAGAAGAAACAATACAGCTTGTTCTTTGTGCAATACAACAATATGGAATTGAAGTGTTTCCTGCATTAACAGAGGAAATATTAATAGATGAAGATGACAGGATTTTTTATGAAACTGCTGTGGAAATGCGTGTTAATAACGCTTATCTGGTGACATGAAACCAGAAACATTATCCAATAAGGGATTTTATTGTTACCCCTGCTGCAATGGCAGATATAATTGATAAAAATGACAAATGATGGCTGGAAAATTTTTATATGTTGCCTGTGAGGTTTACGATGAATAATATAGATAAGATAAAGAATATTAAGGATGTTAAAAAAGGGCTTCACGATGGGATTCCCATAGCGCTTGGATATATTTCAGTGAGTTTTACATTTGGGATTATGGGGGTTTCTTCCGGGCTGTCCTGGTGGCAGACTTTGTTAATTTCAATGACAAACCTTACATCTGCAGGGCAGTTTGCAGGGCTTGGGATTATGGTTATGGCTGGCGGGCTGGTTGAGATGGCACTGACACAGTTTGTTATTAACCTGCGGTATGCCCTTATGTCAATTTCACTGTCACAAAAAGCTGATGCTTCATTTAACCTTCCAGCAAGGCTTTTAGCAGGGTTTGGTATTACAGATGAAATATTTGCAGTTGCTGCAAGTAAAAACAGGACTGTAAGTAAGTATTATATGGCAGGTTTAATAATTACACCATATATTGGGTGGGCGTCTGGTACAGCAGCAGGTGCACTTCTTGGTGAAATTATACCAGAAACTTTAAGTAGTGCTTTAGGGATAGCGATATATGGAATGTTTATGGCAATAATTATCCCACAGGCAAGGGACAACCATAAATGCCTTGTAGTAATAATTATTGCCGCAGTTTTAAGCTGTTGTTTTAGGTATATTCCTTTAATTAATAATATATCTTCTGGTTTTGTAATAATAATATGTGCTGTATTAGCATCTGTTGCAGGTGCGTTGTTATATCCTGTAGATGATGGGGAGGAAGAGTGATGCCGGCAGACAAATTTTTTATATATCTTGTGGTAATGGCAGGAGTTACATATCTTATAAGGGCTTTGCCATTTGCATTGTGCAGGAACAAAGTTAAAAACAGGTTTATTAAATCATTTCTTTATTATGTTCCTTATGCTGTCCTTGCAGCTATGACATTTCCAGCAGTCATATATTCTGCAGGTGGTATTGTGCCAGGTATTGCAGGGACATTTACAGGGCTTTTGTTTGCGTATAAAAGAAAGAGCCTGCTTATGGTGGCAGTTGTATCATGTGTGGCTGCGCTGGCAGCAGAAATATTGTGTAATTTATTATGAAATAGTAAATATCCCGATTCTCTGGCTCATTTCTTCTGATAATTTATGTAAATTTTTTGTTTTGACTGATATATTTTCAATATCTGAGTAGACGCTTTCAATCTCGGCTGCAATTTCTTCTACACTTGCAGTGTTTTCTTCTGAAATAGCAGCCGAATTTTGTACAATGGCAACTGTGTTTATTCTTACATCTTCTAATTGTCTGGATTTCTCCATAATATCTGACATTGAATTTACAGTTTCACAGATACCATTTCTTACATCTTCAAAACTTTTTCCTGCATTTATAATATTTTCTTCCTGCCTTCCAATCATTTTCTTTGTTTCTTCTACTCTTTCCAGAGTATGTGAAGAATGGTTGTCAAGACTGGTTACAATTTCTTTAATTTCTACTGCGGCATCGTTTGACTGTTGTGATAATTTCTGGATTTCTGCTGCAACTACAGCAAAACCTTTACCATGTTCACCTGCCCTTGATGCTTCTATACTGGCATTTAGTGATAACAAGCTTGTCTGTGATGCAATATCTGTAATTAATTCTGTAGCAGAGCTGATTCTGGCAACGGACTCATTAGTAAGTTCTGTCTGTTCTGAAAGAAAATGCATGGATTCACGTACATCATTTATTACATTGTTCATTTCATTGAACTGTTCCATTGCTTCTTCTGATACTTTCCTCATATTTTCAGAAGTATCATTAAGTTTTATAATTTCTATGTTGTTAAGCCCGGTAATATCTCCCATCTGTGTAACATTAGAGCCTGCCTGGACAGCATCTTCAGACTGGCTGTTACAGCTTTTGGCAATATCCTGTATAGAATTATTTATTCCATTCATTATATTATAAATATCTTTGGAGATATTTTTCATGGCATCTGATTCTTCATATACATCTTTACTTTTTGAACTTATTCCTGTAATAATATTTTTTAGTTTATCCTGCAGGCTCTCAATGCTTTTGCCAAGTTCGCCGATTTCATCTTTTCTTTTAAGTACCTTGTCATTTACGTTTATATTTAAATTTCCTTTTGAAATATCATTAAGATATCCCATGCTCATTTTAAGGGAAAGTACCATATGGCTTACCATTTTATATATAACTATAGAAGCAAGCAAAACTCCAATAAATATAATTATTAACATCTGCAGCCTGGCTTTATTAATGATTTTTGAAATAGTATATTGTGGTGTTCCAAGAAAAACCATTCCTACAATTTCATCTGTACCATACTGGTAAAAAGGGGTATAATAAACAACATACTTTGTGCCAAGTATATCTATATTTCTGTTATGGTAAGATTTACCATTTTGTAATACATGTTGTGCAATTTCAGGGGATGCTTTAGTTCCAATCTGGCGGTTGCCATTAGCATCTGATATTGACGTAAGTATACGGGTGTCATTCCAGAAAATAGTTACATCAAGCCCTGTATTTTTCTTAATATGGTCAACAATATCATATGCCTGTGAAATATTTAAATCATTTCCCCTCCATAAGTTACCATTTTCATCAAGCCTGTATTCACCTTCATAGCCAATTTCAAAAATATCCTTTACTGCAAGTGTTGTTGCTTTCATTCCTACATATGATTCATCATAGATGCCATTTGCAATTCTGTCTGCTGCAACCAGAAACATGCTTATTCCAAGTAATATTAATGGTACAAGCGAAAAAGCAAGAATCTTACCTTTGAGTTTCATATTTTAATTTTCCCTTCTTCTGTTATTATGCTGTAATTTACCAGATGTTTACAGCAGATAACATTATACATGTTTTAAAATGTTCTGGGATTTTTTTATTTCGCAAAAGAAGATTGAATTGTTACAAATAAGCAAGACAGGAAGATTAAAATTACAGCAGCCGCCTTCAAGAATTTTGGAGGGCGGCTGGTAATCTGGGTTATTAAAGATTGCTAATTGAAAGTGATATGGGTTACAGGAATTAATAATATTCTGAAAAAAATACCAGATATTCTTTTTTAACAGCTACAGCCCTTTTCTGGCTGATGGGTATATTTTTACCACTTTCCATTATAGCGCTGTTTTTAGCAAGCTGTTTTATATATTTTAAATTAATAAGAAAAGATTTATGTACTTGTGTAAACTGTGCTTCTTTTATAAGTTCAGAGATTTCTTCTTCAAATGATTTTCTTATAAATATGCTTCTGATAGTTTTGCCATTTGTTAAATGTGCTTCTAACTTTCTGGAAGAATTTTCAATATATTCTATTTGTGAATAGGGTACTGGTACAAGCCCGTTTTTTGTTTTTATAAGGTATGATGATTCTTTTTTTATATTAATATAGGACAGGGCATAATTAAGGGCTTCAAATATCTTATTTTCATTTATTGGTTTTAGAATATATCTTACAGCACATACCTCATAGGCTTCAAGTGCAAAATCGCTGGAACATGTGGTATAGATAATTATGTTATTATTATTGCTTTTGCGTATCTGGTGTCCTATATCAATTCCGTTTTTTTCAGACATAATTATATCTAGTATATATATATCTGCCAGCTGGTTGTTTTGTATATTATTGTATAACTGGGAAGCATCAGAAAATTTTTCCACTTCAAAGCTGGTATTTGGATAAAATTTTTTATATTTTAATAAGAGTTTTTCTATTTTTAGTAAATCTTCAATGCTGTCATCACAGATTATTATTTTCATATGCATTTCCTCAAAAATTATTTCCTGGTGTTATATGCGGACCAGGGATTTTAATAAAATTTTAACATAGATTTTTATAAAAAGCAATCATGGGGCAAGGAAGGGGCAGGGGAATTAAAAAATAAACTTGTAAAATAAACATTGCTATAAAGTAACAATTATCCTGAAATTACATATATATTAATTAGTACGGAAAATAATTCCCGTCAATTTTAACTGAAAGGATGCTTCTTATGAATAATATGAATTTAAGACGTCCAAATGACTGCGGATGCAAAACAGATTACAATTTTAACCAGAATGGTAATCCTTCATGTAATTCAAACTGTAATAACAATTTTACCCCGTCTTCAGATTGTGGATTTAATCCAAATTGCAAAATGGAATGTGGAAGTAAACCACCATGTGGATGCAGTACAAAATGCGATGCGGATTCTAGTTTATATAATGACCCTTTAAAAGGCATGGCTTTAGCTATAGGGTATGTACCTTGGCAGCAGTGGTGCAAGGTTTATGATTTATGTAAAGGCCTGCAGCAGGGGACAATTTTCCCTCCGCTTGACCTGCCATTCTATGGATGTATTCCACGTGGGTATTTCAAAGGCCAGGGAGGTGCAGTATGAACCAGGACAAAAATAAACTTCTTCTCTATATTTCACAGGTAAGCTTTGCGATTGATGAAGTGGTGCTTTTTCTTGATACACACCCATGTGATAAAGAGGCCCTTGCATATTACCAGGAACTTAAAAAAGCCCGCAGGGAGTCACTTGATAAATATACCCATAAGTATGGGCCGCTGTTAAATGATAATGTAGACAATTCATGTTACTGGGAATGGGTTAAAGAACCCTGGCCTTGGGAATAGAAAGGAGAGTAGTGTATGTGGAATTATGAAAGAAGGCTGCAGTACCCTGTAAATATTACCAGGCCTAATGCAAAAGCAGCCCAGATAATTATTAGCCAGTATGGCGGCCCGGATGGTGAATTAAGTGCTTCTATGCGTTATCTTTCACAGAGATACAGCATGGAGAACAGAAAAGCCATCGGAACACTTACTGATATAGGCACAGAGGAGCTTGCACACCTTGAAATGGTTGCAACTATTGTGCGCCAGCTTACCAAAGACCTTACTCCTGAGGAAATTAAGGCATCAGGTTTTGATAAATATTATGTTGACCATACTCTTGCAATCTGGCCTACAGCGGCGGCAGGTATACCGTTTAACGCATGTGAGTTCCAGAGTAAAGGTGATACGATTACTGATTTGTATGAGGATATGGCTGCTGAACAGAAAGCAAGAAGCACTTATGAAAATATTTTAAGACTGGTTAAAGACCCTGAAATTGCAGACCCTATACGTTTCTTAAGGGAACGCGAAATTGTACACTTCCAGCGTTTTGGCGAAACACTCCGCCGTGTACAGGATGACCTTAATAGCAAAAACTTCTATGCATTTAATTCACAGATTGATAAAAAATCATGCTAACAGTGTATAGTTATTTTACTTTAATTATAGTATAGGATTATTAGTCTTAATAAGAAGCTGCCAGTTATTAAACTGACAGCTTCTTTATTTGCACTGGTTCTGGCAGAAACAGGAAAATTTAAAAGTTCTGGTGCTGATGGTTAAAATAATATTAATTAAGATGTATATTTATATTATTTCTGCAGGTTTTAACATTAAATTATCATATATTTGTAATAAAATTATAAAAATTACATAGATAAGGGGCAAAATCCTGCCATGAAAAATATACATATAAATTTAAAAGGTATGAAAGAAAAAAATACCAGGCAAAAAAATAAAATTCCATTAATAATAAAACTTTTAATACTTGCATTAACTATACTCCTTAATGCTTTATCCTGGAACAGCCATGCTTTTTCTGACTGGTATATTGCAAATATACTGCCTTTATGGGTTAATACATACAGCCGGTTTTTTAGTATTTTTCCTATATCTGTGGGGGAGAAACTTATAATTCTTGGCATTATCCTGCTTTTTGCAGGTGTGGTTATATTCCTGCTTGGATTTCTGAAAAAAGAAAAGTTAAAACTGCTCAGGCGCAGGTACTGGAATATAATAAGCTGGATTTTGGTTTGTGTTTTATTAATACAGACTTTAAACTGTTTTATACTTTACCATGCTTCAACTTTTGCATCAAAGTATATGGATACAGAAGGTAAGGATGGATATGGTTTTGAGGAACTTTATGATTTACGTGAACATATTGTGGAAAGGCTTAATTTTCTTTCAACACAGTTTGAGCGTGACAGCAATGGTGAAGTCATCTTTAATGAAGAGGAAGATTTATATTCTGAATGTATAAAATCAATGAAAAAGCTTGGGGAAAAGTATCCAGGTTTATCTGGTTATTACCCACAGCCTAAGAAGATATTATTTTCAAATATTATGAGCCAGCAGAATTTGTCAGGGATATTTTTCCCATTTACACTTGAAGCTAATTATAATACTGATATGTACATAACAAATATGCCTTTTACCATATGCCATGAACTTGCACATTTAAAAGGTTATATATACGAGGATGAAGCAAATTTTATTGCATTTATGGCATGTGTTGAATCTGGCAATCTATTTTTCCAGTATAGTGGTTATTTAAATGTTTTAAATTATGTATCAAATGATTTCAGGAATAATGCAAGTGTGGAAGAATGGGATTCCAGGACGCTTGTTACAGAAGAAGTTGCTGCTGATAATATATTTTTAACACAAGAAGCATGGGAACAGGTTAATAAAACTTCTCCTTTTAATACTGAAATAGTTGAAACAATTTCCAATAAATTACTGGACGGAAATCTTGTGATGAATGGTATTAAAGATGGAATAAAAAGTTATAGCCGTGTGGTACAGCTGCTTATATATTATAGTTGCATGTGATGGTATAAGGATATTTGTAAACTGCAACAATAGTGGCGGACAAGGGTGTTTTAGTTTTTTCCATGATTGATTAAAAAATTTTTCCATGCTATACTATAATACAGAAAGGTGGCTGGGGAGGTGGGAAATATGCTTTGCCATTTAATGATTGACCTAAACAGAGGGCTCTGTACAAAGTCTGATGACAGGACGGAATTTGTACAGAGGTAAAAGACTATCCGTCCACATTGGATTTTGTACTTTTTATTTTGAAAAAAATAGAATGGAGAAAATTCAATGGAAGAAAAATCATTTAAGAAATATATTATTTTGTGGTTAAGCCAGAGTATATCAGGACTTGGAAGTTCCATGACCGGGTTCGCGCTTGTTTTGTGGGCGTATGGACAGAACCATTCTGCAATGTCCGTTTCGCTGATGTCGTTTTGCAATTATGTACCATATGTATTTTTAAGCTTGTTTGCTGGTGGTTTTATAGACAGTCATAAGAAGAAAACAATCATGCTGGTTTCGGACAGCATTGCGGCGGCTGGTTCGTTGGCGGTACTGGCATTTCTGTTTGCAGGGCGTTTGGAGGTCTGGAATATCTATGCCATAAATGCAGTGGCCGGTATAACGAATGCCTTTCAGCAGCCTGCATCCGCAGTAGCAACCGGAAGGCTTGTACCAAAGGAGAAAATTTCAAATGCCAGCGGGATGAATTCTTTTTCTAATAACCTTGTTGTGGTATTCAGCCCTATGCTGGCGGCTTTCCTGTTTGCGGCAGGCGGTCTTCCGCTTATCCTATTGATAGATTTGGCGGGCTTTGTCTTTGCATTTTGTGTATTGGTGTTATTTATTACAATACCGGAACAGACGCAGGACAGGACATATAGTTCCCCGTTTGCCGGGATAGCGGAGGGATTTAATTTTCTGAAAAAGGAAAAAGGCATATTATACATTATGCTTACGCTAGCACTGGTCAATTTCTGTTCCAGGCTCACCTATGAGAATATTTTATCACCAATGATTCTGGCAAGAAGCTCTGGAAACAGTATTGTACTTGGAATTGTAAATGCCTGTATGGGTATAGGAGGGATTGCGGGGGGAATTATTGTTTCCGTGAGAAAGGAAAGCCGTCATAAAGCTGTGGTAATTTATGTTTCGGCAGCATTGTCATTTCTGTTTGGTGATTTGATGATGGCAGTTGGTAAAAATGTATTCTGGTGGTCGGTGGCTGCGGTCTGTGCCAGTCTGCCAGTTCCCTTTATACAAGCATCACAGAATACGATACTGTACCATAAGGTTCCTGCTGCCATGCAGGGGAGGGTATTCGCAGCCAGGAATGCTATCCAGTACAGTACAATTCCAATCGGAATTATACTCGGAGGCTGTCTGGCAGATTATGTCTTTGAGCCTTTTATGTCTTCTGGGAACAGGCTGGCAGGGGTGTTGGAAACAATCGTAGGGGATAGTGCTGGAAGTGGTATGGCGGTAATGTTCCTATGTACCGGAATATGTGGCTTTACGGTGAGCATGGTATCCTGTTTCAGCCGGGAAATAAGGAAATTAAACTGACTGGCTGGTTCTGGGGCCGGAGGGAGTTATGCGCAAAAGGCAGCGCAGAAATGAGGAAATTTATGAGAATTTGTTCGTTAGTAGAGAATACAAGTAATTGTGGAATGAGAACAGTGCATGGTTTATCACTCTATATTGAAACCAGGAAGCACCATGTTTTGTTTGATGTTGGACAAGATGAAACCATTTTTGAAAATGCCAGGAAGATGAATATCAAGCTAGAGGATATAGATATTGTTATTATTTCCCATGGACATTATGACCATGGCGGTGCCTTGGGAAAGTTTTTGGAAATCAATCAAACTGCAAGAATTTATATCCAAAGAAAAGCATTTGAACCTCATTTCAGTAAGAGGCCGGAGGGGCTTAAGTATATCGGTTTAGAACCTGGACTTATTGGCCATCCACAGATTTTCTTATTGGATGGTGATTACAAGATTGACCAGGAACTAAGTCTTTTTACAGTTTCTAATGTAAAAAATAACCTTTCAGAAGCAAATATTGTGCTATATGATGAGAATGGCCTGGACCAATTTGAACATGAGCAAAATTTAGAAGTGGATTGTGATAAAAAGGTTTTAATTTTGGGATGTGGACATTGTGGAATAACCAATATCTTAGAGAAAGCTGGAAACTATATTCCAGATGTATGTATAGGAGGATTTCATCTTTCTATTCCACACTTAAAGAAAACGGTACCAAAAAGGCAATTAGAGGCAGTGGCATGCAAACTGTCAGAATACCATGATACACAGTTTTATACATGTCATTGTACAGGGGCTGGTGCCTTTGCATATTTGGCTGGAAGGTGTGTTAATGTACACTATTTTGCATGTGGTGACATACTTATATTGTAACGTATTCCCGCCACTTTAAGAAGCAGGGATTTTTTGTTGCAGATAATTAAAACGGGGACAGATACCAAAAGGAAAAGGAAAAACGAAAAAGGCAGCAGAATGGAGGATTATTATGAGAATTGCAGTGACATATGAAAATGGAAAGGTATTTCAACACTTTGGGCATACAGAACAGTTTAAACTGTATGATTGTGAAAATGGCAAGGTAATAAAGGAACAGATTGTAGATACAGACGGCCAGGGACATGGAGCTTTGTCTGGATTTCTTAAAAAAGAGGGCGTGGACATATTGATTTGTGGTGGAATTGGAAAAGGTGCCCAGTCAGCATTATCAGAAGCAGGAATCCAGTTGTATGGCGGGGTAACAGGTAATGCAGATAATGTAATTAAGGTATATTTAGAGGGTAATTTGGCTTTTAATCCAAATGTACAGTGCAATCATCATAAACACCATTATGGGGATGGACATTCTTGTGGTGAAGATAAGCATGGCTGTAAGGGAAATGAAGGGCATTGCAATGAGTGAAACGTATTCATGTGCTGCTTTTTTTTCTGGTTCAAAGCAGTTAAAAACAGAAGCTGGAAGGTTTGTAAAGCTGTAGACATTAATTTTTGGAGATGGTGTAACAAGTTAAATAAAAAATATTAAACGGCACAGGTGGCATATTGGTTGTACTGCCTGTGCCGTTTATTATAAATATCTGGCAGTAAGATTCAAATATTTTTTCAATCTGCAATTAATTTTGTTTCTTAACAATTGCCATAAAGCAAACATTCTGTTACAATATATTTAATATACAGACATTGATAACTGTATATAGATGGTTGTGCAAGGACTGCCTAAGATAGGAAATTTTGAAGTAGAGCTACTGATAGTTATACCAACCTTTATTCATGATTTTTTGTGCATACATCCCTTTAATGAC
>DKYP01000088.1:22786-25175 GCA_002499945.1 Lachnoclostridium sp. UBA7097
ACTGCTTTTATACCGCAGTGGCTTTTACGTTGGAAAATACATCTCTTTAGAGGCAAAAATAGCAGAAAATAAGGATTTGTATTATTATGCCATCGGCAGGACACAAGAAAGATGGCATGAGGGAACAGATGATGTGGTTCCTTTCATCAAATATCTTTTAGGTACGGTTCTTGCTGCATACAAGGATTTTGAAGACAGATTTTCAATCGTGGAAGAAAAAATGTCTGCAACCGATATGGTCAGAAAGGCAACACTAAATAAGATTGGGAAGTTTACAAAACAAGATATCAGAGAACTATGCCCGGCACTCAGTGTAAGTTCTATTGAGAGAGGACTGGGAAAGCTGGTAAAGGCAGGAGAATTAAAAAGGGAAGGCTCGGGTAAGGGGACATATTATATTCGGTTAAAATGATGTATACAAAAAATGATTAAAGCAAGTAAGAAAGGAAAAGCTTTGAAAAGCCAGTAAATACAAGGCTTTGCAGAGATATACAAGGTTATGCAAAATAGAATAAAAATACTTTTCGTTTGCCACGGCAATATTTGCAGAAGCCCGATGGCTGAATTTGTTATGAAGGATTTAGTTAATAAAAGTGGTTATAAAGATGATTTTTTTATTGATTCTAAGGCGACAAGCACTGAGGAAATTGGCAACAGCCCCCATTATGGTACCAGGAATAAGTTAAAGGCTGAGGGGATTCCAATGGAACCGCACAGGGCATCCCAGATGGATAAAAATGATTATAATGAGTATGATTATATAATAGGCATGGATTCATGGAATTATAAAAATATTTTACGTATAACAGGAGGCGACCCAGAGAATAAGGTACATCTTTTGCTGGAATTTGCTGGTTTATCACGTGATATTGCTGACCCGTGGTATACAGGGAATTTTGATAAGACGTATGAGGATATTTGTGAGGGGTGCGAAGCTTTTTTGCATAATCTGTTACTTGATAGTAAACTTTAAAAAAATGGTCATTTTTGCAATTGTTTCTATAAAATAGTGTGATATAATGGACATAAAGTTGTAGCAAAAGCTATAAAGTAAATTATTAATAATTATTATAAGAATTTATATTCAGAAAGGGAGGAACTGATGAAGGATATTATAATTAAAAAGTTTGCAGAAGTTTTTGGTGATGCAGATGGGGCAGAGGCTTTTTTTGCGCCAGGGCGTGTTAATCTTATTGGGGAACATACTGATTATAATGGCGGACATGTTTTTCCGTGTGCCCTTACTATAGGTACTTATGCAGTTGCCCGTAAAAGGGAAGATAAAAAGCTGCGTTTCTTTTCTATGAATTTTGAACATCTTGGGATAATAGAATCAAGCCTTGATGATTTAAAACCATCAAAAGAGGCTGGCTGGACCAATTACCCTAAAGGGGTTATATGGGCATTTTTAGAAAAGGGTTATAAAGTTGATTGTGGGTTTGACATACTTTTAAATGGAAATATCCCGAATGGTTCAGGGCTTTCATCATCAGCTTCTGTAGAAGTGGTGACAGGGTATATACTTAGTGAAATATTAGGGCTTAATGTACCAAACCAGGAGCTTGCCATTATTGGCCAGTTTTCAGAAAATAATTTTAATGGTGTTAATTGTGGTATTATGGACCAGTTTGCTATTGCAATGGGCAAAAAGGATAATGCAATTTTCCTTGATACAGGAGATTTATCATTTGAATATGCACCAATAAAACTTGATGGTGCTAAAATTGTTATTTCATGCAGTAATAAAAAGCGTGGCTTAGGGGATTCAAAATATAATGAAAGACGTGCAGAGTGTGAAGAAGCTTTGAAAGAAATACAGGCTGGAATGGGCATTAATACACTTGGTGACCTTAATGAGGAGCAATTTGACAAAGTACAGATGGCAATTAAAGATGAAGACCGCAGGAAGCGTGCAAAACATGCGGTATATGAGAACCAGAGGACAATTAAGGCTGTCAGTGCCCTTAAAAATAATGATATAGAATTATTTGGAAAACTTATGAATGAATCACATGTTTCCCTGCGTGATGATTACGAGGTTACAGGTGAAGAACTTGATACACTTGTAGAAGAGGCATGGAAGATAGATGGTGTTATAGGTTCAAGAATGACTGGTGCCGGTTTTGGCGGATGTACAGTAAGCATTGTAAAAGATGAAGCAGTGGATTCATTTATTGATAAAGTTGGCAAGGCATATAAAGATAAAATTGGTTATAATGCAGATTTCTATGTAGTTGAGATAGGTTCAGGCCCTTGCAGGCTTTAACAGGGCAACCTGTTAAGACGGGACACAGATACGCTGCTAATATCCTGGAAGCCAGTATAGCTTTAACAAGGCTATACTGGTTTTTTTATCTGCTGCCGCTAACTTCAATTAGTCTTTTGAAAA
>DKYP01000095.1:0-143 GCA_002499945.1 Lachnoclostridium sp. UBA7097
TATCAGTATTTTATGAAATTGACACCTTTTGTAAAGAATTTATCCTTTGTATGGAACTTTCAGCGGAATACTGGGATTTCGTCTTACACTAGGGAATGCAGATGACAAAAATCTTGTAATTATGGAACATCTTACAAAAAATA
>DKYP01000095.1:446-17808 GCA_002499945.1 Lachnoclostridium sp. UBA7097
TTATGGAACATCTTACAAAAAATATTTTTGAAAAACTTTTTGCAAATAAAGGATATATCTCAAAAAAATTAGCAGACCAGTTTATAGAAAATGACATACATCTGGTTACAAAACAAAAAAAGAATGCAAAAAACAAGAGGTTTGTCAAATTCATATTAGTATAATAAAATTAGGTATTTTTGTAGAAATTAGACATAGCCGTAGTGGTGTCAGTACAAAAATCCATGTAATTGTAGATTCTTATGGTATCCGGTTTATATAATATCGAGTGAATACCAGCGTAATTACATTAATTATGAATTATCTGTAATGAATGGAACACGTAGATATATGAACTATAAATTTTACCTGCTAGTGGTCTGCTGGCCTAGGCTATGCCTAGGAATTATGGAATAGCCTGCCAGCATAAGCATATCAAAAGCCTGCCTTCGGAATAAAGGCATGAGCGAAAAACCATTTTCAGGAATATCATTATTTAGCAATTTTGTTAGTTGTATCCATCATATACTGTGATGTAAATTTTTTTGATAATTTTTCAAGTTTGATATCTTTCTTTGGCATATCTGATTCTTCTGTGTATTTTTTGGAATATTTTAACAGTTTTAGTTATAATTTGCAATATTTTTATTTAGATGATATAACTAGTGTACTGGCTCATTGATATTTATGGTAATTATGCAGAGGTATTTTATCCCTCTGCCTGGGTGAATTTTGGATATAATGAAACTAGTTTATTTCGTGCGTCCTCTGCTGTAAAATGCCAGGTTACTTTACATGCATCCTCATTGCGCATGTTTTCCCAGGCAGAAACCTCCTGCCTGACGGTTTCCAGGTCCATCAACCTGCGTGCAAGGCACTGGCGGGTCATAGCATTCAGTTCTATTTCCGCAATATTTAGCCAGCTTCCATGTTTCGGCGTATAGTGGATCTCGAGCCTTTTTGCATAGCTGCGGGCTTCCGGGGCTGGAAAACATTTGTATAGTGACGCCAGCACGTGTGTATTTAAATTATCCATCACCAGGATGACTTTTTCATGGTCTGGATAACATTCTGTCAGAAGGTATTTTATTTCAGCGGCCCAGTCTTCTGCCGTGCGCTGTTCCCGTACACTGGCATAACGCCATCCCGACAGTGGTTCCACGAAAATGAAGATACTGCAGGTTCCTTTTCGGATATATTCGGAATCCGTCTTTTGTATGTCGCCAGGGCGCACAGGCAGCGGCTCCAGATGATCATCCAGCATCTGGTATGGCTTTTCGTCCATGCAGATCACCGGCATTTCTGGATCATATGGCTTTTCATATACATCGAGGATATCTTCCATGTGCGCTATAAAATCCGCGTTTTCCTTTGGCGGGATACACCAGTATTCATTCTTGTGGGGACGGAGTTCGTTTTTTTAAAACACGGCGGATTGTCTCACGCCCAACAGGTTCCTCAAGTTCCAGGCGTACCTGTTTTTCCAGAAGGCGCAGCGTCCACCGGCATCTGCCTTCCGGTGCCGGTCCGCAGGCAATCCGGATAATCTCTGCCTCGACCCTGCCATCCGCTTTCCTGCGGGCATTTGAATTTGGGTTGCGGTTAATCGCGGTGACAGCCTTAACGCCGCCATCAGCATACGCCTTTACAATATTTGAAACAGTTGCTTTACTGACACCATATGATTTCGCAATCTGCAGCTGGGTCAGGTGAACAGGGGCATTTTCATCCAGTTCAAGAAGTATCGAGCACCTGCGGATGATTGTTTTACATGTTTTTTTATTATTTATTGTGCTATGAAGAATCGTTTTTTCAGCATCAGATAAAAAGATATGATAAGTTCTTTTTCTACCCATAAATGTATCACCACCGTTTTTTTTTATCCTACCATATTTTTCCATAAATATCAATGAGCCAGTACACTAGAAATATAATGGTACTATTAATAGTTTTATTAATAAATATTTGTTTATTTTCGTTCATGTGTTTATTCTGGCATGTATACTGTGGTTACATTAAATTATTTATCCATTGTATCAATACTCTGTTCTTGTATTTTCTGTTTTAATTTTTTATTTTTTCATTTTCCTTTTACTTCTATAAAAGTAATCCCGTTTTCTTTTGCGTATTGTTCTGCCGCAGAGCCTTTT
Source organism: Lachnoclostridium sp. UBA7097 (assembly GCA_002499945.1). Taxonomy (GTDB): domain Bacteria; phylum Bacillota; class Clostridia; order Lachnospirales; family Lachnospiraceae; genus Butyribacter. Next base: position 2,576 of record DKYP01000095.1, read on the forward strand.
ACCCCTTTTATTTTAAATCCAGGGACAATTTCTTCCCCTTTTATTTTATAACCGGTTTTTCTGGCATCAGTGTATTCCCTTATTTCTGTATATCCAACGGAAAGCCTGCCAAATGTATGTACGCTTTCGGGGATTTCCAGTTCTAAAAGTGAGGTGCAGCAGTAAAATGCATAGTCGTCAATATTTTGCACTCCATTTTCTATAATAACTTCTGACAGGTTTTCGCAGTCGGCAAAGGCTTCATCCATACATGTTACGCTTCCTGGTATGGACACTTTTTTAATATATCCGCTGCCAGAGAATGCATTGGAAATGTCTTTTGTGCCTTGCGGGAATGTGAGGTTTTCAATTTTTGTGCCAGAAAATGCGTTTGAAAAGTTAAAAATTTTTGGCGGGATATTAATTTTTTCAAGGGAGAAACAGCAGTTAAAGGCATATTCTATGGATTCAAGGCTTTCTGGAAGTGTAACTTTTTTTAGGTTTTCACAGCCATAGAAAGCTCCTGTAATATAAATTATGTCTTCGGGTACAATAACGCTTTCCAGTTCATAGAAACCATCAAATGTGCTGTCAAGTGATACAACTTTATTGCCATCAATGGATTGTGGTATGGTTATATTGGTTTCACAGCCATTGTAACGTAAAACTTCTATACCTTCAGGGCAGCCGTCAGGGGGCAAGAAATCATATGTCCATAAGCCGTCATTGCTTGTATGGGTTTCCTGTTCTTCATTGTCATCATATTTGTAAAAATAGTCATAGCTTTCACCTGTGCCATAACGTCCGCGTCCGTCATTATAGTATGCTTTCATAGATTAATTCCCCCTTGTTTGTATTTTCTGTTTTATATTGTGGTATATTGCCTGTTTATCTGTATAATAGCATACACGGTATATTTTTACAAATATGTTTTTGTGGAAATATGCTAAATTTACAGTGTTGTTTTTAGAACAGGTTACGCGTTTAACCTGTTGTAAATACAGCACTTTTCTATTAATATAAAAGACACCTGCTATTAAGTGTGGCAGGGCAGGACGCAGGTGCAGGAGGGGATTTATGGAAGCAAAAAGGGTAAGGATAATTGATATTGCAGAGGAACTTGGTTTAAGTACAGCTACGGTTTCTAATGTAATACATGGCAAGACAAAAAGGGTTTCTGGTGAAACGGTAAAGCGTGTCCAGGAACTTCTGGAGAAGAGGGGATATATTCCTGATATGGCAGGTATTTTGCTTGCACAGAACAGTTCAGGGATTGTTGGCGTAGTTGTAAATAACCATGAAAAGTATGAGGGGCGTGTGCTTGAGGATGGTTTTATTTCGGCATCACTTAATGCGTTATCGGCTGAACTTGACAAGGCAGGGTATTTTATGCTGGTAAAGGTTTTAACGGACTGGAGTGAAATTGTTAAGGTTGCGTCTATGTGGAATATGGAGGGGCTTGTAATTATTGGTTTTTGTGAGCAGGAATACCATAAGCTGCGTGAAAAGATGCATATCCCGTTTGTGGTTTATGATGGTTATTTAAAGGAAACAGGAAAGATTTGTAACTTGGTAATTGATAATTATGGCGGCGGTTTTATAGCAGGGGAATATTTAAGGCAGATGGGGCATAAGAGGGTGCTTTGTATTGCTGATAATTATATTTGTATGGACAAGGAGAGGATTGATGGTTTAAGGGATGGAATAAAGGACGGGATGGCGGACTTTTTACAGATACCGCAGAAAAAAGAGGAGAGGGATGTTTTTTATCAGGGGAATTTAGATAAGATAATAGAGTATACGGCGGTTTTTGCGGTTTCTGATTTTTATGCAGCGGAGTTAATTTATAAATTGCAGGAACATGGTTTAAAAGTGCCAGAGGATATGTCTGTTATAGGGTTTGATGATAGTTTCTGGTGTGAAAAGGTGTATCCGTCATTATCTACAATAAGGCAGGACCCAGGGGAAAGGGCAAGGCTTGCTGTTTCAATTTTAAAGGAGATGAAACAGGGAGTTTATGAAAAGACATCTGTAATACTTAAGACCAGCCTTGTAAAGCGTGGAAGTGTGGCAGCACCAGCATGGAAGGATAAGTTTTGGGAAGAGCATACAAAATTGAGAAAGAAGGGGTATAGTAATGAATAAAGAAAAATCTTTTTATAAAAACGTCATTGCAATTGCATTGCCTGTTACTTTGCAGTCACTTTTACAATCATCTTTTAGTGTTATTGACCAGCTTATGATTGGTAAGCTTGGAAGTAACAGCATTGCAGGAACAGGGCTTGGGGCAAAGTTTTCGTCTATGTATTCTGTGGTACTGTCTGCTATTGCAGCGGCGGCAGGTATTATGATTTCACAGTATATAGGGCAGAGGGAAGATAGGGAAGCTAACAGGAGTTTTTTTGCAAATTTATTTCTGGCAGCGGGATTTTCGGTAATATTTAGTATGGCATGTTTTTTATTTCCAGGGTATATTATGGGGTTTTATACAAAAGATAGTATTACAAAACAGATTGCGGCGGGGTATTTGCAGATAATTGCAATTTCTTATCTGCCGCTTGCCATTAATATGATATGTTCCACTTTGCTAAGGTGTATTGGAGCTGCAAAATATCCTTTGTATGTGTCCCTGGTTTCTGTGTTTTTAAATACATGCCTTAACTATATTCTGATATTTGGAAAGGCAGGCATGCCAGAAATGGGGGTAAATGGTGCGGCATTTGCAACTGTAGTTTCGCAGGTGGTTTCATGTATAATTACAGTATTTTTTATGGTAAAAATTGTTATAAAAAAGATAAAGCCTGTTTTTGTATGGCGTTTTAGTGGTGAAAGAAAAAAACAATACCTGCATATACTTTTTCCAATTATTATTTGTGAATTTTTTTGGAGTTTTGGGGAAAACATATATACTGCAATCTATGGAAATATTGGCACAGGCCCTTGTGCGGCAATGACTTTGACAATACCTTTGCAGACTTTGTTAATAGGTGCATTAAGCGGGCTTTCACAGGCAGCAGGTATTATTATTGGAAAATCACTTGGGAGTGGTGAATATGAAAGGGCATATAAAGAATCAAAGAAGCTGATGCTTTATGGATTATATGGCTCAGTTTTATTATCTGCCATGCTGGTGGTTTTTGGCAGGTATTATGTGCAGATTTATAATACAGGGCAGGAAGTAAAGGTAACAGCTTTTTATATTATTGTTGTATTTGCGCTGGTTGCGCCAGTTAAGGTACAAAATATGATTTTAGGAGGCGGTATTTTAAGAAGCGGGGGCAAGACAAGTTATATGATGTGGATTGATTTTACAGGTACATGGCTTTTTGGCGTCCCGCTTGGATATATTGGCGCATTCGTTTTAAAGCTTGAAATTCCATATGTATATTTTCTTTTATCACTGGAGGAATGTGTGCGCCTTGCAATTTCACTTGTGTTATTTAAGAAAAAATACTGGATGGAAAGGCTTGGATAAAAGTATGCATATCTGGGGCTTTGTGCATGTTGCATAAAAAGCTGCCGCATTTTAAGACAGTTTTAACAAAAAGAAAAAAGGGGATTGCTTTTTTATTTGTCAGGATATATAATGAACTCACAATCGGAAACGTTACCGGGTACGTTGCCGATAACGTTTCCAAAAAACCGGTAACACAAAGACAAATTAACCAATTTTTTCTAAAGAAGGAGGAAAAGAAAAATGATAAGGCGTAAATTAGTTTCTTTAATGCTTGCTACAACAATGGTAGCAGGTGTTGTAACTGGGTGTGGTTCAAGTGATGATGGCGGCAGTGGTGATGATGCAAAGGGACACGTTTATTACCTTAGTTTCAAGCCTGAGCAGACAGACCAGTGGAAGGCAATAGCTGCAAAGTATACTGAAAAAACAGGTATTGAGGTAAAAGTACAGACAGCTGCTTCAGGAACATATGAGCAGACACTGAAGTCAGAAATTGCCAAAAAAGATGCCCCTACATTGTTCCAGATTAATGGGCCTGTCGGATACCAGAGCTGGAAGGATTACTGTATGGATTTGTCAGGTACAGACCTTTATTCATGGTTAAAAGATAAGGACATGGCGGTAAAAGAGGGTGATGGTGTTTATGGTATCCCGTATGTAGTAGAAGGTTATGGCATTATTTACAATGAGGAAATAATGGATAAGTATTTTGCATTAGATGGTGCTAAGGCTGCTTCTATGGATGAAATCAACAATTTTGCAAAGTTAAAGGAAGTTGTTGAGGATATGACAGCAAGGAAGGATGATTTAGGGATTGATGGTGTATTTGCTTCTACTTCATTTACCCCTGGTGAGGACTGGAGATGGCAGACACACCTTGTAAATGTTCCTGGTTTTTATGAGTATAAGGATGATAATACAAGTGACAAGGCAGAATTTGAGTTTAAATATAACCAGGAATATAAGAATATTTTAGATTTATATGTAAATAATTCATGTACAAAGCCTTCTATGTTAGGTTCAAAGACAGTTGAAAATTCCATGTCAGAATTTGCACTTGGAAAAGTTGCAATGGTACAGAATGGTAACTGGGCATGGGGTGATATAAGCAAGGTAAGTGGCAATGTTGTTAAGGAAGACAAGATAAAGTTTCTTCCAATTTATACAGGTATTTCAGGGGAAGAAAGCCAGGGTATCTGTATTGGTACAGAAAATTTCTTTAGTGTAAACAGTGAGGCTTCAAAAAAGGACCAGGAAGAAACAATTAAGTTTGTTGAATGGTTATTTAATTCTGATGAAGGCAAGGACGCTGTAACTAATGAACTTGGATTTATTGCACCATTTAATACATTTGAAGAAGCTGATAACCCGGCTGACCCGCTGGCAAAAGAGGTAATACGCTATATGGATGATGAATCTTTAAATACTGTTTCATGGGGCTTTATGACAAGTATGCCAAGCCAGACTTTTAAAGATGACCTGGGTGCATCACTTTTAGAGTATATTACAGGAAATAAGGACTGGGCGCAGGTAGTGGAAGACTGCAAGGCAGAGTGGAAGTCTGAGAAAGAAGCTATTGCAGAGTAATATTTTTGCAGGGTTTATGCTAAGGCGCTGCAGGGCATAAATCCTGTGTAATGCGGCAGCGCAGAAATGAGGAGTGTTATGCAAAAGGCATATAAAAAATACTTTGCCATATTTGTACTTCCTACATTTCTTGCATTTACAGTATTTTTTATAATTCCGTTTGTTATGGGAATTGTTTTATCTTTCTGTAAGTTTACTACAGTTACAAATGCAAGGTTTGTGGGGATATCAAACTATATAAAGGCATTTTCCAATGCAGACTTTTTAAATGCATTAGGGTTTACAACAAAGTTTACAATAGTATCTGTTATAACGATAAATGTAATTGCCTTTGCGATTGCGTATGGGCTTACAAGGGGGATTAAGGGGACTAATTTCTTCAGGACAACATTTTTTATGCCAAACCTGATTGGCGGTATTGTACTTGGTTATATCTGGCAGCTTATGATTAATGCGGTTCTTGCAAACTTTGATGTCACAATTACAAGTGATGCCAAGTATGGTTTCTGGGGGCTGGTTATACTTATGAACTGGCAGTTAATCGGTTATATGATGATTATTTATATTGCTGCTATACAGAATATTCCAGGTGAGTTAATTGAAGCAGCTAAGATTGACGGGGCAACTAAGGCACAGACAATGTTTAAGGTTATTATTCCTATGGCAATGCCTTCTATAACAATCTGCCTGTTCCTGTCACTTACTAACGCATTTAAATTATTTGACCAGAACTTAGCACTTACAGCTGGTGCTCCATCAAGGAAAACAGCAGGGCTTGCACTTGATATTTATACAACTTTCTATAACAGGAACGGCTGGGAAGGAGTAGGCCAGGCTAAAGCGGTTGTATTCTTTATAATTGTTGGTGCGGTTTCAATGTTACAGTTATATATCACCAGGAAGAGGGAGGTGGAGGAATAATGGCAAGAAATAAGAAAAATAATGATATGCAGGAGGGCATGGAAGTTTCAAAAACTGCTGCCGTTATTATGACAATTGTATTTATAATACTTGCAGTTATATTCCTTTTCCCTATACTGCTGGTTTTAATGAACTCTTTTAAAAACAAACTGTATATAAGTGAACAGCCATTTGCATTTCCAAGTGGTGAAACTTTTGCGGGACTGTCTAATTACATAGGCGGGCTTGCAAAGACAGGATTTTTTTCAGCAGCGCTTAACTCTGCAGTAATTTCAATACTTTCAGTAATATTAATTGTTGTACTTACATCTATGACGGCATGGTGGCTTACAAGGGTAAAAAGTAAAATTTCTTCTATATTGTATTATTTATTTGTATTTGCAATGATTGTGCCGTTCCAGATGGTAATGTTTACTTTGTCAAAGGTTACAGATATGTTAAACCTTGGAAACCCTATAGGGATTGTAATTGTATATGTAGGGTTTGGTGCAGGCCAGGCAGTATTTATGTTTGCAGGGTTTGTAAAGTCAATCCCAATTTCATTGGAGGAGGCAGCTATGCTTGATGGCTGTACACCAATACAGACATTCTTTTTAGTAGTATTCCCTATACTTAAGCCTACAGCAATTACAGTGGCAATACTTAATGCAATGTGGGTATGGAATGACTACCTGCTGCCACTTCTTGTACTGGAAAGTGATTACCAGACAATACCTATTGCAGTACAGTACCTTAAAGGTGGTTATGGTTCTGTAGATATGGGCGCAATGATGGGAATGTTAGTGCTTGCAATAGTACCGATTGTTGTTGTATACCTGCTTTGCCAGAAGCATATTATTAAAGGTGTTGCAGCAGGCGCAGTTAAAGGTTAATAGGTTGCGTAAGGGGGCTTTTATGAGAGAATGTGGTATTTTACTACCTGTATCTGCATTGCCTTCAAAATATGGTATTGGCTGCTTTTCGCATGAAGCTTATGAGTTTATAGACCAGTTAAAGAAAGCCGGACAGGGCTATTGGCAGATACTGCCCCTTGGCCCTACTGGCTATGGGGATTCCCCTTACCAGTCATTTTCTTCATATGCAGGCAATCCATATTTTATAGATTTGGAAACGCTTGTACATGAGGGGCTGCTTACAGAAAAGGACTGTGGGATGCTGGACTTCGGCCAGGATGAGGAGCGCATAAGTTATGATAAATTATACACTGCAAGGACAGTTATTTTAAGAAAAGCGTTTAATAATTTCAAAGGTGATGCGGATTATAAATCATTTATTAGCAGTAATGCTTTATGGCTTGATGATTACTGCCTTTATATGGCAATTAAAACAGAAAATGATGGTGAAAGCTGGATTAACTGGCCTTTAAAATACCGGAACAGGGATAAAGAAACAATTGAAAAGGCAAAAGAAGAACTTGCAGAAGAAATAGAATTTTACCAGTTCCAGCAGTACCAGTTTTATAAACAGTGGAACAGGCTTCATAAATATGCCACTGAGAATAATATTAAAATTATTGGTGATATCCCGATTTATGTTGCACTGGACAGTTCTGACACATGGGCAGGCCCTTCATTATACCAGTTTGATGAAAATAACCTTCCAAAAGCAGTTTCAGGATGTCCTCCAGATGGCTTCTCCAAGACAGGGCAGTTATGGGGCAGCCCGCTTTATAACTGGGAATACCATAAAAAGACTGGTTATAGATGGTGGACGGACAGGATTGCACATTGTTTTAAACTTTATGATGTAGTAAGGATTGACCATTTCCGTGGCTTTGATGAATATTACTCTATTCCTTATGGTGATAAAGATGCCATAAACGGCACATGGATGCCTGGACCTGGCAGGGATTTATTTGAAACACTGGAAAAGAATCTTGGAAAGCTTGATATTATTGCAGAAGACCTCGGGTTTGTAACAGATTCTGTAAGGGAGCTGCTTGAAAGTACCGGGTTTCCAGGAATGAAAGTATTGCAGCTTGCATTTGATGAAAGGGAAGCGGCAAATTATCTTCCTTATACACATACCAGGAACTGTGTTGTATATACCGGGACGCATGATAATAATACAACAAGGGGCTGGTATAATGATATTGATGAAGGCTGTAAAATGTTTATAAGGGATTATATGGATAACCAGGATGTAAATGAGGAAAATATTTCCTGGAGAATGGTTTCCCTTGCAATGTCAAGTGTAGCAGACCTTTGTATTATCCCTATGCAGGATTACCTTAACCTTGGCAGCAGTGCAAGGATTAATACTCCTTCTGTACTGGGAAATAACTGGGAATGGAGATTGACAAAAAATTCTGTTGGTGATAGGATTTTAAACAGGATTAGGAATCTGGCTGTAACATATGGCAGGATAATATAAAAATAATAAAGCCAGAAGGCTGTCCGGACAATGGGCAGTTTTCTGGCTTTAATTATAAAAACTAGAAAGAAAGGGTGGATTCTCTTTTGCCAGGGATGATAAATTAGTATGGAAACAATAAAGGATATTGCAAAAGCCTGCGGTGTAGGGGTAAGTACGGTTTCGAGGGCTATTAATAACCATCCGGATATTAATCCGGAAACAAAACAGATGATACTGGATGTGATAAAGGAACATAATTATATCCCGAATAATAGTGCAAGGAATTTAAAACGTACAAAATCAAAATCGGTTGCTGTACTTATAAAAGGTATTTCCAATCCATTTTTCAGCAGGATGATAGAAATAATTGAACATGAAACGCAACGGAAAAAATATACTTTTGTATTACAGCGTGTTGAGGAAAATGAAGATGAACTGAATGTAGCACTACAGCTTGCCAAGGAAAAGAAACTTAAAGGTATTATTTTTCTTGGAGGAATGATAACACATTCTGAAGAAAAGATAAGACAACTTGATGTGCCTTTTGTGCTTAGTACATCTGGCTATCTTGCGGGAAAAGGTAAAGACGGGAAGTGGAATGGCAACGCCAGCTGGTCTTTTGTCACAGTTGATGACTATGGGGAAAGTTATAAGATTGTAAATTACCTGTGCAGCCTTGGGCATAAAAGGATTGCAATACTGGCAGCGGATATAGAAGATGACAGTATCGGGAAGTTAAGGTATGAGGGATATAAACAGGCATTAAGGGATAATGGCATAGAGCCTTGTGGGGATTTAGAGTGCCATATGGATGAAAGGGTAGATAATTATTCAATGCAGACAGGGTACAGGCTTATGAATAAGCTTTTAAGCATGAATAAAGATTTTACAGCTGTTTATGCAATAGCAGACAGCCTGGCTATCGGGGCATGCAGGGCAATTGTTGAAAACAATAAAAAAATACCAGAAGATTATTCAGTGGCAGGGTTTGACGGGCTGGAAACGGGGGAGTTCTATAATCCGTCGCTTACCACAATACGCCAGCCTGTGGAAAAAATTGCAAAAGAAACAGTGGAGCTTCTATTCCAGATAATGCAGAAAGGCGGGAGTAACCGCCAGATAGTGCTGCCTGGGGAGCTTGTCATAAGGGAATCAACAAGGGAAGTTTAAACGGGCAGGGCAACATACAGCATATAAGGCTGGTACCAGAAACTTAAATTAAAGATTAATTATTTGTTGTTTCTGGTATTGCTTTACTGCCCCGGAGCCATACCACTTAATTCCCGCCACCAGCTTTAAAATTGTATACTGGTTTTAAAATTTTATCTATTTTTACTGTATCACCAATTACACTTGTAATATCTTCAAGTTTCCTGTATGCAAATGGAGATTCATCAAGGGTATCTTTATTTATACAGATTGAATGTATTCCATCCATTGATTTTTTAAATTCAGAAACTGTATGGTGTTCTTTTACTTCGGAGCGTTTGTAAATACGCCCTGCACCATGTGGTGCTGAACAATTCCATTCTTCATTGCCAAGTCCTGTTCCAAGGATTACACCATCACGCATATTTATTGGGATAATAACCTTTTCACCATTATGTGCCCGTATAGCACCTTTTCTAAGTATTGGTGTATTTCCTGAAAAGTCAACATAGTTATGTATACAAGAATAACTTTCCGAAATGCGCCATTTCATTCCCTTTGTAATTTCATCAAGCATGGCTTCACGGTTAGTAGCAGCGTATTCCTGTATAATGGCAAGGTCATGTAAATATTCTTCCAAAAGCTGTCCAGAGAGGCATGTAAGTTCATAAGGTGCATATCCGCCAGAACCTTTCATCTGTTGTTCATGCTGTCCGCGTTTCAGGTAATATTCTGTAACTTCAATTCCTGTATGGCGGCTTCCAGAATGGATAACAATATAGAGGAAGCCTTCTTCATCTTTATCAATTTCAATAAAATGGTTGCCACCTCCAAGTGTTCCAATGCTTAATCCTGCTTTAGCCTGGTCTGTTGCTTTATAACAGTACAGTTTTTCAAGTTCTAAAGAACGGCTGTATTTATGTGCGTTTTTGCGGACTTTGCCGCCACATGGGACATTTTCCCTTATTATTGTATCAAGCTTCTGAAATTCAATATTTTTATTTTTTAACTTTGCAATAGTCATTCCACAGCCAATGTCAACACCAATAAGATTTGGCATAAGGGAATTGCTAACGGTCATTGTAAGCCCTATAGTACATACTTTTCCAGGGTGGACATCTGGCATTACCCTGATTTTGCTTCCTGTGGCACTTGGGTGGTCACAAAGCATCTGGAGCTGCTTTCTGGCATATTCATCAATAGCATATTCTTCATTGGCAGCTGTATAAACTATAGCGTTAGTATATTTGCCATATATAGTAACCATTTAAATCTCCTTTAAATCTATAAAATTGATGGTTCTGATTGTTTTATTTTAGTAATTGTATATCTGCTTGGAGTAAAAGTCAAGATAACTAAAATTTGAGTTTCTCCATTTTTTGCTGTAAATAACTTTTGTTAATGAGCTGGCAATTCCAAAGTGTCCCTTGACAAACCATGAACAGCCCGCTTGCGCTTGAACGTTACTCGCAACGGCGCATAAAATCTGAAAAAACCAGATTTAAACGCCGGCGGTCCCTTTGCAAACCACAGCTTGTTCATTGGAAGCACATTTGGAATTTGCCAGCCAATCTACTCTTTGTATAATTGCCAGTAAAAAACCAATGACATTCTATAAATACGGTAAAATAAGGGCGCAGACCCTTGTTTTGAAAAAATGGGGAAACTCAAAAATATGGAAGGCATGATTTATTGACAGGTATTAATAATATGGGCTATTATTAATAAAAATAAATAGCAGGAAATTGCTGTAAATACGGACTGGTGTCTGGTACAGCTGTCTTGCGGAAATGGGGATAAAATGGATAATAAAGATAATGGTAATGGAATTAGAAGAAGTGAAATTGCAATGGAAAATTTTCTGAAAGGTTATAATTGTACACAGTCTGTACTTCTTGCCTTTGAAGATTTACTGCCTGTAGAAAACAGAAAAGAAATTATCTGCATGGCATCTTCTTTTGGCGGCGGCATGGGACGTTTAAGGGAGGTATGCGGTTCTGTAAGTGGCATGTTTCTTGTGGCAGGTCTTTTGTATGGTTATGAAGGGCCAGAAACCGGCCAGAAGAAAACGGAATTATATACAAGGATACAGGAACTTGCACATAAGTTTGAGGAGCAGAATGGCTCTATTGTATGCAGGGAACTTTTAGGGCTGGATGTTAAAAATGAACCGCCTGTTCCAGAGGCAAGGACAAGTGAATATTATAAAAAACGTCCATGCAAGGAGCTTATTGGAATGGCGGCGGGTATTTTAGAAGATTTTATTAATGAAAATAGTTAGAATGATAAATCCTTGACAAACCATTAGTAACCATATAAAATGAAAAAGGTTTTCAATTTGTTAAAGGATGGTAGTAAGATGGATAATAGCAAATGCCTGGTTTCATGTGTTAAAGCTGGTCTTGGATATGATAACAGGGCGATTATAGAAGATTTTGATTTTGATGTTTATGAAGGCGACTATATATGCGTAGTAGGGGAAAACGGTTCTGGCAAGAGTACGCTTATAAAGACTATACTTGGGCTTATCAAGCCTGTAAGCGGGCATGTGGAACTGCATGATACTTTAAAGAGCGGCGCTATTGGCTATCTGCCGCAGCAGACCCAAGTGCAGAAGCATTTCCCAGCAAGTGTTATGGAAGTTGTGATATCTGGCTGTTTAAACAGTATGAAGTGGAGGCCTTTATTTGGCATTTCTGAGAAAAAGAGGGCATTAAAAAACCTTGACAGAATGGAAATACTGGATTTAAGGAATAAATGTTATGGTGAGCTTTCTGGAGGGCAGCAGCAGAGGGTACTGCTTGCCAGGGCACTTTGTGCAGCAGAAAAAATACTTGTGCTTGATGAGCCTGTTACTGGTCTTGACCCGGCCGCTGCCGCTGCCCTTTATAACATTTTACAAAGGTTAAATAATGAAGGGATGGCTATTGTAATGGTAACACATGATTTAAAAAATATTGTAAACAGGGCAGGCAAGATATTGCATATAAATGAAGGCGGGTATTTTTATGGAACAGTAAATGGATATATGGATTCGGATTATTCCAAAATATTTGTTTAAAAGGTATTTCTTTAAAAAATATAAAACAGAAAGAGGTAGTTTTTTATGGAAGAATTTATACAGATGATGTCATATCCATTTATTGTAAGGGCTTTTATTGTAGGGATACTTGTATCATTATGTGCTGCCCTTCTTGGGGTAAGTCTTGTGTTAAAACAATATTCAATGATTGGTGACGGGCTTTCGCATGTTTCATATGGTGCGCTTTCAATCGCAGCTGCCTGCGGGATAGCCCCCCTTAAATTGTCTATCCCAGTTGTTATAGCAGCTGCATTTATACTTTTAAGGATGAATGAAAATGGTGTAATAAAGTCAGATGCTGCAATTGCTGCAATGTCTGCATCTGCGCTGGCTATAGGTGTTACTGTAACTTCTTTTACTACAGGAATGACTACAGATGTATGCAGTTATATGTTCGGAAGCATACTTGCAATGTCACAGGATGATGTTGTTTTAAGTGTGGTACTATCAGTTGTTGTGCTTGCTTTATTTATATTCTGTTACCATAGCATTTTTGCAGTAACATTTGATGAAAGTTTTGCAAGGGCAACAGGCGTAAAAGTTCCATTTTATAACACAATGATTTCAGTGCTTACAGCTGTAACCATTGTACTTGGAATGCAGATGATGGGGGCAATGCTTATTTCAAGCCTTGTTATATTCCCGGCACTTTCATCTATGAGGATTTTTAAAAGTTTTAAGGGGGTAATGATATCATCAGGGGTGCTTGCAGTAGTATGCTTTTGTGCTGGAATGATAGTTTCATATAATTATTCAACACCTGCCGGGGCAAGCGTTGTACTTGCAAATCTATGTGTATTTATAGTATTTCTGGGGCTGCAGAAGTTAAAGACAATAATAAAGGTAGCATAGGTAAATGGTTCTTGTTAGAATATTTTTAATATAAATAATGTAATTGTGTGGTTTTGGAGGGGGTTTATGGGAAATGTTATTTCATTAGGAAACCAGAGCTTTGAATCTATAAGGGAAAGTGGTTCGTTTTATATTGATAAGACTCATTTTATAAAAGAATGGTGGGAAAACCGAGATGTTGTAACATTGGTTACACGTCCCCGCCGTTTTGGAAAGACTTTGAATTTAAGTATGGCAGAGTGTTTTTTTTCAAACCAGTATGCAGGCAGGGGAAGTCTTTTTGAGGGGCTTTCTATATGGGAAGATGAAGAATACCAGCATATGCAGGGAAGTTATCCTGTAATTTTTGTAAGTTTTGCAGGTATTAAGGCAGATAATTATAAAGAAGCAAGAGAAGGAATTGTACATGTAATTATGGCATTATATGCGAAGTACCAGTTTATGTTACAGGATGATTTACTGAATGTGCGTGAAAAGGCTTGTTTTGATTTTGTAAACCCTGGAATGTCAGATGCAGAAATGGCAATATCCCTGCATAACCTGTCAATGTGCATGGAACGTTATTATGAGAAGAAGGTCATTATACTTCTTGATGAATATGATACACCTTTGCAGGAAGCATATGTATATGGCTACTGGGATAAAATGGTTCTGTTGGTACGTTCTCTTTTTAATTATACATTTAAAACAAACCCTTATCTGGAACGTGGTCTTTTAACAGGGATTACAAAGGTAAGCAAAGAATCTATATTTTCGGATTTGAATAATTTAGAGGTGGTTACTACAACGTCTAAAAAGTATTGTACATCTTTTGGTTTTACAGAGAAAGAGGTTTTTAATGCGTTGGAGGAGAGAGGGCTTTCATTAGAAAAAGAAGAGGTAAAGCATTGGTATGATGGTTTTGTTTTTGGGAATGTGGCAGATATTTATAATCCATGGTCGATTACAAAATTCCTTGATTCTGGGGAATATGGGACATACTGGGCGGATACGTCTTCAAATAAGCTTGTTTCTGGTTTAATTATGGCTGGTACTCCAAAGATGAAAATGCAGATGGAGGATTTGCTTGCAGGGGGGTGCCTGGAAACAGACCTTGATGAACAGGTTGTATTTGAACAGCTGGGGAACGCAGAGGGGGCAATATGGAGCCTGCTTGTTGCAAGTGGTTATTTAAAACCGTTATCCAGGTATTTAAATCATAGTAGTGGAAAATTCCATTATAAGCTGGGAGTTACTAATTATGAAACAAGCCTTATGTTTAGAAATATGGTTTCAAGCTGGTTTCCAGAGTATTTAATTTCATATAATGGTTTTAAGGAAGCATTTTGGGCTGGTGACTTGGATTATATGAACCAGTTTATAAATGATATATCTGAGGAGATGTTTAGTAGTTTTGATACTGGGAATAAACCATCAGGAAAAGCACAGCCTGGACGTTTTTACCATGGATTTGTCCTGGGTTTAATAGTTGACCTTGCAGACAGATACCATATAAGGTCTAACAGGCAGAGCGGTTTTGGGAGATATGATGTAATGATGGAACCAAAGAATAATTTTGATGATGCAATTATTATGGAATTTAAGGTTTTTAATCCAAGGAGAGAAAAAAGTCTTGAGGATACAGCAGAGGGTGCACTAAAGCAGATTTCTGAAAAAAATTATGATGCAGAATTGTTATCCCATGGTATTATAAAAGACAGGATAAGGCACTATGGATTTGCATTTAAGGGAAAAGAAGTTTTGATAAAGCAATAAATAAAAAATGGAGAAATATAAGGGCAGGTGTAATTCCTGCCTTATTTAATTATACCATATAAATTTATATAGCTTCAATAAGTTTTTTGAATGTAT
>DKYP01000028.1 GCA_002499945.1 Lachnoclostridium sp. UBA7097
ACTAATCCCCATTCCGCCGCTGACGCTGGCGGCACAAATAGTAATGAAAAAGTGGGTGCGTCACTCCCTCTTTTGGTTGTATAATTCTTATAGAGAAGCTACACTACAAAGCACGGAGAGGAGAGTCGTAGACTTCCTTATATGGTTCAAAACAGTACACTAATCAGTGTAAGCTGTGCCTTTCAAGCACAAATAAGTGGTACTCCGAGTCCGCAACCTAAGAATTGTTTTAACTCTCGTTAAATGTGTGGCACAGCAGTCAATGGCTTCTCCTATTCTGATTGAAAGGAGTTATTAAAACATGAAAGTTGTTTACAACACCTGCTGTGGCGTCGATGTCCATAAAAAATTTCTCGTTGCCACAATTATTAAAACTACGGATGGTGTCCAGCCTTCTTACCAGAAAAAACGCTTCTCTACGTTTAATTCTGACATCCACCATTTTAAGCAATGGCTACTTGACAATAACTGTCTTGATGTCTGCATGGAATCCACTGGCAAGTACTGGGTGCCTGTCTTCAATCTTTTGGAAGATTGTATCAACGTAACCATTGCCAATCCAAAATGGGTTAAAGCCGTGAAAGGCAATAAAGATGACACAAAAGATTCCAAATGGATTGGCGACCTGTTCCGTCTTGGACTGGTCCATGGAAGTTTTATCCCTTCCAAAGAAATCCGTATTCTCAGGGAATACACCCGCTACCGTTTTAAACTTATATCCTGTAAGCGGAGTGAAAAAAACCGCTTTCAGAATGCTTTTACCGTCTGCAATGTTGCTCTGGATGCTGTTGTTTCCGACATGTTTGGAAAATCAGCTTCCTCTATCACGGATTATCTGATCCATTCTGATTCCTTTGATCCTGACACCTGTAAATCTTTTCTGCAAAAATCACTGAAAAAGAAAGGCGACCAGATCATTGAATCCATTGAAGGATACCAGATGACCGACTCCCAAAAGGAACGCATGGGCATAATCCATGACCACCTTGATTTTGTGAACCAGATGATTGAAAAACTGGACACAAAACTGGATGAACTTGTTGCTCCTTATGAAAATGCGATTACTTTACTCTGCACCAATCCCGGAATCGACAGGCATTCTGCTATCACCATCTTATCCGAGATCGGCACTGACATGAAACAATTTAACTCTTCTAAGCGTCTGTGCTGCTGGGCGGGTCTAACGCCCGGCAACAATGAATCTGCTGGTAAGAAGAAATCTGTCAGGATCACACGTGCCGGAGTTTACCTCAAACCAGCATTGGTACAGTGTGCCCATGCTGCCGTAAGATCCAAGACGAACCCTTACTACAAAAACAAGTACGAACGCATCGCCAAAAGAAGAGGTAAAAAGAGAGCCATCATTGCTATTGCAAGGATGCTTCTAACAGCAGTGTACCATATGCTGTCCACAGGAGAAACATGGAATCCCTGCGATTTGTATAAAGTTGATATGCCACCAGAAATGCAGGAGAAACAGAAACAAAAAGCAATCAAACAGGCTTACAGATTTTTAATCTCTGTTGGCGAGCTTTCTGCTGACTCTCTTGTCCAGCAAACATAACATAATGGGACTTACCACTCAATCTGATATCGCCTCTCAGTCATTTTAAAAATTAAAATTTAGGATGGCTTGTTTAAGTGCGCCCCTCTACACACTCTCTAGTTCTTTTTTCAACCTACAACCTCCATACTATACTGCCTTTGCAAAATTAGTTCAACCCACGGACTACACCATAAATGTGCATTAATATTGCCATATAATATTGCACAACCAGTTTCACGCATACCTGTATCAATTTATACAAATATACTGATAAAAAATGGCAATATAATGTCTTAATGAATGTTAATTATTAAATTTTTATTACATTATATGGTTAAATCCTTTTTTGCTTCCAGTCAAGTCCACTGAATACAGCCCATTTATCTTTGTTATCTTCCCTGTTTACAGCATACATTCCCATTATGGTACCAGTAAAACCACCTGCAACTTCTGATGAAAGATATTTTGATGCTGCTTTGCCCATAAATACCTCTGCATTTCCACATTTTGCATAAAAACTATAACTTTCATTATCAGAAACCACCCTTAAAGAAGCTGTATCTGTACCTTCTGCAAATTCCTCTTCTTTTACAACCTGCATTGCATCACCAATACAAAGCCTTAAAATAACTGATTTCTTATGTCCATTATTATATACAGCAAAGTCATAATGGTGTTTTTCACACAGGTAAAATGTTATGCCTGCTTCCATGGCATCACTTTGTACATCCACATTTAGTTCTGTATTAAATTCTGACTGCCGTATTCCTGCAAATGTTGGCGCACCTGTATCACACAGACTGGTTTTTATGCCTCTTAAATATAAACATCCATCTGCAAATTTATAATTTTCCTTGTTATATTCCCTTAAATGACACCATTTTAAAGAATTTATGTCCATATTATTAAATGAAACATTATAATTATTATTATGGTTTCCATTAAAACTGTTGTAATTACAGAGTCCTGCATCTATAGAAAGTTCCATTTCCTCCTGTACAGTGCCATCCACGCCTGCAGTAAACCAGCCATCTTTATCCCATTGTACAGGCACTATAAATACTTCCCTGCCAAGATGGTGGAACGGCTGCCACATGCCAGACTGGCGGAAGCCAAGACAGAACATAAATGTATTTCCATTACCATCCTGTACAAGTTCACCATGGCCAATTCCCTGTATTATATTCTGGCTGCCCCCAAGATTGCGGTTAGTAAGTACAGGGTTATATGGATATGGTTCAAAAGGCCCGTATGGGCTTTTTGCCCTTGCGTAAGTAACCATATGTCCATATTCCGTGCCGCCTTCTGCTGCCATCAGGTAGTACCAGTCCCCAAAATGGTAAAGATGTGGCGATTCAAGATACCTGCCGCCACTGCCCTTCCATACAGGCCTGCTTTCTGTAAGCTTTTTCCCTGTAGAAATATCAATTTCACATTGGAAAATACATCCCTTATTATCTTCCAGGTCAATGCCGTTGCTTATAAAATAAGCTTTTCCATCTTCAAAAAACAATGACGGGTCAATACCTCCTTGCTCTACAAATACAGGTTCTGACCATTCACCATAAATATCATCTGTGTAAACATAGAAATTCTTATGGTATGTATCATTAGTTGTTACCATATAAAAATGCCCGTTATTATAACGTATAGTTGGTGCAAATACCCCGCCTGAACTGGCTATTCCTTTTAAATCCACCTGCGTTTTTCTTGTAAGGCAGTGGCCAATCTGCTTCCAGTTAATTAAATCTTCACTTTCAAATAATGGCACACCTGGAAAATACTCAAATGAACTGCACGCCATATAGTATTTTCCGTCTGCACTGCATACACTTGGGTCAGGATAAAACCCCCTTATAAGCGGATTATTAATTTTCATGCCTCTAACCCCTTTTCCAAATAATTCCAGCTCCCTTATCCACTACTCGTCCCAGTTATGGTACACATCCTGTACATCATCATCTTCATCAAGCAAGTCCAAAGTACGCTGTAACTGCCTGATATCATTTTCATCTGCCAGAGTAACATAATTCTGGGGTATCATTGTAACCTCTGCACTTGCCATTGGAAGCTTTTCTGCCTCAAGTGCTTCACGCACAGCACTAAAATCACCAGGGGATGTAATTATTTCATATGAATCCTCTTCTTCTGAAAAATCCTCTGCCCCGGCATCAAGTGCAAGCATCATTATATCATCTGCTTCCATCTCTATATTATTATCGTCCATTTCTTCCTTTGAGATTATAATCTGTCCTTTTTCATCAAACATATATGACACACATCCCTGTGTACCTACACTCCCACTTCCTTTTGTAAAAGCATTACGGACATTGCTTGCTGTACGGTTCTTATTATCGGTAAGGGCTTTCACTATAATGGCTGTGCCACTTGGCCCGTACCCTTCATATGTAACCGATTCATAATTAACGTTGCCAGCATCACCAGCAGCTTTTTTAATACCACGCTCAATGGTATCATTTGGCATATTATTTGCCTTTGCCTTTGCAATAACATCACGCAGCCTGCTGTTATTCTCAGGGTCAGCGCCGCCTTCTTTAACTGCAACTGCTATTTCCCTTCCTATAATAGTAAAAATCTTACCTTTCTTAGCATCATTTTTCTCTTTCTTATGCTTTATATTTGCAAATTTTGAATGTCCTGACATTTATTTATCTTCCTTTCATAAAATATTCTTAAATTGCCTGTCTTATATACCTTACCACGTTTTTTAGATATTGTCTATCCGGAAAAAACAAGATAAAAATATTACTTATTACCAGGCATGTATCTTCCCGCTTCCCTTCCTTTTCTTTCCATTATACCATCCATAACAAACAAATATATAAACTGCAAATAAACTTTTCCTAAACACATACGTATTACTTATATATAATTGCAAGGGATATTTTACAAAAATAGTATGCATTTATTTATACCCCTGTCGTTTTTTATTTCTTATATAACATGGGGAAATATTTTTACGAAACAAACGCAAATTTGAGTTTCCCCATTTTTTAGAGGAAACTCAAAAACCGGACTTAAATATTTACATACCTCTCTATAAATTCTGCTGGTGTCAGTTTCATTCAACGTATCTGGTGTATACATATACTCATTAATCCATCTTAGCAAGTAATGTATCTATGGCATCAGATTTACCAGCAAACCAACCATTACCCGCAATTATTTCACCATTCTTTCCTTTTGGATTTGTTTAACCATTGCCATAACATCTTCTTCTGTTTCTAAACCAAGCTTCTCTGCTTCTCCTGCAAATACAGCCTGTGCCTCTCTCAATGCTTCCATAGAAGAATTTGCCAAATATATATGTCCTGCTTCTTCCCAAAAAAGCACCTTGCTTCCTTCTTTAATCCCTAACTTTTTCCTAATCTCTATTGGTATTGTAATCTGTCCTTTTGACGTAACTTTTGCAAATTCCATGCAATAACGTCTTCCTTTCCTATTTTTCTCATATTTTCCAGATATGGAACGCTAACTTATTTTAATGGCAGTTTGTAATATATCTTTTCCACACCTCTGGAAATTTCTTTTTTATAAAACATGCATAAGAACAATCCGGAGTACTTGACATATTTTTTTCTTCCAAATAGTTTATAATGCTTGAATACCACCATTCTAACTGTTCTGGTGTCTTATCTTTAAAATAACCCACTTTCATTTTCCCTTGCCTGGTATACCCCATAAACAAATTATATGCATTATCTACCCTGGTACATTTCTTTACTTTGACAGGTTCTGTTGCCAGCCTTGCACATGGAATGTTTTTAAATGGTATAATCTGGCTTTCTTCTGCATCAATTTCATATATATACCCGCTAATTCCCTCAGATACTTCTTTTAAAGCATATGGATACAATTCATGGTATACTGGTATTGCACTGTTATTCTCAAATCCATAAGGAAACCAGTAATATGGTCTTTCCACAACATTGCACAAATAAAATGCAGCTATTACATCAATGGTTGCCATATATACATATGGGCGGTCATGGTCTGCCAGCCTTGGTTCTAATATTTTTATATTACCTGTGCTGCTGCCGTGATATAATTTCATATATCCTCTCCTCTTTGCAGTTTGTATGGAATTTTAAATATATTCCTTTAATCCCTTTCCAGATATATTAATTAAATCCTGTATTATTTTTCTTATTTTTTTAGTATTTATAATCCGTACCACAATATCTTCAAATTCTTGTTTTGTTTCTATTTCATAGACATAACCAGAATTTTCTTTATCATTTAATTCATCTGCTATCCCCTGTTCTAATACTATCTTTACCGGGTATCCTGTTATACCATATTCCAGAAACATAATTCTGTATTTATAGTTTTTAATCTGTGGGGCTGAAATAAAAAATTCATATCTTAAAACTGCCTTGTCCCCCACTTCCCCCAATTCATCCTGGATATTTACTTTAAGCATATTATTTAAACCAGTATCAATAGACAGCATACTATATGACTCAATCTGTCCATCAAATTTTTTAACATTACCCTGTACAAATGACTTTGTAATATTATTTAATTGTTTGCAAATATCCTCCAATATTAAATCTGGCGTTTCAAAATTTTCATTATTAAATTCATATTCTGTATTTAAATTATAAGACATAATCATTTCTCCTTAACTTCAAATACTATAGGTAAATGGTCACTTATTTTTTTACAAGGTCTGTTATTCTTCTTATCTGCCAGGCACTCTTCCCCTGCTTTATAAATAATTTTTAGTTCACTATCTATAAAATTTTCTCTTAAACATGGACGTATTATAACCTGGTCAAATATATTCCAAAATGGATTTTCTGCATTATTTCCATTATAATAAAATGTTCCTGGTGGAAAAGAAAAATCCCCAAACAAATTCCACATTGGATTATAAAACATTTTAAACCTGTTTCTTAATACTTCCCTGTATTTCCTTTCTGTTTCCGTATAACATGGCAGGCTGTGAAAAGTATCAGCAGCCAGACATCCTGATTCATAAGGATTTTCATTAAAATCACCTGTAATTATTGTATTCTCACACAATAATGTTCTTTCTAATGCCTGTATTTCATATATAATTTCTCTTATAATAATATCCTTTTTTCTTCTGTCACAATACGTTTTACTGGGCAAATGTAAGCTCCCTAAAATATATTTGTCCCGGATAACCTGTAATGAACAATATGTATTCTGGAAAGCTGGTTTTACATTTTCATACCGTCCTAATAAAGTAATTCTGGCACAACCTGGTGATAAATACTGGTTCATACTGATACCATATGCAAATAACATATCTTTGAGATTACTGATATCTGCCTGGTATTCTGCCAATATGGCAATATCCACTTTATTATCAATTATAATATCCCTGATATATGGGTTTATTCTGGCATTTTTACCTGTATTCCAAAATATTATTCTCATATTGCTTTTTCCTTTGCCATATCCAATATGCAAATATTGCCATTAGACTTGTGTTTTATCTGCCCCGCTTTTTTTCACTGAAAATAATGCATCTACGAATGAATCTGCATCAAATTTCTGGAGGTCATCTATCTTTTCGCCAATACCTATATATTTTACAGGTATGTTCATTTCAGACTGTATTGCAATGGCAATCCCACCTTTGGCTGTGCCATCAAGTTTTGTAAGGATTATGCCTGTTATATCTGCCACTTCGTTAAACTGTTTTGCCTGTGCAAGTGCATTCTGTCCTGTGGTCCCGTCAAGCACAACAAGTGTTTCCCTGTGTGCTGCCGGAAATTCCCTGTCAATTATGCGGTTAATCTTTTTAAGTTCTTCCATTAAGTTCTTCTTATTATGAAGCCTTCCTGCTGTATCACATATAAGCACATCTGCATTCCTTGCTTTGGCGGCGTTTACTGCATCAAAGACAACAGAGGCCGGGTCGCCGCCCTCCTGTCCTGATATTATTTCAACGCCTGCCCTGTTAGCCCATTCTGTAAGCTGCTCAATAGCTGCCGCCCTGAATGTATCGGCAGCAGCAAGTACAACTTTTTTGCCATTGTTTTTAAACTGCCCTGCCAGCTTGCCTACAGATGTAGTTTTTCCAACACCGTTTACGCCTATAAGCATAACAACAGAAACTTCTTTTTCAAAGTCATAAGCATTTTCATCAACACGCATCTGTTCTTTTATTGAATCCACAAGGAGCTGGCGGCATACTTCTATTTCCTTTATTTTCTGCTCTTTAACTTTCTGCCTTAAATTCCCAATAATTTTCTCAGTGGTGGCAACACCTATATCTGCCATAATAAGGACTTCTTCCAGTTCCTCATAGAAATCCTCATCAATTTCAGAAAAACCTTTGAAAATTGAATCAATGCCTGCTACCAGATTATCACGTGTCTTTGCCAGCCCCTCTTTTAACCTGCTAAAAAAGCCTTTTTTTTCTTTCATAATAAAACAGCAAGGAAACCCACTGCCTTTAGGCGGTGGATTGGCAGGGGGAATTGCGTCATGTAGTAGCAATCCCTGCGTCTTGCATTC
>DKYP01000132.1:0-303 GCA_002499945.1 Lachnoclostridium sp. UBA7097
GTTGCCAAAAAATGCGGCGGGGCAATTAAAAACGCCTTCGGTTATGACGGGCTGAATGTACTCCAGAATAACGGCGAAGCAGCAGGACAGACCGTATTCCACCTGCACGTACACCTTATCCCACGCAATACAGATGATGGAATTATAATGAAATATGTACCAGATAATATAGATGAAACATCAGCAACACAGACTGCGGAAAAGATTAAGGAGTTTTTATAAACTCCAGGTTTTACAGCCAGAATGTAAATTAGCTGGCAATTCCAAAAGTGGTTTCTATAAAACCACTTTGGAATTGCCAGC
>DKYP01000132.1:576-8433 GCA_002499945.1 Lachnoclostridium sp. UBA7097
ACTTTGGAATTGCCAGCCATTAAATCAAGCCATAAACCCCCTTGAACGCTCATTCCCATTCATAAAGACTTCATTTAATTTCCCTTTTCCATATGTAAGTCCTGCATACACCTGCTGTGTATTCTGCATAACTGCCCCTGATGTATCCTGCTTTGCTACTTCTTCAAATGCACTATGGAGGCTTTCCATAACTTTATTTATCTCATCTAAGCCTGCTGGCTCACGCCTTGTAATGGCAGTTACCAGCAGCCCGTTTACATATCTGTATAAACTTGCAAGATTATATGAAATCCCATAATGGAAATCCAGGCTTCTTTTAAGTTCGCAAACACATTCCTGTGCTTTCCTAAGATATTTTACAGCTGTATCTTTGTCATTATCATTAAATGCCTTTTTTGCCATATCCATACTATAAGCAAAAAGTTCATATACAATAACCACCAGCCCGCTTCTGTTTGCCTGTGAAATACGGGCTGTATACCCTCTTATCTGCTCTTTATCCATATTATCCAATACCTTTCCATAATGAAATCCCTAATCTGGTGTTACAGTTTACATCCCCTGTAATAAGTTCATAATTTCCTGTGGTTTGCTGTTTGCCTGTGAAAGCATGGTAGTAGCTGCCTGTGTTAATACATTAAGCTGTGTATACTGTGTCATTTCATCTGCCATATCAGTATCAATAATACGGGACATGGAATTGGTCATGTTGTAGGCTGCAACATCAAGGCTTGATGTTGTATCTTCAAGACGGTTCTGGTATGCACCAAGTTCTGAACGTGTTGCAGAAACTCTTTCAATAGCAACATCAAGAGATGCTATTGCCATCTCTGCACCATGCTGGGAACATACATTTATAAGACGCTGCCCGTTAGAATCACGTAACGAAAGGGTGTTGCATGATACTTCATCAAAATTCATGTCCAGCATCTGGTTTTCATTAGCGCCAATCTGCACTCCCATATACCCTGCATCATATACTTTTAATGTAACATCAACATCCCCTGATGAACCTTCCGGAATTTCAAATGGTATCTCAACAAGCATCTCAAAACCGCCATTATCTATAATTGTAACATGGCCTCCATCTGCTGTAACCTTGGCATTTTCAGAGAATCCATCACCCAGTTCTATCTGTGCATCAGAACCCATAAATAACTGGTTCTGTCCATCAGAATTTCTTATAGTTATATGCTGGTTATCTCCTGCTGCCTTTGTTGTAAATGTACATGAAGTACCTGAAAATTCTACATCAATATCCATTTTATTACATATATCGAGAATTTTTTGTGAAGCAGTTTCTTCTGTATCATCAGCAGTTATTTCTACATTGGTATTATTAATAAACAATGTCCCGGGTATTGTAAACTCAATATCCTCCGCAACGGCAGGCTGTGGCAGTTCTGATACGCTGAACTGGTAATCCCCGCTTGGAACCTGGAGTGATGCCTTAAGTGCCTGTATCCCGTCTGCACTGCTTGTAATTGACCTTGCTGATGAACCATCAAGAAGACCTTTCCCGTTAAACTCTGTAGTGCTTGAAATACGGTCTATCTCATCAAGAAGCTGGTCTATTTCATTCTGTGAAGCTGCACGGTCTTCTATTGTATATGTATCATTAGCATTCTGTACTGTAAGTTCACGTATACGCTGTAGTATAGAAGTAACTTCATTTAAAGCGCCATCCGCAGTCTGGACAACGGACTGGCCATCCTCTGAGTTTCTTGAAGCCTGGTTTAATGCCCTTATCTGGTTACGCATCTTATTTGATATTGCAAGCCCTGCTGAATCATCTGCTGCTTTTGTAATCTTATAACCTGAACTTAACTTTTCAAGGCTTGCAGAAACCCTTCTTTCATCTTTCTTTAAATTTACATTTGCTATCTGCGCTGTTACATTATGGTTAATCTTCATCTATATACCATCCTTTCATAATTACACTGTTATATTTACAAGTATTATATAAAACAGCTTACTGGTTTTCTATATTCTTAACTACTCCTGAAAGATAACATGTTGCAATCTTTGCTGCCTTATATAAAACAGATGTTGATGCATTATTGCCAAGGTTAATCTTTTCATCAGGAATCCCGCCCCGTGGTGTGCCAAGGCTGCATGATATGTTTTTAACTTCAAAACCGGCATCTGCCATATTTTCTTTTAATTCCATGCTGCTTTCCTTAACCATTTCATAAGCTTCCCTGTTGCTGCAGGATACAATTCCTTTTACAGCACTGCCTGATATTTTAAATTCTGCTGATATGTTTAAATTCTGCCCGTTTCCATCCTCATTTGCATTACTGATAGAAATTCTAACTTTGCCTTTATCATCCTGTCCGCTTAATATTGTTACATTCATATTGGTAACTGTATCACCAGTAATTACAGGAATATCATAACTTCTTCTGCCTGCCATCATGCCATGCAACTGTATCCCCCTGCCAAGTGATTTAAGCTTCATAAGTTCATCAGATGTAATATCAGGCTCACAGTATGACCTTGAAAGAATTTCTTCCATATATTTCCTGGCCTTTTCACACTCTGATTTTATACTTTCTTCAGAGTCCAGTGACTCCGCCATATTGTCTGCTGTTTCTTCAAATTCTTTTTTCTCTTTTTCCCCTAAAATGTTTCTTCTGTTATAACATTCTTTTACCGGGCTGTAACCTTCTTTAATCATCTGTATTGCAGCGCCTAAAGATGCGACTGTAACAGGTATCTGCATATTGGCAAGATATAAATCTGCCTCTGCACGGTTCTGCATCATATCACGTACCTCTTCCGCCTGCTTATCATAATATTCCCTCATCAGTTTATTTTCTGGTGACCTGGATTTCATTTCTTCGGCAAACTTTTCAAGTGAAGTATCAAGGATTTTCTCCATATCACCATCTGACATTTCATTAACACTGTCTGGTGTAATATTATCTATTGCTTCTGAAACAAGCCCCTGGTAATACCTGTTGCCACTGTCCTGCCCGCTCTCCCCGCTGTCTGGGTTAAAACCACTGTCAAGCTGCATGGTTATAGGCTTGCTATGGTATACAAGGCTTTCAAGCCTTCCATAATCATTATCAACTTCTACATCAATACCGCTTCCTTTAATACTCCTTACAGCAGAAAGAAGGTTGCCAAGTGTCATCTCCCTTTTACTCTGTATAACAGCACCAATTGCGGCACCATCAGTTTTTTCTATATTATTAAGCAGCCTGTAGACCCCTATATATCCGTCCCTCTCCTGCTCTGTAATAGCGTTGCTTCTCTCTAACTGCCATAAATACCTGCTGTATTTTTCTTCTGGTGTAACACCTTTATCATAAGCAATGCCTGCCAGTTCCCTGTCCAGTTCTTCTATTGACTTATTAAGAGGGTTGCTGCCATTCCTTATCATATCAAGTACAACTGATGGTTTCATATTGTCAATTATCCTGTTAAGGGAAGCATCATATTCTTTAACAGCACTAATATTATCTTCTGTAATCTCCATGCTGTTGTAACCAAGTATCCTGACTGCCCTCTCATTCGCCTGTGTATCTTCAAGCCCAAGGCTTTGCAGGATATCGGGGACACTTCTCTGGAATGCCTTTTCAATGGAATCACCAAAATTCTTGTCAGGCTCTGTTGCCACTTTTTCATAAGTTTCCATAAACTGGTTCCTGTTTGCTGTTTCGCTTACAGCCGCAGCATGGAGTTCGTTAAATGATATAAGGTTCATCTGCCTTATACCCATTCCGATTACTGATGCAGGTGCATTTGCAATATCTGATGTCTTCTGCAGGGCTTCCTGCATAAGCCCTAGTTCTTTGTCTGCCATATCACCTTGTATGCCAAACCTTGCCATATAATAAGCGTTCTCTATTTCCCTTAATTCCTTTACAATACTTTCAAGCGGGGCAGTTTCAACATTTATGCCTTTCCCTGCCATTAATCCCACAGACTGTACTGTCATCTTAAGGCATATCTCTGCTATATTCTTCTTAGCTATAACTGCCTGTATCTCCTGCTCTGACATCCCGTCTATAATGTTTTCTGGTATAACTGCTGTATTTGCAGCACTGTTACTATTGTTTTCATTTTCTTTGCCAGCCTGTTTTAAAAGGGCAAGGCTAAGTTCCTGTACCTCACCATCTGCGCCTGTATTATACTGTGCGGCATTATTTGCCATAATATTAATAGCTGTAATTATATCCCCGTCTTTAACAGAATTAAAGCCATTAATTATATCCCTTGCTATTATAAACTGTGATGTATCAAGCACCGCCTGTTCTGCTTCACTGCCTGCTGCCATAGCCTGTACAATCTGCACAAGTGCCTTGTCAAGTGTCATATTTTCTTTAATGCCACGCAGTACATCAAGTGTCCTTAAGTTATCTATAGTTATTGGCAGGTCATTCGCTAAAAGCCACTTTGCATCATCTGTGGCAGTCTGGGTTCCAAGCCCCGCAAGGCCTATAATATCTTCAATCTGCCCTTTAAGCTGCCCCCATAACTCCTGGTCATATACAGACATGTCATATGCATCACTTCCTGAATACTGCCCATGGTAAATATTTTCAATAGTAGGGGACATCCCCTTGCTTATTATGTAAGACTTTGCATTATCAGACATAACCCATGCCGTCTGGCTCATCTGCAAAGCCGAAACCACCCTTGATATATTTTCAAGCGTAGCCGGTATATCTGCTTCACGTAAAATCTGTGCAATCTGTGATTCACTTTTCTGGTCGAGGAATCCCTGTTTCTGGATATTTTCAAGACCCTCCTGTAACTGCCTGCACAGTTCTTTATTGCTTTCCTGGTAAAACTCTTTCCACTCTTTCTGTTCCTTTACCCTTTGTGCGGCACGTTCAAGGTCCTCTTCCTTGCAGTCCTCTATACTGCCTTCTTCTTTCTCAATACTTTCGTAATCTTCACCAGTAAGGATAGCTATATTCTTAACTGCTTCTTTATCTTCTGCTGCCACCTGTGCGTTATCTTTTATATTGCTGTTTTTACTGTAAACCCCGGCATTTTCTGGCACTTTTGCACTTGCAGGTGTCACAGGCATGCCCTGGTTATAAGTATTCCCAACCTCTTTCAGTACAATATTGTCTTTCGATACGTCCATGATTTGAAATTTTCTTGTTTCGCCTTCCGTGGCATTCCGTACTGCGGAATGAGGCACTGCAACCTCTATCCCGTTAAAGCTGATGGAAATCTTATCTGATACTTTTGATACTACCCCTTCAACAACCTGGCCTTTCCTGCCAATAGACAGAAACGGGTTTTTATCTGGCATAGCGCCTGTCCTGGCTGCCGCCTGTGGGTGCATAATATCTTTAATATTCATAGACTTCTCACCGTATATGTACCTTTCTGATTATCGTTTATATCTATTTAATTAAATCGGCATTTTAACCAGATATCTTTAACAAAACGTGGAAAAAGGCAGGTATAAAACCCGCCTTTCTTAGCCAGATATAATAATTCCAGGCTGTTATTACTGTTTTGCTTCCTCTGCCACTTCTTCCTTGCGTATTTCTTTTGTGCGTATTTCCTTACAGATATCATTTATAAATTCCTGTAAATCCTTCTGCCCTTCATCCCCTGCAAAACGGCTTCTTACTGATACTTTTCCTGCTTCTTCTTCCTTTGCGCCAACAACAAGCATATATGGAAGTTTGTCAAGCCTTGCTTCACGTATCTTATACCCGATTTTCTCTGAACGGTTGTCAACTGTTGCATCTATGCCGTTTTTCTTAAGTTCTGCAAGGACTTTTTCTGCATAATCTTTAAACTTCTCTGATATAGGAAGCACACGCACCTGCTCAGGGCAGAGCCATGTCGGGAATTTGCCTGCATATTTTTCAATAAGCCATGCAAGTGTGCGCTCATAACAGCCCATTGATGTCCTGTGTATAATATAAGGACGCTTTTTATCACCATTCTCATCTATATAGTACATATCAAAACGTTCTGAAAGGAACATATCAAGCTGTACTGTAATCATTGTATCTTCCTTGCCATATACATTCTTTGCCTGGATATCAAGCTTAGGTCCGTAAAAAGCAGCTTCCCCTGCTTCTTCTGTATATTCAAGCCCTATATCATCAAGGATTTCACGCATTGCACCTTCTACCCTGTCCCATTCCTCTGCTGTACCAAGATACTTATCTGGACTTTCAGGGTCCCACTTAGACATACGGTATGTTACATCTTCTTCTAAACCAAGTGTCTTAAGGCAGTACCTTGCAAGTTCAACACAGCCTTTAAACTCATCTGCAATCTGTTCCGGGGTACATACAAGATGCCCCTCTGAAATAGTAAACTGGCGTACACGTGT
Organism: Lachnoclostridium sp. UBA7097; assembly: GCA_002499945.1. Lineage (GTDB taxonomy): Bacteria > Bacillota > Clostridia > Lachnospirales > Lachnospiraceae > Butyribacter. Next base: position 6,899 of record DKYP01000132.1, read on the forward strand.
AAGCCCGTGCATTTCCCCTGAATCCTCATTACGGAAAAGTGTTGAAGTTTCCCCCATCCTGTATGGAAGGTCACGGTATGATTTCTGCCTTGCCTTATAAACATAATACTGGAACGGGCATGTCATAGGACGCAGCGCAAATATATCATTTCCCGATACACTGTTGCCCTCTTCGTCCTCATCATCATTGCCAAGTATAAACATTCCCTCTTTATAATGTCCCCAGTGGTCCGAAATCTTATATAAATCCGACTTTGCCATAAGTGGTGTTTTAGTCCTGACATAACCCCACTCATTATCCTCAAGGTCTTCAATCCAGCGCTGGAGCTTTTGTATTATTTTAGTCCCTTTTGGCATTAAAAGCGGCAGCCCCTGCCCTATTACATCTACAGTTGTAAATAAATCCATGTCACGTCCGAGTTTGTTATGGTCACGGTTCTTAATATCCTCAAGATATGCAAGGTAATCTTCCAAATCCTGCTTTTTATTAAATGCAGTACCATATATACGTGTAAGCATTTTATTATGCTCATCACCCCTCCAGTATGCGCCCGAAGAAGATGTAAGTTTAAATGCCTTAATCTGCTTTGTACTCATAAGGTGCGGTCCTGCACAAAATTCTACAAAATCCCCCTGTTTATAAAACGTAAGGGTATCTGTATCCGGGTGTTCATTAATCATTTCCACCTTATAAGGTTCTTCCCTCTCTGTCATAAGTTTTACGGCTTCCTCTTTGGACAGTGTATACCTTTCAAGTTTATCACCCTTTTTAATAATCTTCTTCATCTCTTTTTCAATATTATCAAGGTCTTCCCTTGAAAGGCTTGGCATATCAAAATCGTAATAAAAACCATTATCTATGGCAGGCCCTATTGTAAGCTTTGCTTCAGGATAAAGGTTTTGTACCGCCTCTGCCATAACATGCGCACATGTATGGCGGTAGGCTTTCTTTCCGCCTTCACTGTCAAATGTAAGGATATTTAATTCACAATCCTTATCAATTACAGTACGTAAATCAACAACCTGCCCGTCAAGTTCAGCTGCACATGCTGCCCTTGCAAGCCCTTCACTGATATCAGCTGCAATGTCAATAACAGGCATTGCAGAAGCATATTCCTTAAATGAACCATCTTTTAAAGTTACTTTCATAATCTACCTCATTTCTGCACTGCTTTATTGCTAAATAAGTTTGTGGCAGCAGTGCACAGGCACAAACTAAAAAATCCCCTCTGGCATTATGCCAGAAGGGACGTTATATACAATATACCGCGGTTCCACCCTGATTCAATGGAAAACTTTCCATTGCAGCTTGTAATAACTATAACGTAGTTACCGGGCCGGATTAGGGCCACTCCAAGGTAGTCTTCGGCTGTAATGCAATAAGATGTTCCCAGCTTCCATCTCTCTCTTTAATTGCGGATATACAGCTTACTCTTCTTATCAACGTGTTGTGGGTTATTATTTTTATTGATGTATTTTATATCAGCAGGGCGGATTTGTCAAGACGTGAATTTTTTTGAGTTTCCCCATTTTTT
>DKYP01000064.1:0-1503 GCA_002499945.1 Lachnoclostridium sp. UBA7097
TTGCCAGCTAATTTACATTTTGGCGGCTTCTGTTTTCTTTAAATCAGGCTGGAGATATTTTCTGCTATAATGCCGTTTTATATTTTAGTAATGTATTATAAATTACATTTATTATTATATAGCCCATTCCATAATATATATATTAATTTTGTCAGATATTAGTACAATATTATTTTCTTTATTAAATAATATTAAAATATGCTTATTTATAAATTACAAATGTCCGATACATATACTAATAATGTATATAATGTATCCCAAAAAAAGAGGTTGCAACATATGGATTAAAAGTATGCTCTGACTGGGAATTTAAAATAGGCTGTATAAAAAATAAAGCCATAGATGCCGAATTTACAATGTATTTTGTTTATCCTGTAAAATCAGAATATTTACCTAACAACGAAATTGTATTTAACGCATATTAGGCTCTATAAATAAATTTATAAAATGGTTACATGGCAGTTTTTTTATAGTTATATACTGCCATGTAATTATAATAATTCCAAAGGAGGGAGTAACAGAAATGACTGCTAATACATATATAAACATACAAACAATGGATATTTTAAACCAAATTGACAGGGAACGGTTATCAAAGCCTGGCAAACAGGGAAACAATGTGCATAAAGCACAAAACCTGTTTTATACAGATACATATACATCCGGGTTTAATATTACAGACAAGTTCCAGTGCATAACTTACCAGAAAGAAGCTTCTAAAAAAGATTGTTTAAAAATTAATATTGTAAAAGGGTTTATCTCTTGGGAAATTGTTGATAAACTTAATGAAGGGCCTTGGTATTGCGTTAAGGGTGATTTAATGGGATTTGATGGTTTTTATTTTAAAAAAGAATCCATCCCTCCTATTAACCAAAAAAATTTAATGGAAGTAAAAGCAGAAAATAATGTAATTTCTTTTGGTATGCACAAGTATTTTAAATATGTGTCAAAAGATGGAAAAGAACATTATATGCAGTCAGGCAGAGCAGGTTTTGGTGCAGTTTTAACAGAATATATGCGTGGTGTAGTATATGATAAACAGGCATACCATTATATGGATTTCTGGAATGATATGATGAATATTACAGGCCCGGATTTACCAGGCAGGAACTTTGAATATGAAGAAGTAGAAGATTATATGGAAGAAGCTGGTATTAAGCCAGGTTTTTTCACCGTTAAAATGAAAGAAGAAAGCCGGACTTTATTTTATTCACAAAACAAAATATCAAGAATGATAGAAAAAAAAGAAGATTATGACCATGAATATGATGTTATTACACAAAAAGGCCGGTTTTTCCATGACTACGAACCAGGGACTGTATTCAAAATAAATGGAAATGAATATACATTAAAAGAAGATTATACACTTGATATACCATATGGCGAAGATATTTTTAATATAGAATATCCTAAAATACCACAATAATATTTAAATTTTATTTAATAAATCCCTGGTATTGAAAAAAATTGTTAAGCAGAAAACCTTTAGAGGGTTTTCTGTTT
>DKYP01000064.1:1773-6483 GCA_002499945.1 Lachnoclostridium sp. UBA7097
TAGAGGGTTTTCTGTTTTTTATTGTAACTAAATTGTATTTATAGTAAAATAATAAAGACAGGCAGCTAAAGTAACCATTATATAAAAAAGGAGGTTGTGTTTATAATGAATAAAGAAACTTATTCCCTGTTTGAAAATTTTATGCTTTCATGTATGGATGACAGTGCGCATGATAAGGAACATATATACAGGGTACTTTATAATGCACTGGATATTGCAAAGACTGAAATTAATATAGATTATGATATTTTAATATGTGCATGTTTATTACATGACATTGCACGTAAGGAGCAGTTTGAGGATTCTTCTGTATGCCATGCAATGGCAGGTGGCGTTAAAGCATATAATTTCCTTATAAATAATGGTTTTGAAAAAGATTATGCTGAAAAAGTTAAATACTGTATACAAACACACAGGTTCAGAAGTAATAACCCGCCAGCCAGCATGGAGGCTAAGATTTTATTTGATGCTGATAAATTAGATGTGTCAGGGGCAATAGGAATGGCAAGAAGTCTTGTTTATAAAGGTGCTGTTTCTGAACCATTATATTCCCTGCTGCCTGATGGGACAGTTTCAAATGGTGAAAATGACACTGCCCCTTCTTTTTTCCATGAATATAAATACAAACTCGAAAATTTGTATTCCAGATTTTATACTAAAAAGGGAACAGAAATTGCTAAAGAAAGACAACAGGCAGCAATAGATTTTTATAATAGTTTATACAGGGAGATAAATTCATCATACCAGAACGGGAAAGAAGAACTTTATAAGATAATCCAGTAATTATTTTACAAAATACCACAGCCAGAAATTACCAGCTGTGGTTTATGCATAAAATATGCCCTGTGAAAAACATTTCACTTAAAGAAGGAGTTGCTGTTTCCTGGCAACCACTGCACCATGTGCTGCCATATACATGCAAAACAGCATATAGAAGTATATATACAGGGCATATAAATGCCATAGATTATTAACAGTCTTAAAGTTTATGCTAAAAACGGGACTATTACCATAAGTGCATTATAATTGCCTTTGTCTGCCAGTTCTTTTGCAATTTTTTCTAAAGTGTCTTTGCTTATAGCCCATGCTATATCACCCAGTGCTGTATACTCACCTTTTTCATAAATTTGCACAGCTATTTTGTCTGTATCTTCTTTTGTTAAAAAGCAGATTATATTTATTAACGGGTCATACTGGCGGTTCTCTGCGAGGTAACTTGCAATTTCCCCTATTGCATCCCCGCTAACTGCCCATGCTATATTACAAAGTGCATCATATTTCCCCTCTTCTGCAAACTGCCTGGCACATTTGTTTATAGTATCTGTATCTATTGCCCATGCTATGCTGGATAATGCATTATATCTGCCTTTATTGCAAAGAAGTCCTGCTATTTTATCTAAATCTTTTTTATCTATAAAGCAGGTTATATTCTGGAGTACATCACACTGCCCTTTTTCTGCAAGCTGTACTGCAATTTCCCCTAATACATCTGTGCCTGTATTCCATGCCAGGGTTTCAATCATTTTATAATCACCATTTGCTAACATCTGCTTTGCAGCATTATTTATACTTTCTTTGCCTGCAAATGGAATAAGGTTTTCTAAATCTTTATAATTTCTATTTTTAATGCTATCCTCTAACAATTTGTTTATAACCTTTTCAGGCATGGCAAATGCTACATTTTCAAATGACTTCCACTGGTGGATGATTTTTCCAAATGACCAGCTTTCACCAGCATTGACATCTTCACGCTCTATACATATATCAGCCTTTCCATCTTCATTAAAATATGAATATATACTCTTGGAGTTACGTAATACCCCTCCTCCTTCATTTACAGCCTGCACACTGTAAATATCGGCAAAACAGCGTATTTTTTTATTTTTATAATATAATATGCCATCTTTTTTCCCAATATCATATTTCTTGTACTGTTTAAAAAGTTTTTCCTGGTCTTTTTCTGATAAACTTGTATTAATAACTACGCTGTTCTCTTTTTTCTTTACAGTAACCTTATTTTTGGCAGTAACTTTTTTCTTCATTTTCTGCGTACTGGTATTCCCTGCAATAGTAACAGGGGTTCTTGATGCTTCCATTACATTTGCTGGTATAATACAAATAGTACCAGCTGCTAATACTATACAGGCTGCTTTAAATAATTTAGTTTTAACCATAAAAATTACCCCTTTCTGGAAATTTTTGTTCATTTTATAACACAATTAAAATTCCTGCATAAACGGTGCCAGGTCTTTTAGTGCCTCATAATCCCCTTTTGTTTCTATTTGTTTTGCAATCTTATTTAAATCTTCTTGTTTTACAAAAGGGGCAATACCATACAATGCATCATAGTCCCCCTTTGCTGCTATTCCCGCGGCTATTTCCCCTAAAACATTACTATATGTAACAGAGGGTTCATCTTCCTGTAAGGCGTTTTCTTTTGTACCAGGACTGCCTGTAATTCCATCTTTGCCAGTAAGCACTTCTTTCTGCCTGCCTGTACTTTCTGCAGAAGTAGCAAAAACTGACACCACTATGGCAATTAATAAAAAAGCTTTTATATATGCTGCCTTTGAAACTTTTTTAATCTGCATAATGGCGGTAATCCTTTCTTCGGCTGCATTTTTGCTAAAACTGTTCCCTAATGGGATAATGCCGCTTTTCTCTTCCTCCATGCTGATAAGGACAAATGCATAGGCTGCTTTTGATTTTTCGCCAAAATGCCTGACCACAGTTTCATCACATGATAATTCAATGTCCCTGTTTACAAGAATATACATTGCCCATACCAGCGGGTTAAACCAGTATATGCTGGCAGCAGTAATTACCAGCAATTTAGTAACTGCATCAAGCCTTTTTATATGGACAAATTCATGCTCTAAAATATACAAAAGCTTTTCTGAATCTTCCCAGTCTGTTGTTTCCGGCATTAAAATTACAGGATGGAAAATACCATATGATAAAGGAGATTTAATAAAACCAGACTGCCGTATTGAAAGACGCCTTATGGTTTTATGGGATTTTAACCATTCTTCTGCAAATTCGTTATTTACTGGCAGTGAAGTGCAAAATCTTCTATAACATAAAATATATGCTGCTATAAATACTAATGCAGAAATTATAAAGCCTGCCAGCCAGATAATCCCCAGTATAGGCAATCCCTTTTTTTTATTGTCCTCTTCTGTAATAATATTTCCTGCATTTTTTTCATACTCCTGTTTTGCCTCTGTACTATCTATTATTCCCTCTGCTTTTTCCATTATAAACCGGCTCTGCCCTGCTAAAGAATAAATACTGGATACAGATGGTAGTGAATATGGTATTAACAGGCGTGACAATGCAACAGCCCATAAAATTAAAAACACTTTCTTTGGCAGCTTGTTTATAAACAAAGCCCGGCATACAATAATTACAAGAATAATAACCGAAGCCGGAAAACACATCTTTATCAAGTCCATTTTCCATACCATGCCACAGCTTAATAACACCTGCAGCTTATCCTTTCATAATTCCGGCTAACAAAATCCTTCTTAATGTGTTTATAAATTTACTCAAGTTCCCCGACAATCTTTTTCAAATCTTCAATTTGTTTTGCAGAAAGCTTTTTCCTGCCAAGTAACGCTGTAAATAGTTTATCTGCCGAGCCATCATAAATTTTATTAATTAACTCATTAGTTTCTGCTTCCTGTACTTCTTCTTTTGGAATTAAAGCATGGCACATAAACTTTGGTTCGGAACGTTCAATAGCCCCTTTTTTTATACACCTTTTTATAAGTGTATATGTAGTATTCATATTCCATCCAATCTCCTCTTTAAGGACATCTGAAATATGCTTCGCAGTAGTATCACCTTCACGCCAGAGTACATCCATTACTTTTAACTCTGAGTCAAATAATTTAATATCCACATATTGCACCTCCTCTCACACTACTGTGGTAGTTTCATAATAGCATATCTTTATTTTCCTGTCAATTACCAAAATTATAATTATAAAAAAATAAAGTATGTTTTACTCTGCTGGCGTTTTATATAATGCCTGCTGCAAAGTAATACATACTTTTAGGTCCCGCTATATTAAATTAAGTTTTAATCTTTTTTATTGGCTGGCTCTACATTTACAGATTTACCTTTAATCTTTGCATCTTTCATTGCATCTATAACATCTGAAGCATACTCCCTTGGCACTTCCACAAATGTATATTTATCATACATATCAATAGCACCGACAAGTTTTCCTTCCATTCCAGATTCACCTGCAACTGCCCCGAGTATATCACCTATACGTACTTTCTGTTTCTTGCCAATATTAATAAACAGGCGCACCATTCCTGGTTCTGCACCAGTATCGCCAAAGTCCTCTGTTTTCATTTCTTCTGTAAATTCACCCTCGCCCATATTCATCATAAGAAGGGCAGCAGCCATTTCAAGTGATGAATAATCTTTTTCATCAAGATGTTCTTCCAGAATATCAACCATTTTTCCAAGATTTTCATTTTCAATTATACCGGAAGCCTTCTCTAAAATTTTATCTGCTTTAATTTCAGTAATATCATTAACAGATGGTATAGGCTGGCGTTTAATCTTTGTTTTACAATATCTCTGTATATCTTTAAGCTTATATATTTCACGCCCGACCACAAGTGTAAATGCACGCCCCGTCCTGCCTGCACGCCCTGTCCTTCCTATCCTGTGTACATAATATTCATCATCCTG
>DKYP01000064.1:6814-12933 GCA_002499945.1 Lachnoclostridium sp. UBA7097
GCAACGTCCGTAGCCACAAGAATATCTGTACGCCCGTTACGGAAACCGCCCATTACCCTGTCACGCTGTGATTGTTTTAAATCGCCATGAAGCCCTGCTGCAAAATACCCCCTGCCCTTTAAATCTTCAACAAGCTCATCTACCTTGCGCTTAGTATTGCAGAATACAAGGGAAAGCTCAGGGTCGTACATATCAATAAGCCTTGAAAGCACTTCGCTTTTTTTACGTGGGTTTACTTCATAATAATACTGCTCAATCTTAGGGACAGTAAGTTCTTTCTTTACTACCTTGATAATTTCAGGTTTTTTAAGGTAATTCCCTGCAATCTCCATAATAGGCTTTGGCATTGTTGCGGAGAAAAGCAGTGTCTGGTGCTCTTCCGGCATATTTTCAAGGATTGTTTCAATATCCTCCCTAAAGCCCATGTTAAGCATTTCATCAGCCTCATCAAGCACCACCATACCTACATTCTGCATTTTAAGGGTATGGCGGTTAATATGGTCAATAACCCTGCCTGGCGTGCCGATTATAACCTGTGTACCCCCTTTAAGTGAGCGTATCTGCTTTGAAATATCCTGCCCGCCGTAAATAGGCAGTATTTTTATTCCATGCATGAATTTCGCAAACTTACGTATTTCATCAGCACATTGTATAGCAAGCTCCCTTGTCGGGCATAATACAACTGCCTGCAGCTTCTTATTATGCGGGTCAACCCTCTGTAACAAAGGTATGCCAAATGCAGCGGTTTTACCAGTACCTGTCTGTGCCTGTCCTATCAGGTCTTTGCCATCAATGGCAACCGGGATAGCCTGTGCCTGTATAGGGCTTGCCTGCTCAAATCCCATCTCTGTCACTGCCTTTAAAATCCTCGGGTCTAAACATAATTCTTCAAAATTCATAATATAAAAAAATTCCTTTCTAAAACACTGGAACGTGTTTTGCGTTACAATATATAGCTGTCTGTAACCATTCTCTGTTACCTGTATTTAAAAATACCACGGATGTCCTGGTATACTGATAAAATTCTGCAACCCTTTATATTTTACTTTGTCCCCGTGAAAAAAGACCGTATCCTGAACAGATTTCCAAAAACGGTCTTTCCAAACATCTCTTTTATTCTTATCAGCTACACGATTATAACACAAACCAGCTAAAAATCAAATACTTGTTTTAAATATTCTTAAAAAATTTTGAAAAACAGTTTTAATGCCCTTTTATGGCAATTACCAGGACATTCATAACTACCCCTGACAGCAGGACCAGCAACAAAAAATTTGTTATTTTTTTATTTTTGACTTTACCCATAAGCCGTCCTATACAAAAAACCATTGACATATAGAAATAAAAATATACCCTGGTTCCAGAGGCAACCATTGTTGGCGAAAAAAGAAGTACAAACCTGCCTATAAGCCCTATACAGTATACCCCCCCCCACTAAATAACACTCTTCCAGCCCGTCACAGCAACATACAAGTGACCATAGCATTGCAGCCAGGTAAATTATCCCAAAAGCCACCATCACCCACTGCATTATATATTCTGTACTGCCTGTACAGGCAGCCACATCAGGACGCAGGTAACTAACTGTATGTGTTTTAATTATTCTTGTAATGAAAAAATATATTGTCAAGGCTGTACAGATTATGGCGGGAACAAACCCAATATATCTCTTATATCCTTTCATCCTCTGGTAACAAAGCACCCCTGCCAGCACTGATATTGTGATAAAAATGGCATCTGGTACTGATGTAAAATGTTCTATTGTTGATGCAATACATATCCTTAGCCTGTCCCAGAATGAAGTTTCAAAAAATGCTGGAAAATCTTTACTGGCACCTTTTATTTTACGGATTGAATTTCCCGGGCACAATAAAGCATTTATCAGATTAAGCAGTGCAACAACAAGGGAAACAGACAGCTTTTTCATTACTGGGTTCTTATTTAACCTGTCTTTAATATATCCAGGAATACTTCCATGTGGTTTAAGAAACACTTTATTATCCTGGAAACATACCAGATAAAAAAGCCACATACCTGATACCAGGATATGTATAACTGCCAGGACTTCCATATTAGTTGCAACTGCCGTTCCTGCCACAATACACAAAATACCTTTTTTATCTGATTTGATACCTGAAACCACAGCAAGCCATACCACAAAAGTCCATAAATAAACAACCGTTGTTACCTGCCACCCTGCAGAACCCATATGGAAAAAAGGATATGCCAGCAGGCATAACGCTGACAGGAAACCATCTTTTATGTAAACCAAAGACATCCTCCATAGCAGCAGGCAAAAAATAATATCTAATACCTTCCATATATATACTGGAAAACATGGGACAATAAAATCAAAAAACTCAATAAATATCCGGGAACTCCAGGTATTATAACGGTGGTATAATACCTGGAAAATATTATAGCCATACCGTTCCATTATTTTCACAAATTTTACATCATCACCATAATCCGGGACAACCAGTATATGTATTATACAAAAAACCAGCAACAGCCATATTCCAGACAAAATATTTTTCTTTTTTATATCACCACTATTACACATAAATTATCCATTTCCAAAACTGGCAGCTTATATTTTTATAATATCTGCCTGCATTTTGTTTTCTGAGCCAAAAATAATTTCATTTTTTAATTTCATCTTTAAAGTATAGTTTTATTATTTTAATTTGTCAATATCATTTTTATAATTGTTCACAAAAACAATTTTGCTTAAATTTTATAATTGACATAATGCAGAAAAAAATATATAATTAAAAAAATAATTAATAACTAAGAAAGCAGGAAATTAAAATGGCAAAGCAAAAAAAACAAAAACCAGATTTTTTCTACTTACCTCCTAAAGAGGAAGAAGCAATGAAAGTATTATGGAGTACAGAAGATGCACTAAGCGCTTCTGAAATAGCAGAAAGAATTCCTGAAAGGGCATGGCCAGCTTCTTCCATACAAGGGATACTGCGCAGCCTTGAGGGCAAAGGTGCTATAAAAGTTGACAAAATAACAAAACTTGGCAAATCATATGGGAGGCTTTTCCGTCCTTCACTGTCTGCTAATGAATACGCAACAATGCAGTTTAACAGGTATTACCAGGCAGAAGGTGACAGCAGGACAAGATGTTCTGCTATGGTATCTTCCCTTTTAGGCAACACTGGCATTAAAAATGCTGATATTGTGGACGCTTTACAGGATATTATAAAGGAATATGAAAATGACCAGATGTAAAATTACACAGCAAAATACCCTTTAAAAACCTAAAGGGTATTTTGCATATATAAACATCTTACATTGGTTATTTCATAGTTTATATTCTTTGGTTAATTTAGTTATTATATAAAACTATTATTGCAGTTCATCTTGTAAATACTGTTTGAAAACCCTTCTTCCCTTTTTAATCATTTCTGTATCACTTTCCTTGTATTTATCAAATGGGCATAATTCACTTTCATTTTCATTTTTATACTTGTAACATAAAATTTCATAACCATCACTGGTTTTATTTGTATTAAAATGTATCTCTAAATCTTCATTATATTTATCTGTAACCATATAAATACCATTATATTCTAATTTAAATCCTTGTATTATTTTCTTTCCTGTTTTTTTTAATTTTTTATCTTTTAATTTTTTTAGTTCCTGTTCCATACCAATAATAAATGGCATGTCTTCTGGTTTTTGTGTATTAGTCCAGTCACAGCATACATGTACATCTGTTTTTAACTTTCCATCTTCTTCTCTTTCATTATAAAATTTCATTTTAAAATTTTCTATTTTATTAGAATTTCCCCAGTTTTTATAAAATAAATCTTCTATTTCCTTTGAAAATTTTTCTACATCTGAATCATTTAATGAAGTAGTTTTATTAATAATAAAGATGCCATCTGCATTAAATTCTGCTCTTTTTCCTGAAACATCTGCTGCCTGTGGCTTCTTTTGTATAACCTCTGTTTTATTACTATTACAGCCTGAACATACATTTATACAACATAAAAAAACAATTACACACTTACACAAAGAATATAAATATTTCATAATAGTTCCCCTTTACTGGATAATTTATTAGAAAAACAGCCATAAAACTGCTATTTCCAATTTTATGGCTATTATTTGTACTATTAACAACATCCTGATAAATGACAATATATTTTACCAAGTTACATTGATAGTACTAGAATTAGGATTAAAACATGTAATACTTTCTTTATCATTATATGTCAAAACAACTTTATCCTGTTTTTCATTGGAATGTTGTGAATATTTAAGATTTCCGCCTGAATTTGATACTACCAAAGCTACATGGCTTTTATCGTTCCAGTATAAAAAACCTCCTGGCTTTACATTCTTCTTTGTTACTTTTTTAAAATACTTTTTTGTATCTGCCAGATAAGTTTTTACACCGCCATTATTATTAAACCCTGTTCTCATCCAGTTATTACCAGGATAACCAATATCCTTATATGTTGAAGGATACCATTCTCCAGCTTTATCATATGGTATCCCACCCTTATGGATACACGCAGAAACAAAATTTGCACAATCACTTTGTCCTATATCTTTTGAAAATTCAGGTTTATCTTTAGCATGGTTTTTTGCATAAGTTACAGCAGCATTACAGTTATAATTAATTGTTTCAGCAGCAAATAACTTTATCTGGTCCAATCCCTCAAGTTCCTCAAAAAGACTTTCCCATCCATCTTCCCTTGTCAGCACAGAACCACCACTTAATTCTTTTGCCTCTTCGGAAGTCATATTAGATATATCCCCAAGACTGCATATAGGGCTGACAAGGTCATTTCCGAAACCTATCTCTGTTCTTGCACACAAAATACACTTATCTAAATCTTCTTTTGTTTCCATAACAGATGGCATTTTAATCTGATAGCGAAAACCTGTTTCCTCCGGCACCAGATAAGTGTCCATCTGGGTTTTTATATAAATGTCCTTTATCTGTTCTGCTATTGCCCTGTCACCAGCATCTTCTATTACTGCTATTGCTTCTCTCATACCGTTTACATAATCAGTAGTGTATGGATTCTCTATATATGTCATATCAGCAACTATATCAAAATTAACATAATCACTATTACCTTTTTCAAAATCAGAACTAAAATTATCAAAGGAAAACTGGTCTCCATATCTTTTTAATATAAAATCCCTGGTGCATACAGAAATATATGCTGTTTCATCATCTGTCAAAACAAAAGAGTTATTTTCAACCTGTATCTGCATAGAACCTTCTTTGATATCTTTTGGAACACTGCCCGCATAAACATTCTGGCAAGGCATAAGAAATATATTCAATGCAATACCAAATGGAATAATTTTTTTTAATTTTCTTTTCATAATATCTTTCCTCCTGTTAAATTAATAATTATAGCAATCCAATAATTTAGCATTTTTAATACTAATAATTTTTCTTGGACAATTTTTATCAATACTATTGCTATTTTCTTGGATTGTTGTAATATAAATACCTGTTAAAAATACAAATAATAATACTACGTATTCATCCTCCCCTCCATATAGATAAATTTTTCACAATTATCTGGCTGTACTTCCTATATATATCTAACTTAGATGCTATAAGGCACTTTTGTCTTTTTTGTTTCATTTGTTTTTCTCCCCATAAATTAATATTTTTTAATATTATACTGGCAAGAAGATAGCTTCCACACCAGAGTTTCTATATAATGCAGCAAAACATATAACTGCATTATACCATTTTTATAATAGCTGCCTGTATTTTGCTTCTTGAATCAAAAAATGATTTTATTTTTTGAATTGTTTTTTTAAAGTATAGTCCTATTATATTTATTTGTCAACATTGTTTTTATAATTTTTTCTGCAAAAATTTTCGCTTAAATTTTATAATTGACATAATACAGGAAAAAACATATAATTAAAGAAATAAAAATAAAGGATTTAGACAATACCGAAATTAAAAATGCTGATATTATTGATGCTTGAAAAAATATTATAAAGGACTATGGAAATTATTGGATATAATAATATATTTATTGGTGATTATACCCCATTTACTATCTGTTCATTATGTATTGCTTTATTATGGAAAGAAAAACTAAATGAAGAAAAAATTATTTTTA
>DKYP01000064.1:13208-13330 GCA_002499945.1 Lachnoclostridium sp. UBA7097
AAAAATTATTTTTAACAGCATTATACAGCAAAATACCCTTTAGAAACCTAAAGGGTATTTTGCTTGTTAACAGATGTATATAGTTATTTGTATAATTTTTTAAACAATTCCACTATTTCTAA
>DKYP01000056.1 GCA_002499945.1 Lachnoclostridium sp. UBA7097
AATATTAACCAGTTATCAAATTCAAGAGTAGCATATGCAGTAGTAAGCTGTGATTCACTTGAGTTTTATTCATATAATAATACTGATTTACTTGCTATTAATCCATATTTAAAAAGGGCAGAAAAAGAAACCTATAATCTTACAATATCATCACAAGAAGGTGGAAAAATAATATCTGGAGATAGTGGAAATTATGTCGCTGGGACAGAAATAAGTTTAAAAGCAGAGGCAAATTCTGGTTATAGATTTGAAGGATGGGCATCAGAGGCAGGTAACTTTTTAAATGCTCTTGATTCTGAAACCATATTTATAATGCCAGCACAAGAAACTTCTATAATTGCAAAATTTGTAAAAGAACAAAAAGAATACAAATTTGTAGTTGAAGCACAAGAAGGTGGTTCTATAATTTCTGATATAAGTGGTAATTGTAAAGCTGGAGATAAAATTCCAATTGAAGCCAAAGTTAATACAGGATATAATTTTATAGGTTGGGAAGCAGAAAATGGAATATTTGAAAATAGCAAATTATTAAAAACAAACTTTATAATGCCAGAACAAGATGTTACTATAAAAGCAAAGTTTCAAAAGAATATTGTTGACAATTATGGTGGAGGAGGTTCATCAGGAGGATATATACCAGGACCGGTAGTTACTGATCCGGTTATTGTACCAAGTTCGGTTCCAACCCTGTCACCAAGCCAGATGCCATCATTGAGTCCAAGACCAAGTGCTACAACTGTTACAACAAGTATTCCAGACCAGACACAAGTGCCTGTAATAACACCAGAAATTACACCAACACCTTTACCGATACCAGAGTTTTCACAGACACCAGAAGCAACATTAACGCCTTCTGCAAGTCCTGTTGTTGGAGAAAATAATAATACAAGCTCTTTGGCAAAGTTAAAGAAAGGTTCAAAGGTTAAAGATAAAAAAACAAAGGCTGTTTATAAGATAATTAGTACAGGGAAAAATAAAACAGCGGAATATGTAAAAAGTACAAAGAAGAATACAGCAGATATTGTTATTCCAGCTTCGGTAAAACTTAAAGGTAAAACTTTTAAAGTAGTTTCAATTGAAAAAGGTGCATTTAAGAACAATAAAAAGCTTAAATCAGTAAAAATTGGCAAAAATGTTAAGGCAATAGCCAAAGAAGCCTTTTCAGGATGTAAAAAATTGGTAAAGGTCAAAATGGGTAAAAATATAAATTCAATAGGTGCAAAAGCCTTTAGTAATTGTACTTCTTTGACAATAATCACTATTCCTTCTAAAGTTAAGAAGATAGGGAAAAAGGCATTTTATAAGTGCAAAAATCTTAGATACATAGATGTTAAGACTAAAAAACTTAAACCAGGCAGTATTGGCAGTAATGCTTTTGGTGATGGTTATCGCAATCCAAGGATAAAAATGGACAAAAGTGTATGGATGCAGTACCAGAATATCCTGGAATCTAAAGGTTTATCTAACAAGGCTGTATTTATAGTAAATCCTGATAAGCTGGTAATTTAGGAGAGTAAAGACCAAAATTTATATTTTATACAAGGGATATTAATGCAGCCAAAATTTGCAAGCTTTGGTGGTAATCTGGAAATTTTGTATTGGCAAGATATCAATATATGTATCCCATTATTGGTTAAACAAAAATTATCACCAGGGCTGGTAAATAATAAAATTTTTCCACCTGTGCGGTTGCAATCCACTTATTAAATGAGCAAAATGTGGCTGCCTTGGCAAACATAAGAGTGCAGTAGCACGGATTTTGCGTATAATAAGTGGGTTGGATGCTTTTTAGCATCCAACCGCACAGGTGGAAATTTTTTCATATGTACAATTGGAAGCTACACTTTAAATGAATAAAATATGTCTAGTTTAGCAGACACATAAATACAATAGCATGGATTGTGTGAATATATGAGTGGGCTGGATATTCTCTTGGGCATCCAGCTATACAATTGGAAATTTTTAAGTAAAAAATGGTATTAGGAATTATAAAAAATATTGTTAATAATTAATTTGGAGGAAATATTGATATGAAATATAAAAAAAGAGTTGTACAGATATTTTTGTTATATGTATTAACTATAATATTAATGGCAGGTTTTGGAACAAAAAAAGTAAATGCTGAATCAATTTCAAATTCGGTATATTATACATTAGGAACACAAGAAAGTGGATTTATTACAGAGAATGGTGATGACAAGCAATATTATATGTTTACATTACCAGAATCAGGGAGTATTAAAATAACAGGTTCTGCATATATGCAATATATAGATTTATATGTATATGATGAAAATGCAAATGAATTATGGAATAAAGAACAGTCGTGGAATAGCACTTCTGAGGTTATTTCTATAAACCATACTATATACCTTACATCAGGAACTTACTACTTTTGTGTTGGAAAAGATGGAGGACATTATGGCGGATTTGATTTTAAGATTGATTTTAATCCAATTAATGAATCGTTTAATGAGATAAACGGAGGAAGTAATAATGCCATTGCCAATGCAAACTCTATTGATACAGATGGTACATTATATACTGCACAAATAGCTGTTAATGATGAAAAAGATTTTTTTAAATTTGTTTTACATGAATCTGGGAAAGCAAATTTTAATGCTTTATTTTATGAAATGGAGGAGGTATACTGGAAAATTTATAGCGAAGAGGGTATAGAACTTCTATCAAAAGAACCAAGTTGGAATAGTACAACCAAAAATATAGTTGTAAATGATGATTTATATTTAACTTCTGGAACATATTATATTGCTGTTAGCGAAAGCTCTGGTTGTACTGGAAAATATACATTTTCATTACCATTTTCATCATCGGAAGAAGCATATGTTGAAGTAAATGGGGGTTCAAATAATTCTATTTCGTCTGCATCTTCATTGGATTTGGAAAATGATTATAAAGGGCAGATAGCGCTTAATGATGAAAAAGATTTTTATGCTTTTACACTTGATTCAAGCCAGTCTATTAGTATAAATGTCCAGGCTGGAATGGAAGAAGTGAATGTATACTTATATGATTTTAGTGGCAACGAATTATCGTCATGGAATCCATATTGGAATGATATTACGAAAAAAATAGATTTTAAAGAAACTAAGATATTGGCAAAAGGAAAATATTATGTTGCTATAGTTTTAGATTATGGTAACTATGGTGATTATATATTAAATATATCCCCACTTACAAAAAATAATTGCCCACATAAGGATTATGACAGCGAGTGGCATGATTCTACATATTTTACAAAAGGATACAGGGAATATATTTGCCAGGAATGTGGATATTCTTATAAGACAGATTATGAACCAGTTAAAAGGTTAGACCAGGGATATTTGTATAGTTACTGTTATGCAGGAAAAAGAAACATTAACGTGTACTGGTCAACAATAACAGATGCGTCAGGGTATCAAATCAGATATTGTACAAGAAAAGATTTTAAAAGTGATGTATTAACAAGAAGAGTAAATGGACAATCTTCAGACAGGATAATTATTGGAAAATTGAAGCGCAATAAAAATTATTATGTACAAGTCAGGGCATATAAAACATATGGTTCAAAAACTGTATATGGTAAATGGTCTGGTAAAATAAAATTAAAAACTAAATAGTAATTTAAATTTAGAAGGCATACATTCAGCTTATTTTTTGGTGCATATAGGCGGTATTAAAAAATACCGCCTTGTTATTATAGGAAATATATCAAGTATAAAAGAAGAATCCAATTCTAAAAGAGAGTTATATTTTTTTTACACAGTTAATATATTACAGTCTGGTAATTATTGTTTTTTAAAATTTTCTTTAAAGGTCGTATGTATTTTGCTTTTTTTGTTCATTGCCTGGCATATCCATATATTGAACCAGTATATTTTTTAAATGTTCCAGTTCCTTTACTTCCATAATCTGCTTTTTATAACTATCAGAAAGTTTATTTCTTTCATTTTCCATTACCATATAGTCTTTTCTCACTTCTTCAGGATTAATTTTAACAGGGTTTAATCCCATCTGTTCCAGTCCATTTTTTGCCCCGTCATAAAGTATAAGCTGTGTTTCATATTTGCGGAATACGGCATCTTTATTTTTAGCTTTATGATACTTAATATGGTATGGTTTATTTTCTGTATACTGTTCTGCATATTTAAGAATTAATGCCTGTTCCCTCATTTTTCTTTCTAAAGAAATAATGTTGCTTTTTGTATACCCTGCTTTGTCAGATAGGACAGTAACTTGTTCTTCCAGTTCTTTTAATGACTGGAAGCCTTTTTCATTTAAGGCGGCATATGCCTGTGCTGCAAATTTAAGGTTTTGTTTGTCTGCCCATTTTTTAAGTCCAGGGTTTTCTTCATATTTATGGCTGGCAGATGTATTAATAAGGCTGCGTATGCTTCTGCCATGTAACATTTTGCCAGCACGTTCCTTGGCTTTATTTTCTATGCGTTCTTTAATGCGTTCTTTTGTATAATCCATGCCTAAAGTTTTGCTGCGTCCCCTTATAAAATACTTCTGTCCTTTTGCCCTGAATTTAATATATTTTCCAGAATTAGCAAGCCCTGCATTTTGTACTTCATATCCTTTTGATTTCATTTCTGATATAAATTCTTCATAAGACAAGGCATTTTTAATGGCTTCATTGATGTCAGTTTTAAGCCTGGCTTTCCATGAACTGCCTTTCCTGTATTCCTGCCATTCTTTGTAAGACTTGCCTTTTGAATTTGATACAGGTATGACAGAAAGGTTATGTTCCCTGCACAGCTCATCACTAAGTCTGCGTATATGGTAGTAACTTTGTTTACAGTCATGGTATTTTTTATGGTGTATATTATCTGCTGCACAGAAAATTATATGGTTATGGATATGACCTTTATCAATATGCGTGGTTACAATATATGAATAGGTATTTCCAAGTAATTTCTCTGCAAGCTCATTTCCAATCTGGTGTGCTTTTTCTGGATTTAATAACCCGTTTTTACATTCATCTGGTGCAAAAGATTGTATGAGATGGTAAGCTTTGTTTGGGTCTGCCGGGTCTGTTTTTGACAAGGCAAACTGGAAGTCATAAATAGCGGTCTGCGGGCTGCACCCATAAGAAGAAATAAGTATGCTTCCATCTGTTTTAGCTGGGTTACAGATATAGTCTACTGCTTTGCCAACGGTTGCTGTGATAGCATGGATTTTTGTGTATGCCATATTTTTTCCATAATCTCCTTTATCTCATCTATGTCATCTTTATAAACATTCCCGGTTGTGTTTACACGTTTTGCAATCTGGTTAATGTTGCTGCTGGTATTTGCAAGGAGTGTGTTCATTTCATGCAGGCAGGAATAATCAATATCATATACATACCCATACAGGATTAAATGCCTTATGAACGCTGATTTACTGTTTATGCCTGACTGTTTTAATTTGCGGTTTAGTATATATAATTCATCATCATTTAACATTACTTTTAATTCATTCTGTCTTGTGCGTCTGCCCATAAGTATCTGCTCCTTTTTAAGTTTTTTCTATATGGCATTAATTGCAGGGGTTTAGTTCCAAGGGGTCAGGGGAATGTGTCCCCTTTTTTGCCTGTGTTCCCACACGGGCAGTGCTTGCTGTTCTTCTCCCGGGCAGGTAAAGCATTGCCCAGGCAGTACCACACCTGGCGGTGTCCAGACGGCTTTGTTTTAAAGGATATAACAAAAAACTGCCATTCTATGCAGCAGGCATAAAGTACCTGTTGCAGTTAAACAGCAGTCATGATGTCTTGTAATTTATCTGCTATTAATTTAACAGAGTATTGGACAGAAGTCAACTGTATTTAATAGCAGCTGTATTATGTATAAGTTCAGGATATATTTGAATGGATAAAAAACTGTAACGTTAGTAATTGCTTTTATGAACATTAGTACCTTTGTGTGCTGGATAAAACATGTTATGACATTTAATGTATACCTAAGCAAACTTTTTTAAAAAATTTTTGTTTGGGCACTGGGATTTAGTACCCCTCCGGTGATGTAGTTATATGTAGGGTTAAATAACCAGAACTATATCTGTGGAAAGGAAGCTGATGGAAAGTAAAAATTATACGGCTGAAGAACTGGAGAGTATACAGCACAGGTTTGATTCATATTGCAAAAAGGTTATTGATGGCTCTGTAAGAAACCAGGTAAGGGGATATCTTAGATATTGTAAAAATTACAATGCAGTACCACTGGATGATGAACCGGATATCCTTGGAGGGGTAATTGATGATTATCTTTTTGAGAAAATTGAGATTAAGGCAGGTGATGAAACTATTTACCTGGAAAGTTACCAGCTTGCAGAAGCAGTAATGAAAATACCAGAAAAAAAGAGGGTTGCACTTCTTTTTGCGGTTGTGTTTGGTTACTCTGTGGCAGAAGTTGCAGAGAAGCTTAATATAAAAAAAGAAACGGTATCAGATTATAAGTATGATGCTTTAAATATACTAAAGAGGGAGGCTGGTAAATGTGGAAAAGAAAGAAAATGAAATGCTGCTGCCACCAGATACCATACTGGAAGCAGTAGCAGGCATCCATGAAGCTTTGCAGGAAGTTGTGGATTATTATGACAGGTTTATACATGCAAAATTCAATTACATAACAAGAAAAAAGGGTATTAATATTTCATATATGCCACTGGAAGATATGAAACAGGAAACCAGGGCTGAGCTGGTAGATAAAATAAAAAAATTCATATTGTAAAAATAACAACAGATATGTGTATGGTTATATACCCTGCTAACGGAACATTTGCCATTCTTGTAAAGCACATAAAAATATAAAATGCAGACAGTAGGCAGATAGTATTTTATGTGCTTTTGGGGCTGGCAAAGCCTTTTTGTAATTTATCTGTAATACCAGCATAATGAATTATGCCGGGCAGGGAATTTTCCTGCAAATGGACATTGATAACAGAATACTGTATGCACAATCAGGACGTGAGGGGTATGGAAAGCCAGGTACAGATACGCCATGATTTATCTGTTTCTGTATATTTGCAGAAATTAAAGCTGAGGAAATATTGGAATATTATATTGAAAGCAAGGTAAGGAGCGGTAACTATCCATGTATAAAGTATGTTTCATAGCATACAGGCGTTGACACATACCTTTGATAATGATACTTCCAGGGTAATCCCTGGTCATAAAAAATGACGGTGCAATCCCGATGTGGGCAGGGTAATGGACTGCCACCTGTATTGTGTTTTGTTATCTGCTGATGAGAAACAGCAAAGAGATTTTTGTTTGTCATGGGCAGATAAGGATATAAAGAAAGGGGATTATTATGGATAATGAAAAGAATAATGAAAATAAAGAAAGCGATGCTGACAGAATAATTGCACTGGCACTTATAAAACATTTATATAATGAGGGAAAAATATCAGAACTTGTATATAAAAACATAAAAAAAGAAACAATTAGTAAAATATCTGTTGCAAACAGGGAATTAATATGTTAATATATAATAGAACAATGTAGGAAAATGGAGGCGGATATATGAATGACAGAAGAGTCGCAGTATATGCAAGGGTTTCTACTGAACATGAAGCACAGATATCAGCTTTGGAAAACCAAGTCCAGTATTATGACAATCTTTTTCTGTCGCACCCTGAATGGAAGCTGTATAAAAGGTATGTTGATGAAGGCATAACTGGAACATCTGTAAATAAAAGACAAAGTTTTCTTGAAATGATGGAAGATGCTAAAAATGGCTGTTTTGATTTAATTGTCACAAGAGAAGTATCAAGATTTGCAAGGAATACTGTTGATACCTTGCAGCATACAAGAATATTAAAGAAGTATGGTGTTGAAGTTTATTTTACAGAAGATAATATATGGACAATGAATGATGAAGATGGGGAATTAAGACTGACCATTATGGCTACATTAGCACAAAATGAAAGCAAAAAAACGTCCATGCGTGTGAAAGCAGGACAGATGGTTTCTTTTAAGAATGGAGTGCCATATGGGAATGGAAATATCCTTGGATATGACAGGGTAGGAAAAGAGTACATAATCAATAAAGAACAGGCAAAAACAGTCCGTATGATATATGATATGTATTTAGATGGAATGGGGCTGCGGAAGATACAGTTTGAACTTGAAGCTGCAGGAAGAAAAACATCAACTGGTCTTACACACTGGTATTCGTCATACATAAGCAGGGTTTTAAATAATCCTTTTTACTGTGGAATAATTTTATACAGGAAAGAGTATGTCCCTGATTATCTGGAGCAAAAGAAGGTCAGGAACTGGGGAGAAGTAGAACAGATTGCAGTAGAGGGCAAACATGAACCTATAGTAACACAGGAAGAATTTGCAAGAGTAAAAAAAATGCTTGATTCCAAAACATTTTCAGTTAATAACAGGGGGCGCAGGGGAAAACATAAGGCAAATGATGTCTGGTGCAGGAAACTGAAATGTTATTGTGGTGCTTCTATGAACAGGAGGGTCTGGCGTAGAGTGAATGGCATTCCCCAGTATTGTTACCAATGTTATTCCCAGGTAAAAACAGGAAGCATGGCAACACGTATTAAAAAAGGACTGGATTTAGAGGGGATATGTGACTCGCCAATGGTGCCGGGATGGAAACTGGGGGCTATGGCAGATGTAGTTTTTCAGAAGTTCTGGAGTGACAAAAGCAGTGTAATAAAAATAGCAAATGATATGCTTGAAAAACATTTTATGGATGACAGGGAGGTTGATTTTCAAAAAGAAATTGAAGAAACGGAAAAAAAGATTGCAGTATTAGATAAAAGGTTTGACAATCTGGTTGGTATGAGGATGGATGGGGAAATTGACAAAGAGAAATTTAATGAAAAGAAAAAAAGTTTATTTGAAGATAAAGCAAGGCTTTTAAAAATATTAGAATCGTACCAGGCTGATGAGGAGGTATCTGAAGAAGAGTATGAAAACCGTTTACAAGTGTTGAAATATGGACTGGAACAAGATTTTGATTTTTCAAGCCATAACATACCAGAAGAAGTTATAGATGCTTTTGTAAAAGAAATAATCGTTTATCCTGATTGTTTCGTATGGAAATTAAATATATTTGATGATGATTTAAAATTACAAGTCAAAGGGCGTAAAAATGCGCCAACAGTTAGCCTAATCGGGACTCCTTCATTGGGCAATGGCAACACAGGCAGCGATAAACAATGTAGGAAAGTAGATTACAAATATATGTACTTTACGGAGTATCTGATAACCAGAGCTGATGTGAATGATTTTATGGCACATCGTCCGGAGTACACAAAGGCGAACCGCTTTGAGGATTTCGTTTGTAAAATCTATCTTTAACGATTAGGGGAAAATTCATTTAAGAGTTTTCCCCTTTTTTCGTGGTTTTTTCAGAGGATTCTATCCCAAACAAAGGATAGAGTCCTTTTTATATACAAAAACAAAATAATCAAAGGAGGTTCAGACATGAACAACACAGCGTTAAGAGCAGAGGCGCAGAGCGCCAACAACACACACATGGTTTTTGCAAACGAGGAACATGAAAAATTTTATTATGAGAAATTGGAACAGGCGAGATATCAGGACAGCCATCACAAGGCATTGATTTACATTCTTGGAATATCAGAGGATACAAGAAATCATTTCAGTCAGATTTATGATATTGAGTCTGGTCTTATCAAAACAGAATGTCTGCATCAGGGCTGGCAGACAGGTGGAAGTATAAGGGTTGTCAGGCTTGCCTTTAACCTTTACACG
>DKYP01000198.1 GCA_002499945.1 Lachnoclostridium sp. UBA7097
GGTAATTTTATGCAATATGTTTTTTAATTTGCTGGATTTTTTTGTACAAAACATATAATATACATTCAAATTTTTGTATAATATTAACAAAAAATTCACCTATATTAAGCATATAGATGAATTTTTACTATCAAAACAAACAATTTAATATAGAGCCTTTTATAGTTGAAGTAAGTCTTTTACAACTTCACCTGCTATAACAAGTCCTGCTACAGATGGTACAAATGCAACGCTTCCTGGCACTGGCCTTCCTGTAGTCCTTTTTTCCTGGTTTTCTTCTTCTGGTGTGTAAATGGGGGTTAAAGGTGTTTCTTCTGAATAGACTACTTTAAGTTCTTTAACGCCACGTTTTTTAAGTTCACGCCTCATAACTTTTGCAAGCGGGCAGGTTTTTGTTTCATAAATATCTGCTGCTTTAAATTGTGAGGCTTCAAGCTTGTTGCCTGCCCCCATGCTGCTTATAACTGGCCTGCCCTCTTCCTTTGCTTTTATTATAATTCCAATTTTAGCTGTTACTGTATCCACTGCGTCTACTACATATGAATACTCTTTAAATGGAAACAATCCTTCATTGCCAGGCAGGAAGAAACACTTATATGTTTTTACTTCTGCATCAGGGTTGATGTCCAGTATCCGTTCTTTCATGGCATCTACTTTGTACTTCCCGATTGTTTTTACTGTTGCAATAATCTGCCTGTTAATGTTACTAAGGCTTACTGTATCATTGTCTATAAGGTCAAAACTGCCTATGCCGCTTCTTGCAAGTGCTTCTGCAACATAGCCTCCTACGCCTCCTACACCAAAGATTGCCACCCTTGCATCCGCCAATTTTTCCATTGCACTTTTTCCTAATAATAATTCTGTCCTTGAAAATTGCTCAAGCATAATACCTTTCTGTACCTTTCTGTTATTCCAAAAGTTCTTGCAAACAAATATTAAGATATGTTATAATATAGATATACAAAAATAGCAACCGCCCACAATGGGGTTGACCGGTAAATAGTAATGCCACCCTTACCGTCCAAAGTAGCAGGGTGGCTTTTGCTATGTATAATTACTTGCAAAACGTAAATATAAATGTAAGTAATGCTAGAAGGAATATGCCAAATGTTAGCAACTCCATAAGAGAAAATAAGCACCACCCCCATTCTCTTTAGAATAAGGCCAACACATCCTGTAACACGGTTACCTTTTTGGTATTATAGCATATCTTCTGGTATACAACAATATTATTTTTTATTTGGTTTTTCCAGTCTTTTGTTAAAGATAAATATTATTAACGGGCTGGCAGTTAGAAGATGTAATATAAAATACCCCCAATGCTGGCAGGTTAAATATAAAAGCCTGTTACTCTGGGGGTATTTTGTCAATATTGGCAGCTGTTTTTATTTTGGTATGGATAAAATAATTTTTTATATAAATTATTCCACTTATTTTACTGTAACCTTTTTCTTTATTGTCTTTACTTTGCCGCCTGCAAGTTTTATTTTGGCTGTTATTATTGCTTTTCCTTTGCCTGCTGCTTTTACTGTGCCATTTTTTGATACCTTCGCAGTTTTGGTATTTGAAGACTTGTATGTAACCACTGCTGCCTGTTTTGCATAAGGCACTTTATTTTTAAGGCTTGTTTCTGCTTTAAGTTCCTCTGGAAGTGTTGTGTTTATTTTTATATTGCCGCCCTTTTTAACAGATGCCTTGTTAAATTTTACTTTTGACTGCCCGAGGAGTGTTATAACGTTTTTGCCGCTTAATTCCTTATTTGTGGCTACATAGTCATTGCCGCTGTAGCCTTCAATGCCTGTCATGCCGTTTTTAAGGACTGTCCTTTTGCTGTTTGCAATTTCTTCAAGCTTTCCTGTACTGCTGTTATAACGGTAAACATAAACTTTGCCACCTGCTTTTATTGCTGCATTGGCAACAGGTGCTGATGCTTTAATGCCGCCTTTTGTATTGTTTGAAGCTATGGACACAATGGCTGCATTTTCTGCATTTATGCCATTGGCTGATAAAATGCTTTCTATATTTTTCTGCTTGCTGCCGCCGGTTTCTGAAACATTCCCTGCCTTTATGCTTATGTCAATATCCCCCTGTATTTTTTCCAGCTCGCTTGGCGGTATTGTGACAGTGTATGAAGCTGCCGGGTCTTCATTAAGCATTTTGACAACAAGCTTCCTGTTCTCTTCCACAGCACTTTTTACTGCATCACCTGCCAGAAGGACTTTCCCTACAGACACACCATCTGCTTTTGGTACTTCAACTTTAATTACCATCCTGTGGTTCTTGTTTGACTTAACATCATTTACTATATTTTCACCAATGCAGAATGTTACATTGTTTATCCCTGCTTCCTTTGCTTCATTAAGGAAAGTTTCCGGTATTGTGTTTTTAGCAGAGTAATCACTGCCAATTTCAGATTTGCCTGTATGGAGGACTGCATCCATGCTTATTACATCCCCGTCTGTGTACTTTGTTATATTTTTGACAAGGGTAACATTGGCTTTGCTGCTGCTTGATGTTTCTGTTATTTTTATGATGCCATCTGAATCTTCTGTTACAGTTTCTTTGATATTCTCTGTACCATCAGCCAGTGTGGTTTTCTCAACAACTGTTGTAACATTGTTGTCTTTTGTTGTTGTAATCTCTGTAACGGCGCCTGTAACATCATCTTTCTTAATTTCTGTTGTAGTGTCCGGTGCCTGTGTTTCTGCTGGTGCTTGTGTTGCCACTGGTGCCTGTGTTCCTGATGGCGTCTGGCTTGCTGCTGGTGCCTGTGTTGTACCCGGTGCCTGGCTTGCCGCTGGTGCCTGCGTCCCTCCCGGTGCCTGGCTTGTGCCCGGTGTCTGGTTTCCCCCGCCTTGTGTTGGTGACGGGATGTATGGATAGGATGGCTGCTGTGTTGGTACAGGCGTTCCTGCCGGTTTTTCTGTTGGTGCTGTTGATGGCTCTGATGGTTTTTCCGGTTCTGATGGTTTAGTGCCTGCTGGTTCAAAAACTGGTACATTTGTATCTGCAGATACAGCTCTTATATCATCATAATAAAGTGTACTACTTACAGTTGTTTCTCCATTGGCAAATGCATCTGAACTATCAATGGCATTAACCCATAACCCGAATCTTCCTACATTTTTTAAAGCCTCACTGCTTAAAGATATTCCGCCTGCTTTAAATTCACTAAATGGAAGTGTTACCAGTAAAGGTGTGCTGGAATCTGCATAACCGCTGTATTCCTGCAGATATGCTTCATAATCAGTGCCGCCTGCTGTAATCTGTACAACTGTTTTCTGGTTCTTCCCGTCAGGCTGTACCCAGAATTTTAGTGCATTATAGCTGCTCCAGCCGGCTTCTTTAGCAATAGTTGCACCTGCCCATCCGCCTTTTGTTTCAGTATAATCAAATTTTAAAGCATAGCTGCCCTCATAACGTGGTTCTTCTGCAAGTGAAACATTCACCGTACAGCCTGCAGCCTTGTTTGTCTTCCATTTGCTTGATAAAAGCCCGTTATCGCCTGCATATGTTTCAAAATCATCTATCTGGTGGTTTTCAAGTACAGGTTTCTCTTTGCCAAAACTGATATTTGGCAGGGTAACGATATTCTCTCCGTCTGCAACAATGCTTATAGTGCCTGTATCTGTTTTGCCAAGTGAATCTAAAATTTCTTTTGAAAGTCCTGCTTCATAATATCCGGTTCCGCTGTTTAATGAAGCGTCAAGTTCCTTTTCCACACTTTCCGAATTTAATACAAACTTTACAACAGAAGAATTTTTAACAGATGCTTTTAATGTAACAGCATCTGTAATTTCTGCCATTGGGAACATATTTATAAAATAACCGCTTTTAATATTCTGTTCTTTATTTGTAACCGTTTGCTGGTCTGCTTTGCCATAAAAATTAGTTCCATTTGCAAATATGCTTGATTCTTCATTATAGAAATCTATAAATTCATTTATTAATTCCTGCCCTTTGGTGTCATTGTATTTATATGGAATATAAAAATTGGTGTCAGAGAAATTAGCCCATAAAAGGAAATACGGCATTCCTGTTTCCTTTGCAATTTTATTTACATTACTATACCAGTTTTTGCCTTTAACCGGGTTGTCCTTAACCATAATGCCTTCTGACGAACCATCCCTTGTAACACGCACGCCTGTTTCTGCAATGGCAGCAATTTTTTCCTTCTTATCTGCAAGACCTTTAACAACATTACATGTTGACCTTAAACTGTTAAAAAATGAATCGCCATATGTGCTTAACTCATCTATATCATCATAATAGTCAAATGCAAGGATATCAACATAATCATCGCCTGGATATCTCTCATTGTACTCTTCTTCTGACTCTATTGGCCCGTTTGGCGAATATACATATATAAGGTTATGTACACCCTTTTCCCTTAAATAATCTGCCATATAACGGAACATTGCTTTGTATGTTTCCCCACTTGTAGCAGAAGAACCCCACCAGAACCAGCCACCATTATTTTCATGGAACGGACGGAAAAGTACCGGGATATCCCCAAGCCCTTTTGCATAATCAGCAATAATATCAAGATATGTTGTAAACTGCTCATTATACTTGCCGCCTGGCATTACTTCCTGTGCGCAGTTATTGGATAAATCCTGTGCTTCCTGGAAATTGCACTGTGAAAAATCATATTTTCTGCTGGCATCTGGTGTTGCTGTTATTTTATCATTGCCCATATTTGGCATATGTAAAGACAATGTAAGGATTGAGCCTTCTGAAGCGGCTTCCTTTCCAATTCTTACACATTCCTTTATTGCTTCTTCTATATCTGTAATACCTGACTCCACACCAGTAAGTGCAAGGCTGTCAAGACCAGTAATACCGCTTATACTGCCTGTTACATCCTTTGTATCAGAATATACACCCTCCCTTGAAGCTACACATTTATGTGTATCATTCTGATGTCCAAATAATACCTGTCCTGCCTGTCCAAGTGAAGAAAGATAAGAATACAATGCCTTAGCCTGTGCAGAAGCATCTTTATCTGAAAGGGTAACTTCTGCTGGCATTTTACTTGTATCTGCCTTGCTTCCTGTACCTGGTTCTGATGTAATTTCAACAAAATCTTCTGATTCATCACGTTGTGATAATGTAATATTGTCAATATAAATATCTCCCTTAAAAGATGTTTTAACACCAATAATTCCTAATGTAATATCTTCAATTTTTGTTTTATTTGGTGAAAATGGAATTGCTGCTACAGCCTTTTTCATGCCTTCGCTAGAACCAGAACTTTCAGGAACTGTATCCTTTTCAATAATAGTAGTTCCAGACCCTTGTGCAAATACCTTTATTTTAAATTTTCCATCAAATTCTTCTGGATAGATTATATCAAATGTAAGAAGGTTATATGCTGATACATCAATTCCTTCTGCAAAACTTTTCTTAATCTTTGCCTCACTCCAGTCAATGCCTTCACAGCCTGTATAATCAAGCCCGGCCTTTAACATTTTACTTCCGGATAATTCTGTAACTGCTGTTGTTACATCATTACCATATTGGTATCCAGTTTCCTTAGCCCAGCCGTTTGTTCCGTTTTCTGCTTCATCAAAATCATCTATAACCAGACAATGTCATTTAGATAAGAATAA
>DKYP01000041.1 GCA_002499945.1 Lachnoclostridium sp. UBA7097
ACTCACGAACGATTAGATTTTCCTTTCTGAACAGCACGTATTGCCTACTTATGCAATATGGGCTGTTCAGAAATTGAAAAATCTTAACGGTCGTCAGTATATTAATAAAAACATTTCATTGCTTCTTGTATTATTATAAAAAATATAAAGATGATATAGAAGTTTCCTTTCGTTCATTAGTTTATACCAGAAGGTTATAGCCTGTCTGGCGAATTTAAAAGCACTCCCCAATAAGCCCAATAACTTCTTTATATGGCATTTTATTATAACTTCCTGGAACAGCCCCGCATAAAACTGCTGTTTCCTCTATAACCCCTGTTTTATCCATTCCTGGTTTATATAAAGAAGAAGGAAGCCCTGTTTCCTTTATAAATGCCTCCAGTGCTTCTATTCCTGCTATTGCAATTTCTTCATCACTCTTTCCTTCTTTTGTAATCCCCCATACATTAACAGCAAAACGGCAGAATTTAGCCAGCCTGTCTTTATAAATATGGCGGTAATAAACTGGCAGCATTACAGCCAGTCCTGTACCATAATTACAGCCTGTGCAGGCTTCAAGCTGGTGCACCATCTGGCAGCACCATGAACTGCCCCTTTTGCCAGCCTTTGTTATCCTGTCTGCTGCAACTACAGCCGCCCACATTAAATTGCTTCTGGCAGTATAATCCCCCGGATTATATATTGCTTTCCGCAGGTTGCGTATTATATTTTTTATTAATGCTTCTGCTATATCATCTGTCACATTATCCCCATCCAGCCCGCTAAAGTAAATCTCCATAACATGCGATAATGTACTAAACCCTCCAGAAATTACCTGTGATTTACTGGCACTGTAAGTATAGGACGGGTCAAGCAGGGCAAATCTTGGGCTGCACTGCATGTAATCACGGCCAGTTTTTATTTTCAGCCTGTCATTAATGATAACTGTCCTGCCATTACATTCACTTCCAGTACCTGATACCGTAGGGATTATACCTACAGGCAGCGGTTCAAACCCAAATACACCAGGGCTTTCCCAGAAGTCTGCCCATATATCACCATTATATTTTGCTGCAATCGAAACTGCTTTACAGAAGTCAGTTACAGAACCACCACCAGCACCCAGTATCAATCCAATCTGGTTCTCCCTTGCAAACTCTGCACCTTCTAAAACTTTACTATAAAAAGGGCCTGGCTGTATTCCAGCAAATTCATAAACAGCCAGCCCTGTAGTTTTAAGTATTGCTGCTACTTCTTCATAAATTCCATTTTTTTTAATAGAACCTTCCCCATAACAGAACATTACATTCTTATCATAATTTTTTACAAGACATGCAAGATATTCTTTTACACAGCCTTTGCCAAAATAAACCTTCGTTGTATTTTCAAATATAAAATTATTCATCCTGTTACTCCCTTCCATTGCCACAAGGCTATTACTAATCTGCAAAATCTCCCCTTTCTTTTTTTATATTATAAAAAAAATGGGACCTCCTAAGAAGTCTCATTTCGTTCATTAGTTTATACCATAAGGTTATAACACAGACTGTACTGCTGAAAGGAAACGCTGCACTGTACCTGACGGTTCTGGTGAATGAAGCAGTCCATACGGGATACTATGCTCCCATTCCACAGGAATAATCTTTAATAAAGGGTGTACATTTGTCCATGCTTTAGTTGCCATAAGTATACCATTACTATTTTCACAGCGGTTAAATACATCTACGTTGTAAAAATCAAAATCTATAATATTAATCTGGCTGTGGTTCTCCCATATATCATCCCTCAGCCTGTCCACATAATAACTCCATCCACGGTGCATAAGCATAAGGTTCTCACCGTACATATCCTTTATTTCCAACCTGTTTTTCCTTGCAAGCCTGTGGTGTATGGAAACCGCACAGCATATAGGTTCTTTTGAAATCTCAAATCCTGCACACCTGCGCAAATCCAGCATTGTATCATCAAAAATCCCTGCAACAACATCAATATTATGTCCAAGGTTTCCAAGAATTTCCCTTGCATTTTCTGGTGTATTATCAAAAGGGACCAGCTGGAATTTAATTTCAGGACATAATTCATGGATTTTTGGCCACAGCTCAACAAGAATCTGCGCTGGTGTCATAGGTGATGTGCCAATGCGCAGGACATTTGTATTCTCCTGCATGGCATTCCTGGCACGTATAACAGAATCATTGCAATACCCTATAATATATTTGGCATCCTGGTAAAGTGATATCCCTGCTTTAGTCAGTGCAAGCCCCCTGTGGGTACGTTCAAAAAGTTTTACACCAAGATTATCCTCAAGCAGGTTAATCTGCTTAATTACCGCAGTAGGTGTAATATATGACTGTTCCGCTGCCTTATTAAAACTCCCGGCATCAGCCACATGTATAAATGTTACAAGCTGTGGATTATACATAGAAACCTCCTTTTTATTCTTTATAATAAAACCCTTATTATAGACTATATTATAATTTAAAAAGGTTTTCAATCCATTCTGTTACTTCTGGCAGTGCTTTTGTAACATCTTTATCATAAACCTCTAGTACAGGTTCTTCCACGGTCCCGTTTGTTACCTTTTGCAAATCATTTTTACTATTTGCAACACCGCTTCCGCCATGTGTTGCAATAACATAAATTGTCTTGGACTGCAAATCCACCTGCTGGAAAAATGAACTTACAGCCTTTGGTATAGTCCCCCACCACACTGGATAAACTACAATAATTGTGTCATACTTACTGGTATCTGGTAATTCCCCTGCAAGTTCCAGCTGCCCGTCCTGCTTATTTTCCTTTGCAGACTCTGAAACTGTATCATTATAACTTGATGGATACTTTTTCTCTGTTGTAATAGCATACAAATCACCACCAGTACAATTATTTGCCATCTGTGCCAGAAGCCCGCTGTTTCCTATAAGCTTACCATTCTCCTCCATAAGTGAGGCACTGGCAACTGCATCAACATCATCTTCAAATCCAGAGTTTCCTACACGTGTAAAATACACTGTCAAAACCTTTCTATCCCCAAGTTCCATCTTTTTTGCAGCCACAGCTTCCTTTTCATTAACATGTACTATATGGTAATGCCGTTGCAGGTATGGAAGCCCTGACCGTATAAAAACCAGGGCTGCCACTACAAGCAGGACTGCCAGTACAATATATAATTTTTTATGGTTTTTCTTACTCTTTTCCATAAACATATGCCCCCTTAATTCCAGAAAAACAAAAGCCCGTTGTAAGTATATTCATTTGCAGCATATCCATCATGGCTGTAGCCTTCCCTCTCCCTGAAAGCAAGGTTGCCATCTTTCTCATTATCCGCAAATTTAAAAGTGCCATCTTTAACACCACCCATTGCCATTACCTGTTCCTTAAATGATGAATATGCAAAATCATCTGTCCCAGACATGGCATATATAAAGAAATCATTTGTTTTATATCCTGACTCCCTTACAATATCTGCCATATATTCCCCGTCTGTTGTAATACTTCCGCTCATTGGCATAAAATATTTAAAATAATCAAGACAATATTCAAATGTACGCCATGTATTGACAGAGCCCATTGAAAAACCGGCAAACCCCCTGTGGCTGCGTGATTTCTTTAAACCTTCCAGCGTTGTGTCCTCTGCATATGTACTGTATTTTCCTTCTACTGCTGGAATTAAATCATTAACAAGTTCATTGTGGAAATTCCTTGTAAGCTTTATTGCCAGGCTGTAATCCCCACTGTCCTGGCTGCTTGTATTATTATATGTAGGAAGTACAATAACAAGTGGTTTTATGCGCCCATCCTCTATTGCATTGTCAACAATGTGCTTAAATTCATGTGGGCTGTCTGCTGTCCCCATTAATGTTGTTTCATTACTCCATCCGCCGTGGCTTAAATATAGTATATTATATTTTTCTTTTTCTGAATAGCCATATGGCACATATACCCATGCAGTCTTATCTAACTTCTGCTTATGCTCATCATAACTGAAAGATTCCCATGTACTATATTCAAGTTTCTCTAATGTGCCAGCATGTCCAGCTGGCTTTTTATACTCTTCTGGTATATATTCAAGTTCCTTTGGGATTACAGCCTGCCCTTTGCTGCCTGCATCTGTCTTTTCTGTGCTGCTGTTATCCTGTGTTGTACTTTGTGATGGTTTCATATCTTTTGTATTAATACCGCCACATGCCACCAATATCATGCTAATTACAAACCATGGTACCAGTATACCCGTCTTTTCTTTAAAAAAATACATAATAATCCCCTTTCTGCCTCTGCCAGCCCAAATAATACAACGTATAAAACTGCTGAAGCCGTAACCGTTCTTAGGATGCGTTTTTTACAGCCTTAGAATGGTTTTCCAGCTTATATATTTAAAATAATAATATATTAATATAAACAGAAAGTACAATAACAATACTGCAAGCCTGCTATAACTATCTTGCATACTAGATTTTTCCATGTTATACTTATATAAAACGGAGGTATGCAAATGATAGAGATACACTTACTGGAACAATTAGCTGCATTTGAAGAATATAAAACGCTGTCAAAGGCAGCGGAAAAACTGCTGGTATCACAGCCTGCACTCAGCCGTTCCATGCATAAACTAGAGGACAGGATGGGTGTACCACTATTTGACCGCCAGAAAAACAAGATTTCATTAAATAAAAACGGGGAACTTGCAGCAGAATACGCAAAACAGATTCTCAATAAGGAAAAGGAAATGCTTGAACGTGTACGTTCTTTAGAATATAGCAACCATACTATCACATATGGCTCTGTTGCCCCTGGACCAAATATATATTACCCTTCCATACTGTCAGGGCTATATCCTGGTATGGAAGTTACTTCAGAATTAAAAAATGAAGAAACTCTTCTTACCGGTCTTGAAAACGGTACTTACCAGTTTATATTTTTAAACCACAAAATAAATGACAAGGAATTGTTTTGCACAAAAGCCGCCAGTGAACATTTATACCTTACAGTGCTTCCTGGCCACCCGGCTTCATCCCTGGATAAAATCTCTTTTAAGGATATGGATGGGGAATCTTTCCTTATGTATGCACATGTTGGCTTCTGGGACAATATTGTACGCAAAAACATGCCATCTTCAAGGTTCTTACTCCAAAATGAATATAATGATTTTGGTGAAATTGTTAATTCCACTTCCCTGCCATGTTTTGGTTCAAACCTTGCTAAAAGCAGTGATACAACAAATATGGCTAAACGTGTATACATTCCTTTTTCTGATAAAGAAGCATCAACAATATACTACTTTGTATGCAAACAATTTGCCAGAAAAAAATACCAGGAGTTTATCAGAAACCTTGTTAATCCTGCCTGACCCCTGGTATAATTATGTATCCAGGAAGAAAATGACAAAAAATAAAATGTGGCACTATAATACCACAATCCCCCCACAACCTGTTAGGTTCTGTAACCCCGTCTGAATCCGCACCACGTATAAGATATTTCTGTATGCTTACTGTATCCATTGTAATATCATTTCCGCGTAAAACCCCCCACTCCATTAACATTGCCGCCACACCTGATGTAATTGCTGCTGCCATGCTTGAACCATTCTGGTAATCATATCTGGCTGTTTCCCTCCTTTCTGTCTCCGTTGCCGGATATATATTCCCAATTCTTGGCAACGGGCCATATATCCCAATACCTGGTGCTGCAAAATCTGGTTTTATATTGCCATCTCTTGTAAAACCACGGCTTGAATCTATAGCTATACTGTTATTTGCTGAATCATAATATGCTACAGAAATAAGGTCCTTGTTATTGCTTGGGCCACATAATGTAATATCCGGGTCAGGTCTTAAGAAATAAGTTGTGCTGGGAAGGAAATTCCTTATAGGAAGCCACATGTCAAAAAATGCATTTCCCTTTGTTTCATTAAAAACACGTATCTTCCATATCCCCTCTGATGGTGCCTGGAAACGCATCTGTATACATTCATCACCACTTTCATAAGAAAGCAGCCTGTATTCTATATATACAACTGTATTTTCCAGGATAAAATTAACCCTTCTCCTTTCACCATATCTTGCAAAAGTCTTGCCACTGTACTCACCACTCGGTGAGATTATGCCAACAGACATAACCTGCGGCGCATAACTCCATAATTCCAGCGTAAACCCGTTAGTAGTACCTGCACGTATTTCCACCTCCAGTTCTTCACCTGGCGCCATAGTGGCACTTCTGTAATGCCTGCTTGTATTTGCCTCATTACCACATGATGTAACTACTGCAACCCCGTTAAAATTACCTATCTCGCTAAGTACATTGCCAAGTATCCCGCCATTTGTATGCCCTCCTAAATTTGTCCCTACGCCAATACACAGAATTAAAGGCATATTTGTTTCAGCTGCTTTATCCCTTAGATAATCAACAGCAATCATAATATCAGCTTCTGAATATACAGGCTCATCTGTTTCAATCTTATAAAAGCTTTTAAGACCATTTTTGGCCTCCTTGCACTTTACAACACAAATTGTTGTAAGTGGTGCTACCCCCGAAAAGTTATTTTCTTCCATAAGGCTGCCACATGCCACCCCGGCAATAAAGGTACCATGACCGTTTGTATCCCTGCTTGGGACTATCTCCCAGGGATTAGCAGAATTTATTGCCTCGTTTATTTCCTCATTAGTAAACTCCACACCATATGTAAACCCTTCTGGTATTCTTCCATACCTTAAACTGCCACAGCCATCCTGCCCGCTGGTTACTGTACCATCTTCCTGCTGGCATGGGTTAATAGTCTGGTCCCATATGGAATAAATCCTGCTGCTGCCAGAAGAATCTAAAAAAGCGGGGAGTGTGTAATCTATCCCCGCTGGTGTATGATACAATATTATATATTGTTTACATGTTATTAATTGCCCTGTCCATAATAAGCATTAGCCCCATGCTTACGGTAATAATGCTTGTCCTGAAGTTCCTGTGGTGCAGGCTGTATACGTGGGTTAATAGTTTCTGCCCTGTATGCCATCTTAGCTACTTCTTCAAGGACTACTGCATTATGTACTGCTTCATGTGCATCCTTGCCCCATGCAAAAGGCCCGTGGTTCTTACATAATACTGCCGGTACTGCTACAGGGTCAAGCCCCCTTGCCTTAAACTCATTAACAATAAGTATACCTGTATTAGTTTCATATGCCTCTTCAATTTCATCCTTATTAAGGCATCTTAAACATGGCACTTCACCATAAATGTAATCTGCGTGTGTAGTCCCGTAGCATGGGATACCTCTTCCAGCCTGTGCCCAGCTTGTAGCATATGAAGAATGTGTATGTACAACACCACCTATCCCTGCAAATGCATTATACAATTCTACATGTGTAGCAGTATCGGAAGAAGGGTTATATTTACCTTCAACCTTCTCCCCTTTAAGATTGACAAGCACCATATCATCAGGTGTAAGGCTGTCATACTCCACACCACTTGGCTTAATGGCAAAAATCCCGCTTTCCCTGTCAATTTCACTTACATTGCCCCATGTAAAAGTAACAAGTCCATACTTTGGAAGAAGCATATTTGCTTCATACACTCTTTTCTTTAATTCCTCTAACATAATTCCATACCCTCCTAAAAATATATTGATATTAATAGTTTATATTAATTATAAACCTTTGTAAAGATATTTATGTTTTTTCTTCCAGTTAAAATATAAATAATTAAACGGGACAGCCTGCCACATTTTCTATAAGCCATTTCTGATGTATTCTGTACAAATAATAAAACTTCCTTTTCATCTTCCTTGTTTATATCATTATTGGAAAATGCCGCGCATTGTAATACTGCACATGCCCTTTCAGAAGCTTTCCTTCCAGATATGCCTGATATTTTCCCTGCATATCCATTGTCATCAAGCTTTGAAATCCCTCTTAAACCACAAAATTCAAGATAATTATTTAATAAATTAAAATACAAAACTACCCTTGTATTAACCTTGTCCTCAGAACCTATTTTCCTTATAATACGTTTGAACCTTATTCTTATATATATAACTGGTGCCAGGATAATTAATAAAACTATTGCTGCTATTAAGAATTTCCTGTCAATTTTTAAAATGCTTTTTACCAGGTTAGAAGAACTGCCATTTTTCACTGCATCATCACTTTTACCATTTATATCTTCTTTATCTTCCTGTAAATCTTCTTCCTGCTCTATATTTTTTTCACTGGAAGTATCCTCTTTATCCTCCCCATCTTCATCCGTATCCTGTCCAAAATCTTCCTGTGCATAATCAATATTTTCTGTCTGGTTGTCTTCATTTTCAGTATATTCATCAGCCAATACAGTATTTGTCATATCAAAAGGCAGCCAGCCAAAGCCCTTTTTATACACTTCTGTCCAGGCATGTGCATTATAATCAGTTACATTTGCAACATATTTTTCATTACCATCCTTATCATACTCAACATTAAATTCAGATGGCCTTATAAAATAACCTGAAACATATCTTGCTGGTACTTTATTCAGCCTTAATAAAACTGTACCTGCTGTGGCATAATGTTCACAATACCCCTTTTTCTGTCCAAAAAGAAAATATTCGATATAATCCTGCCCGTCCGGGACATCATCCAGGTTCTGGCTATATTTAGTATCTTCACATATTTTATTCTTAACAGATACACACAAACCACCTATATCTATATCCACTATACCACCCCATACAGGGTCTCCTCCAAAAAATATTTCTGAAAAATCCCGGAGTCTTGGAAGCCCCTCTGGCACTTCAAGATATTGATTATATACAAACTTTGTATATTCTTCCTGGTCTTTTATTCCATAAAATTCCATTGCGTTGTAATCTGCTGATAAGATATTCTGCATCATCCAGTTCTGCATATTGTAACAATTATACTGGTATCCTTCCTTATTTTTACTATACATATATGGTGTAAATGAACTTCTCCCTACAAGTTTCCAGTCCGGGATAATATCCATATTAAAGTTATCCAGGCCATCTGTCCAGTCTAAAGACTCCGCCACTTTTTGTTTTGCAGTAATACAAGTTTTAATAGAATTATATGTTTCCATGTCTATATCTGTTTCAAGCACAGGCGGCTTAGTATCCTTGAAAGATTTCCACCTGCCATTTTCATATATATCTTTTGAGAAACTTTTTATATAGATATTATTTGCTGGTTTTCTATCAGTCTCTATACGCATTACAGAGCGGCCTGTCCTGTCTGGCGACTTATTATCAAGATATCCGTCCTCCCCGTTGCTTATGCGGCTTCCCACTTCCTTAACAAGCTCTGTTACCTCTCTTTCTATCTTATGCTGTCTCTCAAGGGCTGCTTTGGAATTGGCAAATATCTTTTTATTAGTTGCCCTGCCTGCTGGTAATGATATTATAAAACAGACTATAATTATTCCTGTAAATAAAAGGTATCTTAAAGCCATATTACCTGGGATATGCCTGTCTTGCCAGAAATTCTTCCTGCCACCACATGATTCAAACTTTATACTGAATAAAAGCCCTGAAACGCCAACTACCAGAAAAAATGATGATGCAACTGATGGTGCCCTTCCATGCAGCATTTCCATTCCAATAACAGAAACAACAGGAAACAGCAACAGGAGATACCATCTTATTCTTAACACAGCAAATGCCATAATTATAATTATTAAAAAAATAACAAGTATCATTGCAAGTTTTTCATATATATGGATTCCAAGAAAACTGGTACTTGTCCTTATCCTGTCAACAGCTACTTCACCAAGCCCCTCATAGGCATAATACTGCTTTTTAATATACGCATACAGTATCCCGCATTCATCTTCAATACGTGCATAATTCCTTATAATAACTGCTACAAATATTAAATTAACTGCCAGTTTCCCTATATTATGCCATATACTATTACCCAGCCATAACACACACACCACTAAGGCAAATACCATGCTGGCAAAAAACACTTTCCCAAAATCACCTTTGTATTTATACGCATCACAAAAAGAACGGTATAACCCGGAAGCTGTAAAAGCCAGGAAAAGTGCATTAAAAAAAATACGTGCATATTTGTTAATCCTGTCTTGTGACATAATCTCCCCCTATATTAAAACCTCTGTTGCTTCCATTGAATTTTTTAAATCTTTAAAATCATATTGTATTATTCTTCTGCCATCTGCAAA
This sequence comes from Lachnoclostridium sp. UBA7097, assembly GCA_002499945.1. Taxonomy (GTDB): domain Bacteria; phylum Bacillota; class Clostridia; order Lachnospirales; family Lachnospiraceae; genus Butyribacter. Next base: position 10,135 of record DKYP01000041.1, read on the forward strand.
TAACTCAAAATCTGTATTAATTGCAATAAACGGGATGTTTTCCTGTTCATTATATTTCCTTATATACATATCCTTAACTAATGACATATCTGTACGTGGGGTATTTTTACCATTAATTATATTCATCCCCCCTTGTACAAAACAATATGAATCACTTTGCTGCCTTATAAGATATCTTATAATTGTTTCTTCATTTTTATCATACCAGCATATATAATGTATACAGCCATTTGAAACAAGGCTTGCAGAAATTGACAGGACAGCCTGTATAAAACGTTTCTTTTTATAAGCATTATCTATATTTCCAGAACCAATAAAAAAAACTGCCATGCATGTAGCATTACTGTACTTTTGTCTTGACATAAGTTCACCAGCCTTGGCAGATAACTTCCAATTTATATTTTTAAAACTATCACCTGGTATATACTGTCTGGTTTCTCCATTTTCCATACTGTCCGGTGCCATAAAAGCCTGTGGCATGCTGGTACTTTCATTTGTAACCTCATATGCACCATGTACTATACAAACTGGCACTTCGTATAATTTAGGTATAACTATTACCGGATGTTCATACCTGTCATATTTAAAAACAGGAAGCTTCAATATGCCAAGGTAATCTTCTGCCCATATTTTCTTAATACAGAACTCAATGCTTCCTGGATTTTTAGCATGGTAATAACATTCAACCACAGAAGAGCCCCTGCTGTCTGCACTGCCATAAAACTTCGTAACTTCTTTTTTGCCTGTATATGAGTTAATACTTTTAACAAAAACCCCGATTCTCCCTGTTGGAAGTATGCCTCTGTTATTAAATATAATTTCTACATTAATTTCCTTTCCAGCCTGCACAACAGATTCTGGTGTATTTACTGAAATATACACTCCATGTATGCTTATAATATTTAATACCAGAAGAATGAAAAATGCCAGTATGCCACCATAAAAAATATTTAAAAATGCCTGGTTCCTGTATATTAATGCCATATACATGCTGGCTGCCACTAAAATAATATACACTATTAACCGTTTCATAATAAATCTCCAATCAGATAATGCTTCTTACAGAACGTGGCTTTTTAATTTTTGTCTTTATCTGTCCAAGGATTTCCTCTGCACTGGAATGTGACATGCGTGCTTTGGACGAAAGTATTATACGGTGTGCCGCAACAGCATTAAATACTTCTTCTGCATCATCAGGTACTACGTAATCCCTTCCTTTAAGAAATGCTGCTGCTTTTGACATATTTACAAGTGCTATTGTCCCCCTGGGGCTTAATCCAAGCTCTATCTGTGGATGCACCCTTGTTTCCCTTGCAAGCATGCAGATATACTTATACACCTCATCTTTAATATAAATATCATTTACCCTTTTACGTATATTTAAAAGCTCTTCCCCGTCAATAACAGGTTCAACAAGGTCAATTATATCATTGCTTTTTCCCTTAGCTATTGCAATTTCATCTTCAAGTGAAGGGTAGCCTATAGAAAGACAAACCATAAACCTGTCAAGCTGCGACTCTGGCAAAAGCTGAGTACCTACACTTCCGGCAGGATTTTGTGTCGCTATTACTATAAACGGCTGTGGCACTTCCCTTGTTACACCATCTACAGTTGCACAGTTTTCCTCCATAACCTCTAACAGGGCTGACTGTGTTTTAGGAGATGTCCTGTTTATTTCATCAGCAAGAAAAAGATTGCACATAACTGTACCCGGCTGGTAATAAAAATGCCCATCCTCTTTATTATACATTGTAAATCCAAGTATATCAGAAGGCATTACATCAGGTGTAAACTGTGTACGTTTATTTTCAAGGTTCATTGCCTTTGCAAAAGCTATTGCAAGTGTAGTCTTGCCAACACCCGGAATATCATCAATAAGTATATGCCCTCCAGCCAGTATTGTATTCATCATAAGAAGCACACATTCATCTTTTCCAATTACTGCCTTTTTAACTTCTTTTATAACCCCCATTATTTCATTATAATATATGTCATTTTCCATTTTAATCCCCCTGCCACTACCGCCACTCCAAAGACCCCTGGGGATTTTGCCAGGAACTGTAACATACACCAGCCCCTGTATCAACAAACCCCACCATCACACCATTTCCATAAAGGCTTAAAGCAGGCTGCCTCTGTACCCTTGCAACTCCTGTTGCTTCAAGTACCTGTGAAGAGGACATAAGCCCATAACAATGCGGGACTATATATGCACCGCCATTTATATCACTTTGCACTTCCCTTCCATAATAATAAGCAACTGCAAATTTATTAGTTACTAAATGGAAGCAGTCATTACCAAACTGTCTCTCTAAAAAGCCTGGAAACCCTGTGTACTCTACAATATAATCCTGGTAATCTTCAGAGTAAACCCGGTCAATACATCCAGTATCCATAAATTCTCCATTTCTGCATATAATGCCATCTTACTTTAACTTATTTATAACTTATATATATAATATATGCAGAAATAAAACCATAAGTTACACAGAAACATTGCTGCCTGTATCCCTCTGTGTAAGGATTTTTGCCTCTCCGCTTCCTCTCATTTCTATTACAGGTGCACCACAGTTATTAATATAATCTTCTGTTATTGTAACCCTTCCAATTAAATCGTCTTTTGGGATTTCATACATTATATCAAGCATAAATTCTTCTATAACAGCCCTTAATGCACGTGCACCTGTCTTTTTTTCTATTGCTTTCTTTGCAACAGTCCTTACTGCCTCATCATCAAATACAAGGTCTACTTCATCAAGTGCAAGCAGCTTTTTATACTGCTTCAAAATAGCATTTTTAGGCTGTGTAAGAATCTGCACAAGCATATCTTCTGTCATTGCCTGTAATGCAAATACTACCGGCAGCCTTCCAAGAAATTCAGGTATCATTCCGAACTCACGTAAATCTTCTGTTGTAACTTTCTGAAGCAGATTCTCATCTTTATCATATTTATCTTTAAGCTCTGCATTAAAACCAATAGATGACTGTTTATTCAGCCTGTTTTTAATGATTTTCTCAAGCCCCGGGAATGCACCACCGCATATAAAAAGAATATTCCTTGTATTAATTGTTGTAAGAGGCACCATTGCATTCTTGCTTCCTGCACCAACAGGTACTTCAACATCACTTCCTTCTAAAAGTTTAAGCATCCCCTGCTGTACAGATTCGCCACTTACATCCCTGCTGTTTGTATTACGTTTCTTAGCTATTTTATCTATTTCATCTATAAAAATAATTCCATGCTCTGCTTTTTCTACATCATTATCTGCTGCTGCAAGAAGTTTTGATAAAACACTTTCCACATCATCACCAATATACCCTGCTTCTGTAAGTGAAGTAGCATCTGTTATTGCAAGCGGTACCTGCAATATCCTTGCCAGTGTCTTAACAAGATAGGTTTTGCCACATCCTGTAGGACCTGTCATAAGCATATTCGATTTCTCTATCTCAACATCATCTTGCTCCAGATTATCTGTAAGCACACGTTTATAATGGTTATAAACTGCAACCGACATTACTTTCTTGGCATGTTCCTGCCCTACTACATATTCATCAAGTTTGCCTTTTATAATATGTGGCGCTGGAAGGTGTTGTATATCAAATACTTCTTCCTGTACCTTTTTCTTTTCAGTACCAGGCTTTTTCTTTTTAAGCTTCTGGCGCTTTGGCACATTCTCCTGCATATTTCCTACACCGCCACTGAACATGTCCATATATGGCATACCCTGGAAACCACTTAAATTAATATTACCCATTGAATTAAAAGTTTTTTGCATACAGTCGCTGCATATACAGATATTATTAGGTATATGAATCATCTTGCCTGCTTTGCTCTCAGGCCTCCTGCATATAAAACAAACATCTTCATAATCCTTGTCATCATTATTACTATTATTATTATTAATGTCCTCTGACATATTAATCCTCCATTCCTGGTATAAAACCCCTTTTATAATACATACATAATAAGATTACCCTAATAATACCACATACGTCAACTCCATAATGAAAAATATTTATTATATTTCTATAAAAGATTACTATCCACAGTTACAGGCCAGTAAATACTACTTTAAAAAAATAAACCATAACACAATGCTATGGTTTTACATTAAATTAATGGTTTATTTAATTATAATCTTTATCTGCCTTTATCCAGGACTTCCTGCATATCCCAATATGGAATTTTTGTAAAAATAGTACGCAGTTCATCAGTACAATCTAATGCCATGGCAATTTTTGTAAGTGAAAGCAATGTAATTCTCCCTGATGTTTCAAATCTTTTAATTGAACCATAACTTACATCACTTAATCCACTTAATTCTTCCTGTGTAATATACTTGCGCTTCCGCACCATACGGACTCTTTCTGCAAGTTTTTTATCAATTTCTTCTGGTTTCTCCCATATAAGTGCATCCATATTATTCATTTCCTTTCAAACTAAAAAACAGATTTTGTGCCATATATTTTTATTTTTCTTTTTACAATAATAACATTAGAATATTATTTAGTCTATTGATTTTATTCGACAAAAAATACAGGAACTTTACATATAATAACTGCCTGGCATATTTTAAATATACCAGGCAGTATATAATGGATTTATTATTTATCTTCTTCATCTGCCCTGCCAAGGAAGCGCATCTCACCGGCTTTCATATCACCATAATTTTTTGATACAACCTGGAGCTGCTGGAGCCTGCGGCATTCAGGACAGATAGTTCCAAATTCTATCTTTTTACCACATATCTGGCAATTTGTTCCTGATATTGTCCTGCCATCTGATGTTTTATATACTATCCTGCCTTCCCTTATCCATGACCTTACTTTGCTCACAGGAATATTAAAATGCCTGGCTACATCTGTTTCCCTGACATCTTTGGAACGTATATAATCCCTTACTTCTGCGAAAAGATTTATTTCCATGCATTTAGGGCATAATTCCTCATGGTAGTCTTTATTAAGATAACGTCCACATTGCGGGCATTCTCTCCTGTCAGTGTGCATATCATAATCGTTTTGCTTTAATTTCATCAGTTATCCCTCCATATCAAAAAATTTCTAAAGGATTCCCTTCTGTTTAAAGCTGGCAGACCTTAATAATATTTTATTTGCCTAAAAACTCTTTGCCTCCCATATAAGACCTTAAAACTTCCGGTATGCGTACCCTGCCATCTTCCATAAGATTATTTTCCAGGAATGCAATAAGCATACGTGGAGGGGCAACTACTGTATTATTTAAGGTATGTGCAAAATACTTGCTGCCATCTTCTTTTCTTATACGTATCTGGAGACGCCTTGCCTGTGCATCACCAAGATTTGAACAGCTTCCTACTTCAAAATATTTTTTCTGTCTTGGAGACCATGCCTCTACATCTATTGATTTAACTTTAAGGTCAGCTAAATCACCCGAACAACATTCAAGTGTACGTACCGGGATATCAAGTGAACGGAATAAATCTACTGTATTTTTCCAGAGGTTTTCAAACCATGCAGGGCTTTCTTCCGGCTTACATACAACAATCATTTCCTGTTTCTCAAACTGGTGTATACGGTAAACACCTCTTTCTTCAATTCCATGTGCACCCTTTTCTTTGCGGAAACAAGGTGAATAACTTGTTAATGTCTTTGGAAGTTCTTTTTCTTCTATAATGGTATCAATAAATTTGCCTATCATTGAATGTTCGCTTGTACCGATAAGATACAGGTCCTCACCTTCAATTTTATACATCATTGAATCCATTTCAGCAAAACTCATAACGCCTGTTACAACATTGCTTCTTATCATAAATGGCGGGATACAGTAAGTAAATCCCCTGTCAATCATAAAATCCCTTGCATAAGAGATTATAGCAGAATGAAGCCTTGCAACATCACCCATAAGATAATAAAAACCATTACCTGCTACTTTACCTGCTGCATCTATATCTATCCCGTCAAATGATTCCATTATTTCAGTATGGTATGGAATTTCAAATACAGGGACTACAGGTTCACCAAATTTCTCAATTTCAACATTTTCACTGTCATCTTTGCCAATAGGGACACTAGGGTCAATAATATTAGGAATAACCATCATTATTTTCTTTACTTGTTCCTGAAGCTCCTTTTCTTTATCAGAAAGTTCTTCCAGACGTGCAGCATTTTTGCTTACTTCTTCTTTTTTTGCTTCTGCTTCGTCCTTCCTGCCCTGTGCCATCAAAGCCCCGATTTCTTTAGAAATCTTCTTTCTTTGTGCCCTTAAATTATCTGCTTCCTGCTGTGTTTTACGTGATTCAGAATCAAGGGCAATAACTTCATCTACTAATGGAAGTTTTTCATCCTGGAACTTATTTTTAATATTTTGTTTAACTATATCCGGGTTTTCCCTTAGAAATTTAATATCTAACATATAATTTCTCCTTTCATCAGACGGGATTTGTATTCCACCTGGTATATTTTACACATATTAGTGCTATAATGCAAGTGCAGCTGGTGTAACAGTTATAGCTGGACCTGAAACTATATCTGGTGAAGGGGTTTCTGTTGCATCTGATGAAGGTTTTTTCTTCTTGCCATATTTATCTATTTTCACAGCCTTAGAAAACCTGCCAAATGTTATATGGTATCCAACAGTCCTGAATGCCCTTACTTTAACATAATATGCTTTGTCTTTTTTTAATTTTGTAAGTTTTACAGTACGTATCCTTGATGCTGCTGTCTGCTGGTATTTGCCATTTTTGGAATTGGCAATAAATATCTGGTATCCTGTTGCATTTTTTGTTTTACTTATTTTAAGGGTTACTGATTTCTTCGCTCTTTTAACTATTTTAAATGATGGCCTGCCTGGCCTTGATGCAGCAGTGGCACTGGATGGGATTGTTGATGTTACCAGTACAATAGCTGCCATCAGGACTGAAAAAAGTTTCTTCAAATGTTTTGACATTATTTGCCCTCCCTTTAATTTAATCTGATAAAAAGCATTTTTCAAATACATTATGCCTTACTTTGCCATAATACATTTCACCTTCAAAAATTTCACATCCTATTTCCTTAGCAAAATCTTCCTGTATTTTTGACTGTATACCACCACATGTAACCGAAAGCCCAAGTTCTTTGGCCATTTCTGCGATTTTTTTGAATATTACTTTTTCACGCTTGTTATCCATATTTTCATTAAAAAACCCACCATGGAATTTAATTCCTGTTAAAGGAAGCCTTCTTAAAGCATCTACCGCTGTATGGTCAGAACCAAAACGGCTTATGATAACCTGGTATCCTTTTTTGCAAAGCTCCCGTACATTCATGTCAAAAACAGTAGTACCTTCTGCAAAATATCTTTCATGGATTTCAAAAATAATCTCTTTTGGTTCAAGCCCGTTTCTTCTTACAACTATATCATCAATTATATCAACAGCATTTTGTATTGAAAGTTCACTTGCAGTAATTTCAATTGAAAGAGGAACTGTTTTTTTACCTTGTTTCTTCCATGCTCCCATATTTGCACATACAGAAGACAGTGATATAAAAGCAAATTCATTAAGTTTTCCGCCACGCTCTACATATTTAAGGAGCTTTACAGATTCTATATACTGCCCGTCATCTAAAATAATTCTTGGCACTGCTTTACACCCTATAACATTTTCCCTGCTCTTATATATTCTTGGCATAAGACAGATATCTATGCTTCTTGTTCTCATAGAATTATAAATCTGGTCTATAATTTCTTCCTCTTTAGATTTGTCTTTCTTTAAATCTTCTGTATATATGGCATAATGGTTTCCCATAAGACCTTTTATGCTTCTCCTTGCTATATCGGCTTTTTCAAGCATATCTTCAAGTTTATCATCATCAGGCTGTACAAGGTATATACCTGTTGTAGTACCAAAACGTACACTCCCGCTTTTCTGGTCAAATTCTTCTTTGGTATGTACCATTGATGACATAAGTTTCATAAGTTCTTTATGGTTCGCATACTGGAACATTACTACAAAGTAATCTCCATCAACCCTTGAACATATCCCGTCCTTAGCAATATTATCCAGTAGTACCTTTGAAAATATTTTTAAAATCTGGTTACTGACAGAAAATCCATAATGGTGGCTGAACTTTAAAAATTCATTTATATCTGCACATAATATTGCATAGTGGTCTTTTTCTTCCCTTCCCCTTAAAATTTTATCTGCTTTATTCAGAAAAGATGAATAAGGCATAAGCCCTGTTATATTATCTTCTGCTTTGGCCCTTGCTGCCCTTGCCAGTGATACAAGCCTGTTCTCTGTTTTTTCTTTTACTGCCCTGGCATCTTTATTAATATCATCTATAACCCTTGTCATTCCATAAATTTTATATGGCTTATCACTACTGTCACAAACAGATATAGTGCTTATTTCTACATCCTGGAATATTCCATTAGCATTTTTCATACGGTATATGCCCTGCGACTGTCCTTTATTTTCACGTCTTTTATAAAAATGTTCTTTAAGCCTTCCAGCATCATCTGGATGTACACTATTTATTAATTCTTTTATACTGTCATAATTATATAATTTTCTTTGCTGCAAGTATGTATTATCAAAATTTCCGCTTCTGCTAAGGGTATCAGAATTTATATCATAAGTCCAGAGTATTGAATTTAAAAAGTTTGAAATAACATCTGCCCTTTTTACATTATCTTCAAATTCCGCTTCAATTTTTTTCTTATCAGTTATATCTGTTAATACACAAAGATAAACCGGCTGCCCATTGTCATCATCAATTCTTCTGCCATTTATATAAACCCATTTTATACAGCCGTTTTTAGATGATAAGCGGAACTCAAATCCAAGAAGCCCATGGTTTTTAAATGCTGTTTCCAAATATTTAACTACTTCATCTTTATCATCAGGATATACCAGGTTATCACAGTAATTCCCAAATTCCATTGCAAATTCTGCACGTGAATATCCTGTAAGTAAGAAATACCCATCATTGGCATATATTAATTTATAATCAGATATTCTCAGTTTTATTACACCGCCTGGTATGCTGTTTGCTATAACATCTATTTCGCGTTTGGCATTACATATATCGTCAATAGTTTTTTTACTTTTGGTGACATCAAGACATGAACTGTAATATATAAACTGGTTGTCTTTAACTACCGCCCTTGCAGATAGTGAAAGCCACGCAATAGAATTATCTTTCCTTAAAACCCTGTACTCAAGTTTCAATGTTCCGCCAGCAGCAGCCTGGCGGGCTATAAGGTTGCGTAGTTTCTGTTTTTCTTCATTAAGTACCGTTGCCATAACATTATTGCCAAATTTCCTGGTATACTCTTCCTTGCTGTATTGCAATATGGAATAAAATTTATCATTGGCATATATTAATTCCATTTCAGAACCTGATTTTGCAATAAACATTGCACATTCAGAAGAATTCATTAAAGTCATAAATTCCTTTTGCGAAATATCAAGCACTTCTTTTTCTTCTGTTATTGCTTCTTCCCTGTTTACCATACTTATCACTCCCTTCTGTAATTAAATCATTAAATTAATACTTTTTAACAAGAATTGTTGCATTATGTCCTCCAAACCCAAGGGAGTTGCTTATAGCAGTATTAACTGGCATATATACACCATTTCCTTTTGTATAGTCAAGGTCACATTCAGGGTCGTCATCAGTTAATCCTGCTGTATGGTGGATATATCCTTCATTTATAGACAAAATACATGTTATAAGTTCAACAGCACCTCCGGCTCCAAATAGATGGCCTATCATTGATTTAGTTGAATTTATCTTAACTTTATATGCATTGTCACCAAAAGCAAGTTTTATAGCCTTTGTTTCTAATTTATCATTCATAGGGGTACTTGTACCATGTGCATTAATATAGTCTATATCCCCAGGTGAAAGCCCTGCATCCTCTATAGCAAGCTTCATTGCCCTGGCAGCCCCTGAACCATCCTCAAGCGGGGCTGTCAGGTGGCTTGCATCACATGTAGCACCATAACCGCCGATTTCAGCATATATATGTGCATTTCTTGCAAGGGCATGTTCCAGTTCTTCAAGTACAAGGACTCCTGCGCCCTCACCTGTAACAAACCCGTCCCTTTTCCTGTCAAATGGAATTGAAGCCTGTAAAGGGTCTTCTGATAAAGAAAGGGCAGTAAGCGCCTGGAAAGTTGCAACCCCGAACCTGCTTACAGAACTGTCCACACCACCTGCAAGTATAATATCTGCTTCACCATGCTGTATTGACCTGAATGCTTCACCTATAGAATTAGTGCCTGTTGCACATGCTGTTACTATATCAAGGCATTTGCCCCTGCAGCCAAATGTTATTGCAACATTTGCGGCTGCCATATTGCCTAATACCATAGGTGCAGTTAATGGGTGGATACGTCCTGGTCCTTTGGCAAGAAGTTTGTCATACTCCCTTTCTATCCCCATAAGGCTTCCTGTACCTGAACCAATAGACACACCTGCCCTGTACCTGTCTTCCTGTTCCATGTTAATACCAGCATCTTTTACAGCCTGGGTTGCGGCAGCAACAGCAAACTGGCTGAACCTGTCCATTCTTTTTGCATCTTTGGCAGGAATATAATCTTTAGGTTCAAAATCTGTAACCTCTGCTGAAAGCTTTACTTTATAATTGGTGGTGTCAAAATTCCTTATAGGACCTATTCCCACCCTGCCTTCATGTATGCTTTTCCAAAATTCTTCTATGCTGTTGCCTATAGGGGTAATAAGCCCCATTCCAGTTACTACTACACGTTTCATATTGTCCATCTCACTCTCTTGTTAAAAACTGCTATTACTATTTTTAAATTTTACCTTTTCTTCCGGAAGATATCTGGCAAGTTTTTCTTCAATCTGTTCTAAGTTAAATGGCTTAAAAATACAATCATCCATACCAGCTTTCCTATATTCATCCATAGCACCTTCCACTGCATTAGCAGTAAGTGCTATTATAGGAACTTTCTTAAAGTAGTCACCATCCATCCCCCTTATCCTGATAGTAGTTTCAATACCATCCATCTCTGGCATAATATGGTCCATAAAAATTATATCATATTGCCTTCCTCTTTCTAATGCTTTTAAAAGTGCCTGCCCGCTTGTAAATGTTTCTGCAAATATTTTCCATTCCATAAGCTGTGTAACTGCCACTTTAAGGTTTACCCTGTTGTCATCAACTACTGCTACATGTGCATTGCTTATAATAATATTGTTTTTATTCCATTTTTTAAAATAGTGTGGTTTATTATTAAACAGTGCATCATAAACTTTAAATATATCATATGGTTTCTTTATGTAATTGTAGACCATATCCCCTTTTTTAATAACAGCAAAATATTCTAACAGTGCCACAGAATTTACATCTGCCGGCAGTTTTATATCTGACATGCCCAGTTGTTCATAATTGTATAAAAAGATTTTCTTTGGCTGTGTATACACTTCAAACAGCGAATAATTTATTGTGCCGGATTCTTCTATAAATTCATTTTTAACTCTCATTTCATCAAAGATATGTGCAAGATTCTGCCTGTCATTATAATCTTTTTCATAGATTAATACTATATAGTCACCAGGTACTAATGTAACACTGTCATTGTTTTCTGCAATTTCCTGCTCCATATTAATTGTAAAAGTACTGCCTTTTCCATATTCACTTGTAACAGTTATATCACCACCCATATGCCTGGCAATGCCCCTTGAAAGTGCAAGTCCTAAACCTGTTCCTGTTATCATGCGGTTGCGTACTGTATCAACCTGGCTGAACTGGTTAAAAAGTTTAGGAAGGTCTTCTTCCTTAATTCCAATTCCTGTATCCGACACTTCAAATATAAGGTTAACTTTATTGCCAGGGAGAAGCTCCCATCCGGCATATAATTTTATCTTGCCATGTTCTGTAAATTTTGCAGCATTTCCAAGTATATTAATAAGTATCTGGTGTATTTTTGTTTTGTCACCTTTCAGGTATAATGGAATCCCTGGTTTTATATCTATTTCAAAATTTATACTTTTGCCATATACCCTTGATGCTATAATATTTTCAACGCCCCTTAACATTTCGTCTATACGGTAAGTATCATGGCATAAAAGCATTTTTCCTGCATCAATCTTTGAAAAATCAAGTATATTATTAATAATTCCAAGCAGGTTTTTAGCAGCTACCTGTATAGTCTGGACATATTCCATTTCATGTGGTGGTATATTGCTTCTTTCAAGCATATCAGCCATACCACATATCGCATTCATAGGAGTCCTTATTTCATGTGACATATTAGCAAGAAATGTACTTTTTGCACGGTTTGCTTCTTCCGCCGCATATCTTGCTTCCCTTTCCTCCTCATTTACCTCATATATCATCTGTGGTGTCTGCAATATAAACTGCATTAAAAGGCAGCTTAGTGCAATTGATGAACTTATAAGTACCAGGTCTATGCGCATCATCTGTATAAAAACAGCAAAAGCAGGAAGTACAATAAACATAGAAGCTGCTACAATATATCTTTTTTCAATCTCTTTCCCTTCGCTTATAACAGAGCAGAAACCTAAAATAATATAAAACGCTGTTCCAACTATTAAAATCCACATATACGGGCCTCTGCTGTACCCCTCTTCATTATATATAAACATCCATCCTGTAACAGGGGTTGTATATATCATAATTTGTTCAATAATTTCGGGTATAAGGCATAAAACTATCCCCCTGCTGATAGAATCCATTTTCTTGGATATAACAGTTATATAAACAAAATAACAGCATGGAATTGCATGTTGTACAGAGTAATAAGCTATTTCCCCCACATAATTTATAAATATATTATCTTTATATTTCTGCATAAGTACCATTCCTGAAAACATGTCAGTTACACAGCACCCAAATGACAATATAAGAAGAAGTATGTATAATTTTCTTGTAAACACCCACTTTCTTCCTACACAGCAATTATATATTACCAGCATTAATAAAACTAACGCTGAAGCTATACAAAAATCATAATTCCAACCCATATAATACCTGCCTCCGGTTCTAATATCCATGCCACGCTTTTTGTGGCATATAGAGCCATATAAAATGCCTGCCTGGTTTTATATAAAATATTACTTATATTGTAACACAATCACAAGCTGCTATCAATATTATAATTAGCGGCACTTCAATTAGTCTTTTGGACAT
>DKYP01000158.1 GCA_002499945.1 Lachnoclostridium sp. UBA7097
TGGCTTCGCTGTAGTAACAGGCTGCCTCCGTATAAGCCGTGAAAGCAATGTTTCAGCTAATGCTGAAACATCAGAAAAACGCTTACAGCGTTTTTTAGAGCCATCTCCTGATGGAGATGGCTTATTTACAGGGCTTAATAACCTTGACGTTGTATCAGTGCTTAATGAAGGTTATGCGGAATATTTTGGCTTTACACAGGGTGAAGTTGACAGTTTTCTTGAAACTTATGAGATAGCATATAAAAAGGATGAAGTAAAAAAATGGTATAACGGCTACCTTTTTGGCAGTACAGAAGTTTATAATCCATGGAGTGTAATAAACTATGTAAAAGATATTGTCCAAAGGAATACAGAATTTCCAAAACCCTACTGGTCCAATACATCTTCCAACAGCATTGTACGTGAATTAATTGAAAATGCGGATGACAATACAAAGCAGGAGCTTGAAGAATTAATTGCAGGAAGTACAATAGAAAAACCAGTGCATGAGGATATAACCTATGAAGATATCCATAAATCACAGGACAATTTATGGAATTTTCTCTTTTTTACAGGCTACCTTAAAGCGGTAAAAAGAAGTTTTATTGAACAACAAATATACCTGTCTATGACAATACCAAATGAAGAAATCCTGTATATATACAAAAACAATATACGTGAATGGTCTTTGCAATGTATAGGCAGGCAGGATTTATCAGGGCTGGTAAAAGCACTTGAAGATGGGGACTGTGAAACTGCGTCAGACATTATTACAGGACAGCTTATGGACACGATAAGTTTTTATGACTACAAAGAAGATTATTACCATGGCTTTATTGCAGGGCTTTTAAGGCATAACAAAGGGTACATTATAAAATCCAACAGGGAAAGCGGGCTTGGAAGATATGATTTAACACTCAGGACAAAAAGGATACGCAAAGGAAGGGCTATAATACTTGAATTTAAAGTGGCAGACAATATACATGGACTGGAGAAGGGCTGTATGGAGGCACTTGGACAGATAGAAAGGCTGCATTATGATAATGATATTATAGAAGAAGGCTATACTGATATACTTAAATATGGTTTATGCTTCTATAAAAAAGAATGTCTTGTGATGAAAAAAGAATAACCAGACGGAAATTTATAGTAAATTTAAGGCTGCACAAATATGTGTGGCTTTTTTTAATACTAAAACGGAGAAATACCTTTAATATTACAAAATGGGGATATATTCCAGAATTGCAAAGAAAAAAGGACAAATAGTAAAATACAACAGGATAAAATTTTTCATGTCTTCAGGAGGAAATATAATGGGCAAAGTATATGGATATGTGCGTGTATCAAGCGCAGAGCAGAATGAACAGAGGCAGGTAATAGCACTAAAAAAAGCAGGAGTGCCAGCTAGTAATATTTTTACGGATAAACAGTCAGGCAAGGATTTTTACAGAAAAAATTATAAAAAAATGGTATCCGTACTAAAGCAGGGCGATTTGCTCTATATCTTAAGCATTGACCGCCTTGGGCGCAATTATGCTGAAATACAGAACCAGTGGCGTATACTTACCAAGGAAACAGGTATTGATATCTGTGTGCTGGATATGCCGCTTTTAGATACAAGAAAAGGAAAAGACCTTATGGGAACATTTATAGCCGACCTTGTATTACAGATACTTTCATTTGTTGCAGAAAATGAGCGGGAGAATATAAGGAAACGCCAGGAACAGGGAATAAATGCCGCAAAAAAGAGGGGTGTACGCTTTGGAAGACCAGAAAGCGCCATTCCAGATGATTTTGAAAATATTATAAAAGAATGGGAGAATAAATGTATTAATATTGAACAGGTACTTAAAAAATGCCATATGAGCAAGTCTACATTTTACAGGAAACTCCGTGAAATACGGCTAAAACAAAGCTATTAGAAAAAGCGGAGTGTCAAAAGGTGTACTTTTTGACACCATGATTATAAAAGGCAGTTTATCATATTTTTGGAATTTATGCAAGGTATTTTTGGAATTTTATGTGCAAATAAAGCAAAAATATACTTTTTTACATATAAACAAATTAAAATCCATAAAGTGTCAAAAAGTACACTTTTTGACAGTGCTATATAGAAAAAGCACACAAAATAACAAAGTTGATGTTAATTGTAAAGCAATAAACACGTATAACCAAATGTTGCATATAAATTACTTTAACATTTTTGCCGGTGTTAAAATTATTCTTATGTGTGTTTTGCGCTTTACAATTAATTATATATTATGAATCAAGAAAAAGGAGGGAAGACAATACTTTTTGTAAAAAATGTATTCTAACACAGATACACAAAACGTATTAAAAAAGGGGGAAATTTGTTTATATGCGAATAATAAAAAAGAAACTGTTAAAAAGCACACTTGCAAAAGTAATGGCAGCAAGTATGGTGGTGACAATGATACCTGCGCCAGTTAATGTTAGTGCAGAGGATGGTAACACAGCTGCCCTTACAGAACTTGCAACAAGCGGCACGGTTACTCTTAGAGGAGATGTTGAATATTCAACTAATTGGACTCTTACTGGAGATACTACCCTTGACCTTAAAGGTAGTATAATGAAATTTAAAGATGATGCTTATATTGACGTAGGAAAGTATAAATTAACAATTACAGATAGTAGTAATGGTGGTAAGATTGAAAAGACAAGGAGTGAACCTAAAGATAATCCTGTTATTTCGGTTGGCAAAAAAGATGCAGCTGGAACCGGAGCACTTGAACTTATTAGTGGCAGTATTTGTAATGATTATGGCTATGGAATTTCTTTTAGTAATGGGGGTCAAGGCTATATTAATGGAGGTGAGATTCATTCTCTTTATTCTGCTTTGACTGGTAATAATTTACAAGGTGATATGAATTTATATGTTTCAAATGGTATATTAGATACAAAAGTGGGACCTTGTATATATATGCCATCCCAGCTTGATTTAGTTATTGGCACAGAAGATGGCAGCAAACCTACATTAAATGGTGGTGTATCTGTGCGTATGGGAAAGGTAACAATAAATGATGGAATTATTACTGCAATGAAAAATGGTGTGAATGTTAATAGTAAGGATTATCCAATTGATTCTCCTGCTGTAGAATACAATAACCAAAATTCGTGGTTTCCAGATGCGTTTTTTGTTATGGGAGGCACTTATACTTCAAAATCTACAACTAATAACAGTAATGATTTAATACTGGATATTAAAGGTGGTACTTTTAACTGTGACAATGGCAAAGGAAGTGCTGTAGCAATCTACGATTTTGGTGCAGTAGCACAGAATATGACAGTGAATATTACAGGTGGCAACTTTAATAAAACAGGTGAAACAACAAATTATGGTACAAATATAACAGATGATAAAAGCCGTGAAAGCCGCGATGCCTTCGATGTATTAACGTTAAATAATATATTTGGGGACAGTGGCTGGAATGAGGGTTATAATAAGGAAGATGTTATTAATTCAAACAAAACAAACAGGACAATTAATATTAAAGGTGGTACTTTTTCAAAACTTTCTGAAGAAGATACCAGCTATATACCAGAAACAGGATACTGTTTAAAAGGTGAAGGTACAGAAAATGTTACTGTTGGTGAACATGTTCCAGCAATTATAGCCGCTAAAGAGGCAGCAGCAGGAACTCCCGGAAATATAACATATAAAAAGTGTGGTAACTGTGGTAAATGTTATATAGAAGACGAAGAAATAGAGGAAGAAAATACAAAGCTTTACCAGCTTTCTTTAGGAACTAGCACTGGTAAGTTCACAGCATCATTTGCTGGTAATAAGACAACAGCAAGTTATGGTTACTACCAGGGTGCATCCCTTACAATAAAGCCAGATGAAGGTTATTCTTTTGGTACTGCACCAACAGTTACATCATCTCTTGCAGGTTTAAAATGTACAACAAGTGAAAAGCAGAGTGATGGCAGTTATATCTGTACTGTTGCAACTGGTTCTGCTGTTACTTTAGGAGATGCTTCACTTACAGTAAGTACTTCTGGCATAGCTACAGACCAGTATAATGTAACAACAGATTTATCTGGTGTTTCTAATGCTGATGTAGAAATAACAAAGAATGGTACAAGTTTTGGTGAAAATGGTAAGGTAACTATTAATGATACCCTTACTATCAAGGTTACACCAAAGACAGGTTATAAATTCCAAAGTGCTCCTTCTGTAACAGTTTCTGGAAGCCAGAATTGTACAATTAGTGCCCCTGCTGCAGATGGTTTGGGATATTCATATATAGTTAAAGGCTTTAAAGGGAACTGCAATATTATTGTAACAGCTAATGCAGATTTAGTAAAATATACAGTTTCACTTGACAGAAAAGGTCTTTTAGAAACAGATGCTGATGTAAAATTTGTTATAAATGGCGCTGATGCATTATCTACATCTGTAAAAGCAAGCCCGCTTGATAAAATCCAGCTTGTAGTAACACCAAAGGCAGGAAGGGTATTTGAAAATGCACCTGTAGTAAAAAATAATGATAGTAAATCAGTTGCTGGTACGGCAGTAGCTGAAGATGGTTCATATAAATATACTATCCATTCACTTACAGGTGATACATCAATTACAGTAAGTGGAACTGCTAAAGCTGCCAGCCATAAAGTAACATTAGCTGGTACTGTAAAACTGGCTAATGCTGTAGTTTCACTTGACCTTAAAGAAGTTACTGATAATGGCACTGCAAAGGTTGTAATTACACCAGATGATGGATACAAGATAACATCAAATATCAAGGATATTAAAGCAGTTCTTAAAGATGGCAGTGTATGTACAGTTTCAGAAGCAGAAGCTGGTGCTAATGGAACATTTATTATCACACTTTCAGGTATTAAATCTGATGTAGAGATAACTTCTGTAACTACAGCAACTGCTAAAACCCAGATTGTTGAAGCTGGTACAGATACAAGTGTTAATGTTAATGAAGCAAATTTAAGTAATACATTTAATACATCAGAAGCTACAGCAGAAGAAAAGAAAAAGATAGAAGAAAACCAGAAAGCAATACTTGCTGAGGTAAAGAATGCAATAGGCAGTGCAACTACAAATTCTGTAATTTTCTTTAATGGTGCAGAAAATAAAACCGATGAAGAAAAAAAGCAAATTGTAGAAGCTTTTATAGAAGCTGTAAAGACTGGAACGGTTGCACTTTCAATAGAAGTAAAAGAACAACAACTTGATAAACAAACAGAAGATAAAGTAACAGCAAAAATTAAAGAACAGACAAGCAGTGGAAATGTAAAAGCAGGTAAAACTTATTCTCTGGATATTTCACTTTTTGCACAGGTAATCGGCAATGGTAATGAGAACCTGAAAAATGTAAAAAAACAGATGACTACTACTGGCGGTAAAATTAAAATCCAGATGGCTATACCTTCTGATGTTCCTAAAAAAGAGTCAGATAAGGTGACAAGAAAGTATTATATATTACGTATCCATAATGGAAATATTGAAATTCTTCCTTGTATAGAAAAGGATGGCAAACTGGAATTTGAAAGTGACCAGTTTTCAACATATGTACTTTACTATACGGATACAATAACTGCATCAGGTGGAAACAACAACAATAGCAGTAGCAACAACGGCTATATTCCGGGTCCTGGCACAACAGCGCCAGCATCACCAGTACCAACTGTAACACCAAGTACAGCCCCGAGTGCTGTTCCAAGCATAGTTCCAAGCGCAAATCCAAGTACAGCCCCAACACAGGCACCAGGCACAGAGCCAACTAAAGAACCGGGTACAGAACCAACCAAAGAACCAGGCACAGAGCCAACACAGGCACCAGGTACAGAGCCAACAGTGAAACCAGCTGCAAGTGTAAAAGTTGGCAAAAAGGTTACTGTAAGCGGTTCAAAGTATAAAGTTACAGCAACTGGCACAAACAGGGCAGTTACATTTACAGGTTCAAAGAATGTAAAAAGTGTTACTATTCCTGCAAGTATTAAAATAAGTGGTAAGGCATATAAAGTTACAGCCATTGCAAATAATGCATTTAAAGGAAATAAAAAGCTGTCAAAGGTAACAATTGGTGCAAATGTAAAGAAAATTGGCAAAAATGCTTTTAAAGGCTGCAGTAATTTAAAGAAGATTATAATTAAGACTAAGAAACTTACAGCTAAGACAGTAGGAAAGAATGCATTTAAGGGAATAAACAAAAAAGCTGTAGTTAAAGCACCAAAGAATAAAATTAAATCATACAATAAGATTATAAAAGCAAAAGGTGCAGGCAAGGGTGTAAAAGTTAAATAATAATTATTTTCTACAAAGCATGCATAATTCCAAAACCAATAAAAAGCTGGGGATATTATATATCTCCAGCTTTTTTGGTGCTTGTGTTATAAAGAAAAAAGAGTATAATAAATTTAACAGAACAGGACAGAAGGGAAGATTTATTATGAGTAACAGGGAAAGAATAGTAAAACTTCTGGATATTATACCGGATTGTGAACTACCTATCACCTAAAGGTAATGGGCTTCATAAGAAGATTGGTATTTAAGTTTCCACCTGGAAATCAGGCAACCCTTATTCTTAC
>DKYP01000069.1 GCA_002499945.1 Lachnoclostridium sp. UBA7097
ATTTCTAAAACACTTCAAAAAACGTCTTTGGTAGACATTTTGGTAGACATTTCAAAAACCTTTGTCATAATGAATGTTTGGTATACAAATTTTATATTGTTGCATTTGGCAGATATCTGGCAGAATAGAAAGGATGTAACAAATATGGCAAGAAAAGTAATAGAACGTAACATTTCATATGATGATATCAGGAAAAAATACTATGTTAATCTGGATTATGGTGTTATTGATGGAAAAAGGAAGAAAAAAACAGAGGTATTCACTAAAAAATCAGATGCCAGACGCAGATTAACAGAGTTCCAGCACCAAAAAAATACGACTGGAATAACTGCCCTATCTGATGATACACTGGCTGACTGGCTGGACTACTGGTTAGAAAATATTGTAAAAGTTAATAATGAAGTTACTACCTATGAATCATATAAAAATATAGTAAAATACCTTAAAGCTGATATGGGTGGAATAAAACTCCAGAAACTAACTGCAAGAAGAATACAGCAGTATTATAATGACAGAATCCAGGGCAAGGGTGGAACTAAATTATCAGGCAACACAGTAAAAAAACACCATACACTTTTAAAAACTGCATTAAAACTGGCTGTAAAACAAGATGTTATTTATAAAAACCCTGCTGATTTGGCAGAACCGCCAAAATATACCAGACCAGAAATTTCAGTTTATAGTGTAGAAGAAATCAAAAAGTTATTTAATGTTGTAGAAAATGATATCATTCTAAAAACTGCTGTTTCACTGGCAGCATTATTAGGTTTGCGGCGTGAAGAAATCTGTGGGCTTAAATGGTCTAATGTGGATTTTTCAACAAAAGAAATACATATAATAGAAGCAAAAACTATTGCTGGTTCAGATGTAATAGAAAAAAGCACTAAAAACGCATCTTCTAACAGAACATTATATATGGATAATTATTTATGCCAGATATTATCAGATATTAAACAACAACAAGAAGAAAACAGGAGATTTTTAGGTGACAGGTATAATGAAAATGATTATGTAGAAGTAGATGAAACTGGCAAACCAGTTAATCCAGGCTATCTGTCCTCCCGTTTCCGCAAATGCATTATTACTAATGAACTGCCACATATTACATTACATGGGTTAAGACATTCTGTTGCATCAATAGCAAATGAAGCTGGCATAACATTATTTAATATTAGTAAAATGCTTGGACATAGCAGCCCGGATGTTACTGGAAAAGTCTATACACATTTATTTGATGAAACCAATAAGGAAGCATTTGGCAAAATAGCCGAAGCGCTGAAATAATAAAAACATGAATACAAACCAGATAAATTTCTAAAAAATATAATATAACTTAAATAAGAGGGAAAATAAAGTAATATGCCTTATTTTCCCTCTATTCTTTATACATGTATACATAAACCTGTTTATAAAAAACAATATTCAGGAATAATAGACAGATTTTTCTATAAAATCCATCAATGCCTCCCTTGTAATCCTGTATCTGCCCTTAATAGTAAAAGATGAAAGATATCCATTCTGTAGCAGCTCCAGTATAGTATTTTTTGACACTTTTAATATTTCCTGTGCCTCCTTGCGTGTCATAACAGGAGGTATATCATTCATAAATACATTCATAAACATTCCTTTCATGGAATAAAAAATGGTTGTTACAGGTTTTATATGGTTTATACCAGTTTGTACCTGGATTAATTATTTGTTTGGGTTTGTTGTTACATTATTCATTACAAAACATTCCTTTTTATAAAAACATAAACCATATTTAAGTATGTCAGTATAACCCTCCTCTATAATATCATTATCATAATGAAGCTTTTCTATCTGTTCCAGTGCTTCCATACAGCCTTTTTCCAGTTTATTTATGCTGTCTGCTACTTTAAATTCAAGTATAATTGCCCTGCCTTTGCGTATCCTTTTTGTTTTAAGGGTTAAGTCATACCTACCATTGCCGCTTTCCCTGTTGGATTTTATAATGTACCTGCTGTTATGCCTTAAAAGCCCTGCAATAAAACCATGGTAATAGTCTTCCTTGTAGTCATAAAAGCTTATTGTATCCATAAGCTGTCCTGTGATAATATCTGATGCCGTTTCACAGTCCCCATCTTCAAATGCTTTTACAAGCCCTGATAAATCCTGTTTCCCAATACACTGTAAAGACCATTCCCTTATATTGTTTTTATATATATATGAAATTTCTTCATTCGGTATTGTCATTGACAGGTATATCTGCTGTTCTATAAAACTTCTTTTTATAGTTTTAAGATATCCTGTAAAAAACAGGAAATTCCATAAATTGTCCTGTGATTTGTAAATATCTTCATAAGTGATATCTTCATGTACTGGCTTTTCTATTGTCCCGCCTGCAATGAGTTCTTCAAGTTCCTGTTTTGTGTTATCATCTGCATTTTCAATTAATTCACGCACAATGCTGTTGGAAGATGTATTAGACCAGTATGGTTTTGGAAATTCAGTATTCTTATAGACAATATCTTTTACATAATTTATTACACTCCACGGGTTATAAACTTCTGTACTGCCAAAAAGGTAGCCATCATACCAGCTTTTTACCTCATCCCTTTTCTTTGTTATGCCATATACTTCAAGAAAACTGTCAACTTCATTCTGTGTAAAACCAAAGTATTCTGCATAATCTTCATTAAGTACAGAAACAACATCAAGGTTATTAAGTCCTGTAAATA
>DKYP01000154.1 GCA_002499945.1 Lachnoclostridium sp. UBA7097
CCATTCATCCCACGGTCTAAAGACTATGGGTTTTCTGGCTGAAATTTTATAAATTTTCTAAAGTTATTAGGAGGAATGCACCAGCATGAATGACAGTTTAAAGAAACGTATGGCAGATGATTGTATGACAAGAACCAGCATTGATTTATTTTCTGGTCCGGGTGGTTTATGCACAGGTTTTAAATGGGCAGGTATATTGCCGCTTATAGCAGTTGAATGGACAGATACTACAGTGCAGACATATTCCATAACACATAATGCAGAGGTTCTGGAACTTGGAAAATATACGGATAATACAGATGAGGGCAAAGAATACCTGAGGTCATTTATGCATGAAAGCATCCAGACACTTTTAATACATGGGGATATTAACCGGGTCAGCAATAAGATGGTGAAGGAACTGTTATTATCAAGATATGGCATTGATTCTTTGGATGAAACTGTAGATGTTGTATCAGGGGGTGCACCATGTGAGAGTTTCAGCCTTGCGGGCACAAGGACTGAGAATGATGAACGGGATGGTTTATTTAGTAATATTGTACGTATTGCACGTACAGTTAATACTAAGATAATATTATTTGAAAATGTCAAAGGCATGTTTTCTAAGGCGAGAGATGGACAAAAGGGGGCTATATTTAATTATATATGTGATACTTTTGAGGATAAGAATGCAACGCCTTCGTATAAGCTTGTATCAAGGGAACAGGGCACTATTTTGCTTAAAGCCTGTGATTATGGGGTCCCGCAGCTTAGGGAAAGGCTTTTTCTTGTATTAATACATAGCGGGCTGGCAGACAGGTTAAGGTTTACATATCCTGAGAAGGAATATGGCCCCGGCAGGAAATACCCTTATCTTACGGTACAGGATGCGATTGGTGATTTACCAAAGATAGAGATGGGGGAGGAGGCAACATATTACAGGAAAAGGGAGTATAAGGATAAAAACAGGGAACATTTTATAAGTATAATGCGTGGAAAATATAAGTCAGACATAATGAATACTGCTGTTCCAAGGCATCTTATAGAAAAGGGGCTTTTTAAGGAAAACAGCATAAGCAGCCATAGAGCACCCGGGCATACTAAGAGGAAGCAGGGACTTCTTGCACTTATAAAAGAAAAAGAAAGCATGAAGATGGCATTTGACAGGCTGGAGAGGGAAGGCAGTATTGAAAAATACAGGCATTTATTCCCTAATACTATTTACAGTTCAAGAAACCGGAGGTTAATTAAGACAGAGATAAGTTTTACTGTAACATCACATTGCCTTGATGAAATCCTGCATCCATATTTAAACAGGGCAATATCACCAAGGGAAGCTGCAAGGCTGCAGAGTTTCCCGGACTGGTACCAGTTTGCCGGGCCTTATGTGCAGTTCCATGGGGATAAAATGCAGGACAGGTATGAGCAGATTGGGGATGCAATACCGCCGCTTCTTGCATATGCACTGGCAAAGGAGATTATAAGGGCATTAAAAGATATTTAGGTAAATTAAAATGTATAGCAAAGAAAAGGATGATATTTTAGGGGATGGTATAAATGGACGTACTTACAAAAGAACAGCGCAGGAAAAATATGCAGCGTATAAAAGGAAAGAATACATCTATAGAAGTAAAGCTTTGCAAAGCATTATGGCAGAAAGGCTACCATTACAGGAAGAATTATAAGGAGCTGCCAGGTTCACCGGATATTGTATTGACAAAATATAAAATAGCTATATTCTGTGATGGGGAATTTTTTCATGGCAAAGACTGGGATAAGTTAAAGGCAAGGCTTGAAAAGGGCGAAAGGGGTGAATACTGGATTAAGAAGATTACAAGGAATATGGAGCGTGATGAAGAAGTCAATAAACAGTTAATTTTCAGGGGCTGGACTGTTTTAAGGTTCTGGGAGGATGAAATTAAGAAAAATACAGATGAATGTGTAAAGGCTGTTGAAGAAGCAATATTTGATGTTTCAATGGGGAGTTAAATAAATGTCATGGTGGTTATTGTGTAACTGCCATGACATTTATAAGTTATGCCGTTTTAATTTCCCATATTGTTTATAATTCTGCGTAACTGTGGTACAAGCTGTGCCGCTAATACCGCTTTGACAATATCAAGTACGATAAATGGTACAAATCCTGTAATAAATGCTGCTTTAAATGGTACTTTTGAAACAGCCATAATCCAGAATGTACCTATAAGGTCAACGGAGATGGCAGATAATACTGCAACAGACATCAGGTATAACCTGTTATATGTATGCATACAAATCATTGGGATAAGTGCTGAAATAATAAGAAATCCTATGTTGTATCCTCCATATGGCCCGGTAATATAGCCAAGCCCGCTGGTGCCCCCAACAAAAACAGGAACTCCGGCTATGCCAAGCAGCAGCCATACCAGAATTATAGTAAATGATTGCCGGGCAGGAAACGTAAGCACTATAATTGTAATTATTAAAGTCAGTGCTGTAATATGTGTACCATTTGGCAAAGGGATACTTATATAGGCCGATACACATAGTACAGCAGCAAACATTGACATAATCACAAGGCAATGGGTAGAAATTTTACTATTTATTTTGCTTTTTTCCATTTTTGGCTCCATTTCTCCAGTGCATAATCCAAAGTATAAAAATCTAAAATTTTCAACAGCGTTTTTAAGCTTTCTATGGTTTTGCCTGGTTCCTGTTTATGGCAATATTATACAAAAGCGTTATATGTATGTCAACTGAAAAATTGTAAAGGTTGACAAACTTAAAATGAAGAATTATACTTTATAAAAAATGGAGGGGATAATTCTGGAAAAAGAAGCTGTAACAGACAGGGCAGATATAATATATATTTACAGGAAGCTTGTTGCAAGCCTTACGGAAATAAAAGGTTTTGATGGCTGGATGATTGCAAAGGCAGAATTTAGGACAGAGGAAAAAAGATGCAATATTTTAAAGGATACAGGTAATAATATAAAGTTTATAAAGATGCGTAAGGTTTATTCGGTTATTTCTGCAAATATAATATATAATAATATAGAATATGCCCTTATTATGGATATTGTAAAACCAGATAGTATATCTGGCATAAATACAAGTAAGCCAGTAAAGGTGGCAGGAAGTAATGCAGGTTGTACATATTTATTTACATTAAAATATATGAAAGATGATATTGGAAGGTTTACGGAGGCTACAGGGGACAGTAATCCTATTCATAAGACAGAAAAGCCAGTAGTTCCGGGTTTTCTTATGTTTGAGGATATAATTTCAAAAGCATATAATTATAAGGATACCGCAGATAACATGACAACAGGATATACAATATATTTCAGGAATCCAGTGTTTGCTGGTGATGAAGTGGAAGTATACAGGACTGGCAATGGCACTGGAGAAATAATGGCTTTGCGGGATGGTGTTTTGGCAATGCAGGCAATAATGTACAGGGGGCAGTTATGGAGAAAGCATATATAGCAGGAGGGGCAAGAAGTTATATAGGGATAGAGAACAGCATGTACCGTAATATTCCTGCAGAGATTCTTGGGGCTAAGGTTCTTAAATATATTCTGGGGAAATATAAAGGGCTGGATGCTGAACTTGTTATTGCAGGAAATGCAACAGGTGCAGGAGGCAATATTACAAGGCTTATGATGCTTGAAGCCGGGCTTCCGGAAAATATACCTGCGTTTACAGTAGATTTGCAATGTGCTTCAGGGCTTGAAAGTATTGCAATAGCGGCTGCCAGGGTACAGAGCGGGCAGTCAGATTGTGTTATTGCAGGAGGTTTTGAAAGCTGTTCAACAGCCCCGGGGCGCAGGTATAATAAGAACCATCCGGATTATGGAATCTATGGTGGAGAAGATTCATGGTACAGGACAGCAAAGTTTTCACCGGGTGTGCATAAACAGGCAGCAATGCTTGAAGGTGCGGAAAGGACAGCATTATCAGAAGGGATTACAAGGGGTATGCTTGACCACTGGGTTTTAAGAAGCCATTCGCTTGCAAAGGAAGCAAGGGAAAAAGGCATTTTAAAAGATATTGTTACAAGTGCCAGGGATGGATTTGTTAAGGATGAGGGTATACGTGACAGGATGGACCAGAGGTTATTAGACAGGCTGCCATGTGTATTAAAAGGGGGAAGTGTTATAACAGCTGCAAATGCGTGCCTGACTAATGACGGGGCAGCTTTTGCCATAATATGTTCTGGCAGGTATATTAAAGAACATAGTTTAAAGCCATTAGCAGAGTTTAAAGATGTTGCAGAAACAGGTGTTACCCCGGATGAAAGCCCGCGTTCTGCAATAGCTGCAATAGAAAAATTACTTGCAAGGAATAATATGGATTACCATGATATATCTGTTTTTGAGTGTAATGAAGCATTTGCTGTAATAGATGAATTATTTGCAAGAAGATATCCTGATGCTATAGACAGGTATAATATATTTGGCGGTGCACTGGCTTATGGCCATCCGTATGGTGCATCAGGCGGGATTATACTGCTCCATGCACTTAAGGCACTGGAATATAGTAAAGATGAAGCAAAAGATAAGTATGCTGTATGCAGCATAGCGGCAGCAGGTGGTATTGGGACAGCAATCCTTATTAAAAAGGTTAATAGTTTACAGGATATACAGTAAAGGTAGTGTGAAAAAACCATATACGAAAGTTTTTTCACACGGCAGATTTGTGCCTGCGGCCCAAAGTCTGCAGGTATTGTAAAGGTATGGGGATTCTATATATGGATTATTTTAAATTGTTTAAGAATGTAAATCCTTGTAAGACTGCAATTATAGAAGATGGCAATGTGTATACATATGGGCAGGTTTCAGATATGGCTCTTGCCCTGGCAAGGGGGCTATTAAAGAAAAAGGTTTTTATAATGAAGGAAGACAGCATATTAAAGCAGCTTGTAACATTTCTTGCATGTAATGCAGCTGGCATTGTTCCCCTGGTGGTGCCATCTGATGCCAAAAAGCTTCCAGGGATTAATGATGTGCCAGAAGATGCCTGTATGGCAGTAATGACTTCTGGCACAACTGGCGTTCCAAAGATTTTATACAGGACATATAAAAGCTGGGCAGATTTTTTCCCAGTGCAGAATGAAATCTTTGGAATAGATAAAGAAAGCATTTTATTTGCCCATGGAAGCCTTGCATTTACAGGAAATTTGAATTTATATATGGCGCAGTTCTATGCAGGAGGGACAGTTGTTGCAGAGAATAAGTTTAATCCCAGAAGGTGGGCAGATATAATAAAAAAAGAAAATGTTAATGCAATATACCTTATTCCGTCTAAGCTTATGCTTCTGTCAGATATTGTAAAAGAATGTAACTATAATGTAAAGTCTGTAATATCAGGTTCACAAAGCCTTGGGCTTGCTGATGCCCGTAAATTAAAAAAAATATTTCCAATGTCAGATATTACATTATATTATGGTGCAAGCGAACTAAGTTATGTTACATATGTAAAAGACAAAGATATGAAGCCAGACAGGAATTTTATAGGGAAACCATTTCCAGGTGTGAAGGTATCTATAAAAGATGGAATGATTTATGTGGACAGCAAATACCATGCAGAGGGCATTAATTGCCCATATTCAGTATCAGATAATGGATATATGGATGCAGAGGGTAATTTGTATTTTAAGGGCAGAAGTGATGATATAGTTTTAATACATGGGCGCAAGATTTCATTGGTTAATATTGAAAATGAACTTGAAAAGATGGAAGATATACATGAGGCAGCAGTGGTATCTGTTATGGATAAACAGAAAAATATAATTATAGCTTTTATTAGTATTAAACCTGGTAATGTAAATACAAATGTTAATATTGGTAATATTTCCAGTAATTTAAGGAAAAGGCTTGCACATTATGAAATGCCGTGTAAAATAATAGTGTTAGATGAAATTCCGCATAATGGAAGTGGGAAGAAGGATAAGAAAAAGATTCTGGAAATTTATAAGCAAAAATAGTAAAAAGGAGGCAAAATGGATTTTTTAGATTTAGCAAAAGAAAGGTATTCCCTTAGAAGCATGGATGCATGCCATGCTGTGGAAAAAGAAAAACTTGCAAAAATTGCAGAGGCTGCCAGGGTATCGCCGTCAGCATGTAATTTACAAAGGCACAGGCTTAAAATAGTAACAAGTGAAACGGGAATAGAAAAAATAAGGAAATGTACAGAGTGCCATTTTAATGCTCCTGTTGTTATTATTATTTCGCTTGAAAAAGATACAGGCAATTCACCAATGGATGAAGAAAGCGGAATGAGGTTCGGGCTTATGGATATAGGGATAATTGCTGCACATATGTCATTACAGGCAGCAGAACTTGGTGTTGGGACAACTATTGTAGGAATGTTTGACAGGGAAAAACTTATAAAAGAATTTGATATACCAGATTCGCAAGAACCTATACTTATAATGCCAGCCGGATATCCAGCAGACGGCGGCGGGCCATGTATATTACATAAAAGCAGGATTCCAATAGACAAGACAACTGAGTGGGTATAGTATAGCATCTCTTTTAATGTTGCATGTAATAAAAATAAAGAATTATATTAGATTTATATAAAGAACTGGTTAGATTGCACAGGCAGATAAATGGATTAAGCAGGTATTACGTGGACTTTGCATTTAACCTTTGTACCATCTTCACTGACAGTTATTGTTGATGTGCCTTTTTCATGGGCATATACATTGCCAAGCTGGTCTACTGTTGCTACATTTTCTTTGCTTGAGGACCATACAGGTGCATTGCCTGACGATATCGTCATGCCAATATTACAGGAAGTGCCTTCCTGTATGGTTATATCATTGCTTTCAAGCTTTATTTCAGGTGGTTCAACTACAACTTCACATGTTTTGCTTACGCCGTCAACTTTGGCTGTAATTATTGCTGTACCATGTTTTATGGCAGTAACTTTCCCCTTTTCATCAACAATGGCAACGCTCTTTTTATTTGACTTCCAGACAGGTGCAATGCCTGATGAAACAGTTGCGTCCAGCTTAAAACTCTGGCATCTGTAAAGGCGCTTATAAAGCCTGTCCAGTTTAATAACAGGCTGTTTTACTGTTACATTGCAGTCCACGGATGAACCACCCGCCTGTACTGTAATTACAGCATTGCCAGGTTTGCAGCCAGTAATATTGCCTTCTTCATCAACAATGGCAACGCTTTTTTTATTACTTTTATATGACGGGGCGGACGGGCTTGAAATCCTGGCATCAAGTTTAAAGGTTTCATTGCGCTCTATGGATATGGCTTTTTTATTAAGGGAAATCTTTGTTTTCAGGACTTTGATGCTGCATGATGCTTCTGCTGTAAATGCTTTTACCGTGATTGTACACTTTCCTGCCTTTTTAGCAGTGATTTTGCCATATGTATCAACAGTGGCAATCTTTCTGTCTGAACTGCTGAATTTGGGAATCCTGCCATCAGATGAATATGCAAACAGGTAGTATTCATCATTTACATTCATTTCCCTGGTATAATCTGAAAGAAGAATTACAGGTGTAATCCTGGCAGACACAGATGCAGGTGCGCATATGCCACATCCAAATCCACATATTAGTAATAATGCCAGAAATATTTTAGAAATATGCTTTATTATATGTTGTTTATTCATATATTTTCCTCCTGTTTTAATTATTGGGTGTTAAAAAGAGATGCTATTTATATATAATCTACCATATGTAATAAAATAAGTCAATGCTAAAATTTTACTTTATTTTTATTTCGTGGTACAATAGGGGGACAAACAGTAAATATTATTGGATGAAATGGAGGAATTTAATATGGAAAAGATTAAAATGATTACCCCTCTTGTTGAAATGGATGGGGATGAGATGACACGTATTCTCTGGAAAATGATTAAGGATGAGCTTATTCTTCCTTTCATTGATTTAAAGACAAAGTATTATGACCTTGGGCTTAAGTGCCGTAATGAAACTGATGACCAGGTTACTATTGATTCAGCAGAAGCTACTAAGAAATATGGTGTTGCAGTAAAGTGTGCGACCATTACACCAAATGCTGCAAGGATGGAAGAATATAATTTAAAAGAGATGTGGAAATCACCAAATGGCACAATAAGGGCGGCACTTGATGGAACTGTTTTCCGTGCGCCTATACAGGTAAAGGGTATTGAGCCTTGTGTTAAGAATTGGGAGAAACCAATTACACTTGCAAGGCACGCATATGGTGATGTATATAAAAATACAGAAATCAAGGTTCCAGGCGCAGGTAAGGCAGAGCTTGTATTTACAGGTGAAGACGGGCAGGAGATACGCCAGCTTATCCATGAATTTACAGGAAGCGGTGTAATCCAGGGTATCCATAATACTGATAAATCCATTGGAAGCTTTGCAAGGGCATGTTTTACTTATGCACTTGATACAAAGCAGGATTTATGGTTTGCTACTAAGGATACAATTTCAAAAGTATATGACCATAATTTTAAAGATATATTCCAGGAGATATACGATAAGGAATTTAAGGATAAATTTGAAGAAGCAGGGTTAGAATATTTTTATACACTTATTGATGATGCAGTAGCACGTGTTATGAAAGCCAGGGGCGGCTTTATATGGGCATGCAAGAACTATGATGGTGATGTAATGAGTGATATGGTTTCTTCTGCATGTGGTTCACTTGCAATGATGACTTCAGTGCTTGTATCACCAGACGGGATATATGAATATGAAGCAGCACATGGAACAGTGCAGAGGCATTACTACAAGCATCTGGCTGGTGAAGAAACATCTACAAATTCAGTTGCAACTATATTTGCATGGACAGGCGCACTCCGCAAACGTGGTGAACTTGATAATATTAAAGAGCTTATGGAATTTGCAGACAAGCTTGAGAAGGCAACCCTTGGTACAATAGAGTCAGGAAGCATGACAAAAGACCTTGCCCTTATTACAAGCCTTAAAGATGTGAATGTATTAAACAGCGGGGATTTTATTAAGGCAATCAGGGCAAACCTTGAAAAGAGCCTTTAATAACGGGGTCTGCCAGATTATTGCAGGAGAACAGGCATGGATAAAGAATATAGCAAAACAATGGAAATACCCCTGCGTGGTTTTACGCATGGAAGTAAATTCCATTCAGATGATGTATTTGCAACAGCATTTTTAAAAATCATCAATCCAGACATAGAAATTACAAGGGGATTTGAAGTTCCAGAGGGCTTTGGCGGCATTGTATATGATATTGGCAGGGGCAGGTATGACCACCACCAGGCAGATAAGGAGTACCGGGAAAATGGATGTCCCTATGCTGCATTCGGGCTTATATGGCGTGAATTTGGTGCTGCATATGTTGGTGCAGAAGAAGCGGCAAGGTTTGACAGGGACTTTGTACAGCCTTTGGATGAATCTGACAATACAGGCAAAAGCAATACACTTGCCACTATTATAGATGAATTTAACCCTGGCTGGGATTCAGGTGAAGAATATGATGGCTGTTTCTGGAAGGCTGTAGGCTTTGCAAAAATAATACTTGAAAACCATTTTAGTGCTGTAGCAGGGATTTACAGGGCAAAAACGCTTGTTAATGAAGCAATGGCAGCATGTGATGGCAGCGTGCTTATCCTGCCAGAATTTGCACCCTGGAAAGGTGAAGTAGCAGGAAGTTCTTATAAATTTGTAGTCTATCCGTCATCAAGGGGCGGTTACAGCGCACAAGGTGTACCCATAAGCATTGATGATAAAACACTGGTATGCCCTTTCCCGGAAGAATGGTGCGGAAAGACGCCAGAAGAACTTGTAGAAATTACAGGCATAAAAACATTAAGGTTCTGCCATCCAAACGCATTTCTTATTGCAGCAGAAGAAAAAGAAGATGCAGTAAAAGCAGCAAGGCTTGCATTAAAAATTTCTGGAAATAAAATATGTAATTAGATGTTTTTTAAGAAAAGAGGCAGATAGAAATGATTTTATATCATGGCTCAAATACAATAATAAAGCATCCATCATCACAACAAGGCAGGAAGGATGTAGATTTTGGAAGGGGCTTTTATATGACAAAAGATAAAAATATGGCACAGAAATGGGCATGTAATAAAAACATATCTATTGTAAATATATATGAAGCAGATTTATCATTGTTAAATGTAAAACAACTGGCAGCAGATGAGGAATGGCTTGATTATGTTGTGTTTTACCGGACACACGAAGGGAAACTTCCTTTTGATGATATACCATATGATGTTATTTGCGGTCCAACAGCTGATGATAAATTATTTGTAACACTTGATATGTATTCAGATGGTCTTTTGTCAAAACAGCAGATAATACAGATTATAAATTGTATGAATTACAGCCAACAGGTTGTTTTTAAGAATGATATAGCAATAAACAGGGCAATTACATTTAAAGAAGCAAAAGAACTTAAAGGGCTGGAACGCCAGAATATCTATTTGAAAATGACTGATGACAGAAAACTTGCAAGTAAAAGGGCAGTAGAATTAATCCGTAAGAATAATGGGAGGTAAGCAGAATGCTTGGATTTGAAGAAAAAGCGCTTTGCAGGAAAGTTGCCGGGGTATTGGAACTATCAGCGCAAAGAGGATATGAGCCAGCCGCATTTATGCAGCTCTGGCTTAATTCAAAAACAGCGGATAACTTGTTTTGCTGGAATTTTAATGACATAGCACAGAGCAAGCAGTATCTGCTTCATTCTGTAGAACTGGAATATAATATTAGCCCGGAGAATGATGGATATCTGCAAAACAGGGAAATGCCGCAGGTTATGTATTGGGGTGGTTATATATTTATGTATATTTCATTAGATGAAAATAGAAAACCATGTAATATGCAAAAAAAATATGATATAAATAGAATTTTGGGATGTTATGATACCCTCCATAGTCTTTCAACAAAAGTTGCAGTAGATAATATAAGAACACAATTTGTGTATTAATGGGATTTTTATATTAAGTAAACCAAACAAAGATAAATACTATAATAGCGGGGAAAATTTTCCCCGCTATTTTTCTAAGCAGATGCCTGCCCGCTATTTTCTTTCTCATTATGTAGTACATTTGAAAGCTTTCCAATCCCTGCCTGCATATTTTTCATAGATTTAACAATATTATCAAGACCTGCAACCTGTTCTTCTGTAGATGAACTAATACCTTCTGTAGCTGATACAAAGTTCTTTGAGCCATCTTCCACGCATTTCATAACATCCAGGAGCTGTTCTTTTATCTTAATAATATCTTCAAGTTCCCCTTTTAACAATTCTGCAATTCTGATAACTTCCTCTGAAGATGCCATTATTACATTAAATATTTTAACTGTATCCCCAAGTCTTTCACTAGAAACATTTACTACTTCATTATTACGTTCCATAACCTTATGTGTAGATTCCACTGTTTCAATAATATCCTTAAGGATGGCGTCTATTTTCCCAGTAGCATTAGAAGATTCTGCTGACAGCGAATTAATCTCACCGGCTACAACTGCGAATCCCTTTCCGGCTTCCCCTGCCCTTGCCGCCTCTATAGCTGCATTTAATGCAAGAAGGTTTGTCTGCTGTGCAATTTCACGTATACTTTCTATTATTCCGCCAATGGAACTTGATTTATGGGACAGTTCCTCTATACTGTCTGCTGCTGTCTGTGTCATTTTAATATTTTCATCAAATTTCTCTGACAGCGCATGGATTACTGAAAATCCCTCATCATTCTTAGCTTTCAGGTTTTTAATGGTTTCTACAGTTTGTTTTACCCTTTCTTCAGATTGCAAAATCTTATCATTAAGCTCATTAAAAATTACTAAGCTGTCCTTTACTTCATTAATTTGTGAGTCTGCACTTTCACTAATCTGTTGTGCTGAGGCAGCAATTTCTTCTGTATTGCTTTCAAATTCCTGCAGGGAACCATATATTGTCCCAGAAGATTCTTCCAGGCTGTCAAATGCTGATTGTACATTATGTAAAACATTCTCTGACTTTTCTCCCTGTTCTTCTACAATTTTAAAAAGAACCGTGGCACGGTGTGCAATAAAACTGCACGCAGCAAAAAGTATAATATATACAATTCCTATAAATACCCATGCAATAATGCTGTGGAGTTTCAGAAATCCCTTTGGGAACAGAAGCATAAGTCCCAGGTTAAAGATAAATGTTACAGCAGTATTTACCTGCATAAGTTTTTGTGAATAATATGGCACCAGCAGGACTGTTGTTACAAAATAATAGTGTGTAAGGCATACATAACTTGCACTGGTATCTGTATTGCAGACTGCGGTAGTGAT
This sequence comes from Lachnoclostridium sp. UBA7097, assembly GCA_002499945.1. Classification (GTDB taxonomy): domain Bacteria; phylum Bacillota; class Clostridia; order Lachnospirales; family Lachnospiraceae; genus Butyribacter. The sequence goes on from DKYP01000154.1 coordinate 12,236, forward strand.
AGCACCAATAACAGGTGGGATACATGCATATATATACTTTGCATTTTTTCCTAATGGTTTCTCAAATAACCTTGTTATAATTGCAAATAAACCAGACAAAAGAAAGATACATTCCCTGATACCGCCATTTAAAAATATCATAACAAATCCAAAGCCAGATATTGCTACACCTAAAATGTAAATAAATAAAATACTGTTTATAAGTTTTTCTTCACTGTTGGCTGTTTGTTCCTGCATATGTCCCTCTCCCTAGTATTATAAATTATCTTGCTCCGCTAAAAAGTTCTTGCTAATATATATTACCATAATATTGTATATAAATAAAGTTTTTTTGGGTATTTTATACAAAAAATATTATTGTTTATTAATTAAAAAAGTACTTAAATGATGGAATATAGTCCAGACAATTTTTTTATTAAGTATAGTATACAGGATAGTTAATGGCAGGAAAACCATGTAATAAATACATAGATTACCTGCCATTTTATACTTTTTTAAAATATTTGATTATTTTTGTATATTTTACACGCCTTCTATTGCAGTAATTGCTTCACTAAACCAGTTACATTCCAGTTCTTCTATATTGCCTGCATCACTTGCAGCAGCAACCGCTGGTGCCATAGGTATGCGCCCTAGCACTGGAAGCCCGTATTCTTTTGCAACTTCGTCAAGATGGCTTTTGCCAAATACTTCGATGTGTTCACCACAGCATGGACATTCTATATAACTCATATTCTCAATAATGCCAACTACAGGCACATCCATCATTTGTGCCATTTTAACAGCTTTAGAAACAATCATGGAAACGAGTTCCTGCGGGGAGGTTACAATAACAATTCCGTCTACAGGTATAGACTGGAATACAGTAAGTGCAACATCACCTGTTCCTGGTGGCATATCTACAAACATATAGTCAACATCTTTCCATATTACGTCCTGCCAGAACTGTTTAACTGTGCCAGCAATAACAGGGCCTCTCCATATAACAGGGTCAGTAGTATCTTCAAGAAGCAGGTTTACAGACATTGTCTGTATGCCTGTCTTACTCCTGACAGGGAAAATACCACTCTCATTACCTGTTGCCCGCTCTGTTATGCCAAATGCTTTAGGTATTGACGGACCGGTTACATCTGCATCAAGAATAGCAGTATTAAAGCCTTTTTTCTGGAAATTAACAGCAAGCAGGGAAGAAACCATAGATTTCCCAACGCCGCCTTTGCCGCTTATAACACCTATAACTTTTTTAATGCTGCTGTCTTTATGGGGTGGTTCTATTAAGCTCTTTGGGTCTCTGCTTTCACAGTTTGCGCTACAGTTTGAACAGTCATGTGTACAAGTTTCGTCCATAATAATCCTCCTGGTTAAATTTAATTAAAATTTTATTTTCTTCCATATTATAACATGTATAAATAAAAAATCAAATTTCTAGTTCTATTTAATGTTGTAATATGAATATAGTTTGATAAGGCAGTGCAGGGCATACGTGCCAATTAATGACAATATCCATATGACAGGTTGGAATGGAGGGATTTGATGAACCAGTACAGACGGATTGTTTCGTATCTTTACCAGTATTTAAATGGGGAAAAAGGGCAGAATATAGGTTATGTAAGACTTGAACAGAAAGGAAGGCAGTGCAGGGTTACAGTGCAGATGAGGGCTGTGGAAACCAGTTTTATGCCAGAAGTATGGCTGTTTAAACAGGAAAGGAGGGCTATAGAGTATATAAGCATAGGCAGGCTGGCAGCACATTCAGGAAGCATGCAGCTTAAAATAGTTACTAATGCAGAGGATGTGTGTTCAAGTGGACATCCTGCCAGTGATTTTGATGGTGCAGTAGTGTATATAAGTGACAGGCAGTATTATGCTACAACATGGGCTAATGAAAGTATATACATAGGAAATAAAATAAATATGCTGGATAAGGAGGCATATAACAGTAACAGGGATGATGCAAGTACAGGCAGCAAAGACCATGAAAGCAGGGATACGGGCATCACTGGAAATACCCCGGAAAGTGAAACTGCTGGTAATACAGGTACAGATAATGAAACCCTGCAAGATAAGCCCCTGGAAGATGTTGTTAATAAAGAAGAGGAAGATACAAAGGATGGCGGGGACAGTAACAGTGCAGAGGATGGTGCAGATGATATAGAAGAAAACAGCACCCCGGAAGATATAAATTATGCTGATGTTAAGACACAGGACATTGAAGATGATAAAACATCATATGGGTGCAGTGCATGCCCCTACAAAAATTATGATAAAAAAGAAGAGGATTTTGGTGTGCGCATCCTTAAAAATTTTCCTGTTATGTATCCTTTCAGGTCGGGGAGTATTGAGGAAAGTGTAAGGATAGAACCGAAAGATATAGGATGTATGCCAATACGTTTGTGGTCTTTTGCTAATAACAGGTTTTTGCTTCATGGATATTACTGTTATAAGCACCTGATATTTGCAAAGCTTTGTAATGGATGTTATGCCCTGGGGGTTCCCGGTGTATATAGTGAACAGGAAAGTAAAAGGGCAGCAGCATTTTCATTTAATGATTTCCAGCCTGTAGGGCCAGGAAAGGTAGTGTATGGCGTATTTGGTTACTGGATTACAGAAATTAGTGTCTGAACTTATACCAGTAATAATTTATATAAATCCGGGATTTATATAAGAGTATAAGATGTGGTCCTCCCATACACCATTTATCTGGGCAAATGAGCGTAAATAACCTTCTTCTGTAAAACAAAGCCTGTTAAGGAGATTAATTGATGGCACATTGCCAGGCATAACCATTGCTTCAATGCGGTGCAATGAAAGTTCTTTGCATATAATAGGGATAAGGGTACTTAATGCTTCATACATGTAGCCGTTGCCACAATATTCTTCACCAAGCTTGTATCCTGCCATACAGCTGCAAAATGCACCTTTTAATATATTGCTGAAGCATACTGTGCCAATTACTTTATCAGGATTAGTATTTAAGAAAATCCAGTATCTTATATGCGACTGCCTGATAAAAGCATTATATTCACATGCAAGATTTGCACGCTGGAACTCAAATGTATAAAAAAGCCTGGTACGCTTTGGTTCATGTGGCTCCAGGAAATTTTTGTTTTTAATATAAAAATTTAACACAAGCCCTGCCCTGGCTGGGTTTAAGACATTTAAAACAAGACGGCTGGTATTGTATGTAACTAACATATGAAAGCCTTCCTTTCCAGATAAAAATTACTTTTGACTATAATATATAATAGTGGTAAACTTATTTTAGAATAATATATATGGGGATAAAAGTAAATAATGCAGGAAAATCCATTTGATGAAAAATATATGAAAGAAGCACTGAAACAGGCAAAGAAAGCCGCCGCCATAGGGGAGGTGCCTATCGGGTGTGTAATTGTGCACCAGGATAAAATTATAGCAAGGGGATATAACCGGAGAAATACTGAGAAAAGCACACTTGCACATGCTGAAATTATAGCGATTAAAAAAGCAGGAAAAAAGCTTGGCGACTGGCGGCTTGAAGGCTGTACAATGTATGTGACACTTGAACCCTGCCCGATGTGTGCCGGGGCAGTAGTGCAGGCACGTATACCACGTGTGGTAATAGGTGCCATGAACCCAAAGGCTGGCTGTGCAGGAAGTATAATTGATTTATTGCAGGAAAGGCAGTTTAACCACATGGCAGAGAAAACAACAGGTGTGCTTTTAGAAGAATGCAGCAGCATTATGAAAGAATTTTTTAAAGATTTAAGGGAGAAAAAGAAAAAAGACACTGTAAATGCTTGACATAACGGGTATCTATATGTATAATTACAAAATGCAGAAAAGATATGTGCATAGAAGTATTTTGTATGGATAGTTTAAAACTTCCGTGCTAGCCGGGGAGTTAGCGGTGCCCTGTACCTGCAATCCGCTATAGCAGGGGTGATGTCCTGTCCAGGGTTTTGCTGCTTGCCAGGCTGCCCTTGGAAAGTGGCGTTGACGTTCTGGTCTTACGCAATGGAAACCCATGAACCGTGTCAGGAGGGGAACCTAGCAGCACTAAGTGGGGACTTCTGTGTGCCGTAAGGTAGCTGGAGCCGAGCAGGCTGCCGAGGTAACGCTGGTGACAGCATATTCAAAACAGGATGCACGGATTTAATATAATAACACTGGCTGGTTTTTATAACCAGCCTTTTTCTTTTATGCGGATTGTTTACATTGACGATATAGCCATAAAAATGTATAATGGTAGACAGATAATTAATTCCAGGGTTAATATAAACATTAGGAGGAATTATTAAGCTAGTAAA
>DKYP01000008.1 GCA_002499945.1 Lachnoclostridium sp. UBA7097
TGTAGTTTAAGTATATTTGTATATCAATTTATACATTTTTAAAAGGAGGTATTTTATGTACAAGAGCAAACGTTATGCATATGACTATGATGATTACGAGGAGGGTGATAAAAGCGCAGAAACAATGATTGCTGATATTATGGCAGATGAAGATTTCCCGTTATTAGAAGAAATAATAATTGGCTCATGGGGTGATGCGTGGGAGGATGCCTGCCAGAGTATTATTGATGACATAATAACCAATAAGGACAAGTTCTCACATATTAAAAGCCTGTTTATTGGTGACATGGATTTTGAGGATTGCGAAGTTTCATGGATTATCCAGGCTGATTATTCAAAGTTATGGGCAGCAATGCCACAGCTTGAATCACTTTCCATAAAAGGAAGCTCAGACCTTGTACTTGGGGATATACAGCATGATAATCTTAAAAAATTGGAAATTATATGCGGCGGCCTGCCATCTGATATAATTAAAAGTATTACTAATGCAAAGCTTCCTTCACTTGAAACACTTCTTTTATACCTTGGTGTAGAGGATTATGGGTTTGACGGGGACAAAGATACAATAGAAAAGCTGCTTAAAGAGTCAGATTTCCCTGCACTTAAGTATCTTGGGCTTGAGGACAGTGAGATACAGGATGATATTGTAGAACTTGTATTTAACAGCAAGTATATTTCACAGATAGAAACACTTGACCTTGCCAATGGTTCCCTTACCAACAAGGGCGGGCAGTTTATAGCAGACCATCTTAGGGAATATCCAAATATTAAGAAGGTAGATTTACATTACCATTATATGACAGATGAAGTAATGGACAAGTTAGATGACCTTGCAGATGAACTTGATATTGAAATCAATGTTGATGAGGATAATGAGGCAGACGAATGGGACGGCCAGGTGTACTATTATCCCATGCTTACAGAGTAAGTATTGCTTACAGAGTAAGCATTGATTACAGAGTAAGCATTGATTACAGAGTAAGGTAAGCATTAGTTTATGATAACTTTAATTGGTGATAAAGATTCAAAGAGGACAGGATATTTTCTAAAAGCAGCAGGAAAACAAGGTGTTCCTGTCCGGTTTATAAGCTGGGAGAAGATTTTTAAAGGCTTTAATTACAGGGTTTTAGAGGGGGCGGCTGTAAAGATAGACCCGCCCTCTTATAAGATTACAGAGCTTGGAATGATGCAGGAAAGCCTGTTAATATACCAAAATATATTAAAGGACATGGCTTTGTGCAGATGTACATTTTTAAATACACCAGAAGCAATTTTAAATGTACTTGATAAAAGGGCAGCTAAAAAAGAACTGGAAAAGCATATGCTCCCTGTAACCAGGATGGTTTCAGAAAATGTAAATTCAGCTTCACAGTTAATTGGTATTATGAGGGACAAAAGGGAATATTCCGTGTTTATAAAGCCTGTAAATTACTCAGGGGCAGCAGGGGTTGCGGCATTCCGTTTAAATCCTGCAAGCGGGCGTATGAAGCTTTATACTTCCTGCCGCCTGGATAAAGGGAAGCTTTATAATACCAAGAAATTGCATGTCCTTGAAAATAATACAGATATTATAAATATAATTGACAGCCTGGCAGGCATGGGCGGTGTACATAAAATGCCCGGGCTTATAGCTGAAAAATGGTATCCGAAAGATTCATTTAACGGCAAAAGTTATGATTTGCGTGTTGTATACCAGTATGGCAGGGTTTCATATATAGTAGTGCGCCAGTCAGACGGGCCTGTTACCAACCTTCATCTTAATAACCAGGCAATGGATTTTAAAGAATTAATGCTTCCAGAAAATATTGTATCTGGAATAGAAGAAATATGCAGTAAAGCAGTGGCTGTTTTTAAAGGGCTTAATATGGCAGGCATAGATATCATGCTTGACAAAGGGAGCAGGAAGCCCCGGATTATTGAAATAAACGGACAGGGCGATTTAATATACCAGGATATATTTTCAGATAATAAAATATATTCAGAACAAGTGGAAATGCTTTCTGGCAAGGCATAGGAAGTGGGGGATATATATGGTACAGAAAATAAATATGGATAAAATAACAGAAAGCCACAATATTTTATTTATCTGTATAGATTCATTGCGTTTTGACGTGGCATCTGAAGAAGAAGCAAGCGGAGGTACACCTGTTTTAAACAGGTATGGCAGGTGGAGGAAGTGCAGTGCCCCGGGGAATTTTACATATCCATCACACCAGGCAATGTTTGCAGGCTTTCTTCCAATAGATTGTGAAATAAATGAAATGAAGAAAAGGGAAACTTTATTTTTTTCAGAGGATATTGGAATGGGAAGGAAAGCACCAGAAGGAGCTTTTTTATTTTCACGTCCTACATGGATAGAAGAACTTGCAGACAAAGGATATGAAACATATTGTATAGGTGGTTTAAGCTTCTTTGACAAAAGGACAGAATTAGGAAAGGTGCTGCCATCAGTATTCCAGCATAGTTACTGGAATCCGTCATTTAGCTGCAAAGTAAAAGATTCAGCAAAGAACCAGGTTGACTTTGCATTAAAAAAGATTTCAGAATATAATATTTCCAGAAAAAATGCAGACAGCAAAATAATGATGTATATAAATATTTCTGCAATCCATTATCCTAATTATTTCTATGCAAATTGCATTGCAGATTGCATTGCAGACTGCGGGAAAAGGGACAGCAAGGAAGCACACAGGATGGCACTACGTTATGTTGACAGCCAGCTTTTACGGCTTTTTAACGGGTTTGCAGATATTGGTGATACTTTTGTTATATGCTGTTCAGACCATGGGACCTGTTATGGCGAGGACGGTGTATGGTACCATGGCGTAAACCATCCTATAGTAAATACTGTACCATATAAACACTTTATAATTGAGAAAAATAAAAAGGACAAAAACGTTATGCCAGAAAGTACAACCATCAAAAATATCCCAGAGGATAAAACAAATAACAGTGGAAATATAAAAGAACCATATATACAATATATGTACAGTTACCCGCATAAAACAGCTTACAGGACTCTTTCTGGTGTTAATCTTGCGGACAGGGTTTCCAGTCTTATGGGGCAGGAAAACAGCCTTTATTTCCATATACCATTCTGCCAGTATAAATGTGGCTACTGTAATCTCTTTTCTGTTGCAGGGGCAGAGAATAAATTACCTTTTATGGAGGAATATGTCTATACAATGGAAAGGCAGGCAGAACAGATTGCAGGCATACTTCCAGAAGGTGCAGCATTTAACAATATGTCACTTGGCGGAGGAACACCGCTTCTGCTTCCTGAACATGTTTTAAGGCATGTATTTGTAATTGCAGAAAAGTATTTCGGGATAAAATATGGTGAAATCCCGGTAAATATTGAAACTTCCCCTAACCAGACAGATAAAAACAAACTGGATATATTAAAAGAAAATAATGTAACAAGAATCAGCATAGGTGTACAAAGTTTTAATAAAATTGAACTTAGGACACTTCACCGTTTCCATTCACCAGAACGTGCAGTAAAAGCATTGGAACTTATCAAGGAAACAGGCTTTCCATGCTTAAATATAGATATAATTTATGGTATACCTGGACAGACAAAAAACACATTGTTAAAATCATTAAAGCAGGCACTTTTATTTAAACCAGAGGAAATGTTTGTATACCCTCTTTATGTTAAAAGTGGTACATATCTTGGGCAGAGGGGAATAAAACCTTCAGAGGATACAATGGAACTTTATCAATGCGCAAGGGATTTCCTGCTTTCAAGGGGATATGTACAACAGTCAATGAGGCGTTTTGTACTTAAGGGAAACATACAGCCACAGAAAAATGATGTTTCACTTTGTGGTTTTGGCAATACAATTTCAATAGGGTGCGGTGGAAGAAGCTATATAGGAAACCTGCATTTCTGTACGCCTTATACAGTTGGCAATGCAGGGTGCATAAAACAAATAAATAATTATATAAAACAGGAAGATTTCCTGGAAATAAAACATGGTTTTATATTGTCAGAAGAAGAACAGAAAAGGCGGTATGCAGTAAAACATATTTTATTTGGGAATGGAATTTTAAAAGAAGATTATAAAGAACATTTTAACAGCAGGGCGGAAGAGGACTTCCCTTTTATAAAAGAATGGTGTACAAAAGGGTATGCATGTATTGGTAATGAGTTTATTTCCCTTACAAAAGAAGGGATTGCATTATCTGATTACTTAGGGGCTTCCTTTATATCAGATGAAGTAAAAAATAAAATGGAAGAGTGGGTCCATTACTATTATACTGACGACCGTTAAGATTTTTCAATTTCTGAACAGCCCATATTGCATAAGTAGGCAATACGTGCTGTTCAGAAAGGAAAATCTAATCGTTCGTGAGT
>DKYP01000026.1 GCA_002499945.1 Lachnoclostridium sp. UBA7097
GTTTACAAAGGAGTTTAATGCTAAGACAGCTGGACAGGAAGGTATGATTATTCCTGTTGTTATCACTGTATACCAGGATAAGAGTTTCAGCTTTATCACAAAGACTCCTCCAGCAGCAGTCCTTATTAAGAAAGCATGTAATATACAGTCAGGTTCAGGCGTTCCTAACAAGACAAAAGTTGCTAAAATTTCCAAGGATAAAATCAGGGAGATTGCAGAAACAAAGATGCCTGATTTAAATGCTGCAACTATTGAAGCTGCCATGAGCATGATAGCTGGTACAGCACGCAGCATGGGTGTAGCTGTTGAAGAATAACAGCATGGACTTAAAGATGTAATTTATTTTATAAAATTCCAGGAAAGACTATTTATTATAGAAAAAGATTTGTTATTGTATTGGACGATGTGGGAGGCTGTACGCATAAAATATGTGTCTGTACTTCTGGCGCATAAAAGGTTTTAAACCTGTACTACGCCAGTAAACCCGCCGTTACTACCACCAGGAGGTTATATTATGAAAAGAGGAAAGAAATATGTAGAGGCTGCTAAGTTAGTTGACAGGACACAGCAGTATGAAATCCCAGAAGCTGTTGCCTTAGTTAAAAAGACCGCAGTTGCCAAGTTTGATGAAACAGTTGAAGCACATTTAAGGCTCGGTGTTGATGGCCGCCATGCAGACCAGCAGGTACGTGGCGCAGTAGTATTGCCACATGGTACAGGAAAGACAGTAAGGGTCCTTGTATTTGCCAAAGGGGATAAAGTTGACGAAGCACTTGCAGCAGGCGCTGATTTTGCAGGCGGTGAAGAACTTGTCCCTAAAATCCAGAATGACGGATGGCTTGAATTTGACGTTGTAGTTGCTACACCTGATATGATGGGTGTTGTTGGACGTCTTGGACGTGTACTTGGTCCTAAAGGCCTTATGCCAAACCCTAAAGCCGGGACAGTTACAATGGATGTTACAAAGGCTATTAATGATATTAAAGCTGGTAAAATTGAGTACAGGCTTGACAAGTCTAACATAATCCACTGTCCTGTAGGAAAAGTTTCTTTTACAGAGGAACAGTTAATTGAAAATGTTAATGCTTTGGTTGCTGCCATTACAAAGGCAAAACCTTCATCAGCTAAAGGCCAGTATTACAGAAGCGTTACACTTGCAAGTACAATGGGGCCTGGTGTAAAGATTAATACATCAAGGCTTATATAAGCAGCAGGATACATTTGCTTTCATATATTATATAAGATAAAAAGAGAAACGTGACAAATATGCCATCTGCCAGATTTCTGGCAGATGGCATATTATTATACTTTAGCATCAATTGTTGTACTGGTACTTCCATCAGGAACATTTGTACCAGAAGATGGTGTAAAGACATCCGCTGGTGTTGAAAGGTTAATAAGGTTTGAAGCTGTATATATCTTACTGGAATAATACTTTACTTTCTGTGTAAACTCACTGTCTGAAGAAAATATTTTAGATATTTTTGAAGGGGAACTTTGTAATAAAGTTTCTTTTTTAAGTGTAAGTTTGCCAGAAGCAGATACTGTTATCCCTATATCTTCAAGTTCATCCGCCTTGCTTTTAACCAGGCTTTTAAGAAGCTTGTTTGGATGGGTTATATCATATGAAATTGCACTGCTTGAACTTGATGCAAGATTGTTGTATGTATCTACAAATGCTTTTACATTATTGTAAATCCCAACACCATTATCAGCTGAGTATTCTATATTGCGCAATGCCTTTGCTATCTTTGAAAGTGCATCGGAATCCGCAGTTACTAATAATTTATCATCAATATTACCACGCATAACCGTTCTTGAGGCATCACGGTTTTTAGAATAATAGTTCCTTAGTATAAAATTGTAGCTTGAACTAGACGAATTAACATTTATATTCATAATTGCACCTCCCTGGGTATTATAAGTATATATAAAGCTATATCTTATTTATTTATCGTCTTTATTTGTCATAAACTTTAACAGGGAAGGTTAATTAACGGAGGAGATTATGGAATTCAGGGATATTACTATGGCAGACAAAGAGTGGCTGTCTGCAAAATTCAGGGAGGATAATAAAAAAGCATGTGAATTTTGCTTTGCAAGCACTTATTTATGGAGAAAAGTATATCCATTAAAGGTTGCCAGTGCCTGTGGATGTGTTATACTTAAATATGTATTTGAAGATGATATTTATTATGCTTTTCCTGTGGGCACCGGTGATAAAAAGAAAGCACTTGAAAAAATCATGCTTTATGGGCAGGCAGAAGGCGGGCACATTAAAATCAGCGGTATACTTGAAGAAGAAAAAGAGATGCTTTCTAACTGGTACCCTGGGCGTTTTATTATAAGCACAGACAGGGATATGAGCGACTATATTTATAATACAAAGGACCTGGCAACACTTGCAGGCAGGAAGTACCACGGTAAAAGAAACCATATTGCAAGGTTTAAGGATAATTCTTTATGGAATTATGAAAAAATGTCAAAGGACAATGTGGAAGAATGTATCCAGATGAACCATATCTGGAAGAAAAAACGTGTGGACAAATGGGATGATTTAATGCAGGAAGAATATGATGTAGTTAAGGAAGCACTTATGTATTTTGAAGAACTAGGGCTTACAGGAGGCGTTTTAAGGCTTAGCGGGCAGGTAATTGCCTTTACACTGGGGGAACCATTATCTGATGATACATTTGTAGTACATTTTGAAAAGGCATTTCCAGAGATACAGGGTGCTTATCCTATGATAAACCAGCAGTTTGTGCTTGCGGAGTGCCAGGATTACCAGTATGTGAACAGGGAAGAGGACACAGGGGATGAAGGGCTTAGAAAGGCAAAGCTTTCATACAAGCCTGTTATTCTTCTTGATAAATACACTGCAAAGCAGAAAAGATAATTAAAAACGGGAGGTAAGGGTGAAAAATAAATTTTTCACCCGGCAAGTTTGTGACTGCGCGTTGCTTGCACAAACATTGCTTTATGCGCAAAAAGCAGCGCAGAAATGAGGTAAAAATGGCAAAAGTTTTAATTGTAATTGATATGCAAAATGACTTTGTAGACGGGGCACTTGGCACAAAAGAAGCAGAAAAAATTGTACCAGCTGTAATTAATAAAGTACAATCTGCTGTTAATAACAATGACGGGGTAATATTTACAAAAGATACACACTATAATGATTACCTTAATACAGCGGAGGGAAAGAACCTGCCTGTAGAACATTGCATTAAGGGAAGCAAAGGCTGGGAGATTATACCAGGGCTTAACAGATATGCAGGCAAAGTTATTGAGAAAAATACTTTTGGAAGCATTAACCTTCCAAAAGAAGTGGAAAATTATGATGAAATAGAACTTATAGGGCTCTGCACAGATATCTGCGTAATATCTAATGCCCTTTTGCTAAAAGCATATTTTCCAGAGAAAAATATCAGCGTTGATGCATCATGTTGTGCAGGGGTTACACCAGAATCGCATAAAAATGCACTAGAAGCAATGAAAATGTGCCAGATTAAGATTAATAGTTAAAAACTGTGCCTGGAAACCTGCTGTTATAAAGAATTTCCAGGCACAATTTATATTAAATAAATATTCTTTTACAATATTTATTTCAGGCGTTTAAGTATTTCAAGTGTGTATTCCCATGTCCTGCGTACACTTTCCACGTCCAGCGCTTCTTGTGGTGTATGGATATTTTTAATATCAGGGCCATATGATACACAGTCAAGACCCGGAAGCTTTCCAGCAAAAAGCCCGCATTCAACACCGGCATGTATTGCCTGTATTACTGGTTCCTTTCCATACTGTTCCTTAAATACTTCTGTCATAATATCACGCAGTGGTGAGTCTTTCTTATATTCCCATGCAGGATATTCCCCTGTCAAAGTTACTGTGCCGCCAAGTGTTTCTGCAAGGCATTTTATACGGTTTGCCATTTCTTCTTTTTCAGTGCTTATGCTGCTCCTTAAGGAACACCTGCATTTTAATTCTGTAGAAATTTCATGCGGATACTTGCTTTCAACATATATTATATCCATTACCCCAAGGTTAAGCGAAGTCTGTACAAGCCCCTCTATATCATGGCTCATACGCTGTATCCCATTAGGAAGGTTTACAAGCAGTGATATAATCTTTGATGTAGATTTATCATTAAATACAGTCCACTCATCAGGTTTATCATATACCTGGCAGCCAATTTTTATGCCGGCATCTGTAGAATGGTATTCATTAGAATATATGCTGTTTATTTCTTCCAGATAGTTTTTAAACTCTTTTATACCAGTATCTTTTTTAAGGTAAATACCTGCAAATGTTTCCCTTGGAATTGCATTATCTTTAAGCCCGCCATATACCCTGTATATATTAAATCCAAATTTCTGTGAAAGTAAATAGAGGGTCCTCCCCATAAGCATATTTGAATTAGCCCGCCCTTTATCTATTTCAACGCCGGAATGTCCGCCTTTAAGGCCGGTTATGCTTATTTCTGCCTTTATACCAGGCATGGATTTCCTTTTTAATGGAAGGTTTATAGTGGCTGTTGCCCCGCCCGCACAGCTTACAAGCAGATAACCCTCCTCTTCAGAATCAATATTAAGCATAACACGTGATTTAAGTGAAGAACAGTCAAGCGCCGCAGCGCCTCCCATCCCGGTTTCTTCATCAACTGTAAATACTGCTTCAAGCGGGGGATGGGGGATATCATCCGCTTCAAGTATTGCAAGTGCATAGGCTATTGCAATGCCGTCATCACCACCAAGAGTTGTGCCTTTAGCAGTAATAAAGCCATCTTTAATTTGTAATGCCAGTCCGTCTTTTTCAAAATCAATATTACAGCCAGCTTCTTTCTCGCAAACCATATCAAGGTGTCCCTGTATCATTACAGCAGGGGAATTTTCATAACCTTTAGTGCCATCTTTCCATATTATTACATTATTGCTTTCATCTCTATGGTATTTCAGCCCATGTTCCTTTGCAAAAGAAACACAAAAACTGCTTATCTGTTTTGTATTGCCTGAACCATGTGGTATGCTGCATATTTTTTCAAAATATTTAAACACGGCCTTTGGTTCTAAATCTGATAAAATACCCATTTTTAACTCCTTATTTCTTATATGATATATATCTGTTTGAATAGAGGGTCTGCATAAATGCAACTACACGTTTAAGCATACTGTCCTTTTCATCAGGAAATGCCTCTGACATAATATTTAGTATATCATAAACTGTATTTTTGCCATTAATTGACTTCCAGAGTACAGAACCATATTTATCAAGTGAAATATGGCTTGTCCTTGGTTTATGGAAAAATTTCTGTGCTATTTTATGGTGCAGGCCTGTATTTATAACATCTATAACTACTACCCCATCTTCATTTTCTGACCATTTATATAAAGGATTATGGACCATTACTGCATCCATATAGTTTTGTGGTATCTTTTTTGGTTTATTTTTTGCCATTTAAGGGCTGCCTTTCTGTTATTATTTATGGTCATGCCGCTTTAATCTGCTGCTTTATTTTTATGCAGTGAAAAGTATACAAGTGTTGCAAGCAGAAATATAAAGAAAATAATGCCGCCTGCCCTTCCAAGTATTCCTCCACGGTTTATAAAGTCTGCAAATGAACCATCTTTAAATGGTATAATTGCAAGGACAGCAAGCAATATGCCAACCAGCCCTTCACCAGCAATAAGCCCTGAACTGTAAAGTATTCCATTTTCAATAGCATCTTTGTTTTCACTTTCAGAACTGTTTTTCCTTTTATTTTCAATAAACCAGCGTATAACACCACCTGCAAATATTGGTGTAGAAAGGTATATTGGCAGGTAAAGACCTATTGCAACCGGGAGTATTGGAAGCCCGAGTATTTCTATTGCCACGGCAATGCCCACACCAGAAAGCACAAGCCCCCATGGCAGCGAACCACCCATAACGCCTTCTACTACAAGTTTCATAAGTGATGCCTGTGGTGCAGGAAGTTCTGTAGAACCATAACCCCATGCTGTATTAAGAAGGTACATTATACCACCTATTGCAAGCCCTGATATTACAGCACCTATTAATTCGCCAACCTGCTGGCGCATAGGTGTTGCACCTACAATATAACCCGTCTTTAAGTCCTGTGAAGTATCACCTGCCATTGCAGCAACGATACATATTACTGTTCCAATACATATAGCTGATGCCATTCCTGTATAACCAGTAGTGCCCGTGGCTTTTAAAAGTGCAGTTGCAATAAGAAGCGTTGCTATTGCCATGCCTGATACAGGGTTGTTGGAAGAACCAACAAGACCTACCATACGGCTTGATACTGTAGCAAAGAAAAAACCAAATATTACAATTATTAAAGCACCCAGCAGGCTTATCGGGACTGATGGCATAATCCAGATTATAATGGCGATTACAAGGACGCCGCCAAGTACAACAGGCATAGGAAGGTCTTTATTGGTACGAAGGCTTTCTTCTTCTTTATGCCCAAATCCCTGTATTGCCTTGCCAAATGTTTTTACTATTACCGGGAGTGTTTTTACAAGGCTTATAATCCCGCCTGCGGCAACAGCACCAGCGCCAATATACCGTATATAACTACTCCATATCTGGCCGGGTGACATGGCACCAATTATTTTATCAGAAGGCGCAATCATTGCATCCGCCCCAAAAAGTGCAATAAGTGGCATAAGTACGAACCATGCAATAATAGCACCAGAAAACATATAGCCAGATATCTGGATACCACATATATAACCTACACCTGCAAGGGCAGGAAGTACATCTATTCCAAAACCTGCGCCTTTAAGGGGCTTGACTTCCCAGGTTACTTCAGAAGGAAAAAGACACAGCCCGTCAGCTATAAACTTATAGACAGCGGCAATCCCAAGCCCTGAGAATACAATTTTAGACTTAGAGCCTCCGCTTTCACCAGCAAGAAGAACCTCTGCACAGGCTGTCCCTTCAGGGAACGGAAGTACACCATGCTCTTCCACAATAAGCGCAGTACGCAGTGGTACCATAAAAAGAACACCAAGCAGCCCGCCACAAATTGTAATAGCCGCAATTTCAAGAAGATGTGGCGCCGCTATGGAACTATCCTCATCTGCCCACATAAACAGTGCAGGCAGTGTGAATATTGCACCCGCTGCAAGCGATTCGCCAGCAGAACCTATAGTTTGTACCATATTGTTTTCAAGAATAGAATCTTTCCTTAAAATTTTGCGTATAATTCCCATAGAAATAACTGCAGCAGGAATTGAAGCTGATACAGTCATGCCTACACGCAGCCCGAGATAAGCATTTGCCCCGCCAAATACAACAGCAAGCAATGCACCAAGAATTATTGATGTAACTGTAAATTCAGGCATTATCTTATCTGCTGGGACATATGGTTTGAAAGTTTTATTATTTGCCATTTTAATCCTCATTTCTGTGCTGCTATCTGGAAGGAATGTTATACTGACGACCGTTAAGATTT
>DKYP01000024.1:0-10352 GCA_002499945.1 Lachnoclostridium sp. UBA7097
AAAGCGAAAACCAAGTTTTATAGTTTTAGAAGATTTGAATGTAAGAGGTATGATGAAAAACAGGTATTTATCCAAAACAGTACAGCAGCAGGGGTTTTATGAATTTAGAAGGCAGACAGAGTACAAATCTGCATGGAATAATATTCCAGTAATTATAGCAGACAGATTTTTCCCAAGTTCTAAATTATGCAGTTGTTGCGGAAGTATCAAAAAAGATTTGAAGTTATCAGACCGTATTTACAAATGTGAATGTGGGAATGTAATTGACAGGGATTACCAGGCTGCTTTAAACCTGAAAGCTTATGGAGAAAATGTTTTAAAACCTGTACCATAACATTTTTAAGTTAATACAGGTATGTACTGGTACGTTAGCCAGGAATTTACGCCTGTGGAGTGTACATGGAACTGCGAGTAGCCGGAATTTGACAAAAGCATACGCGTTGAAGCAGGAATGAAACATAAAAGTTTATAACTTTTTATAAGTTTTCAGTAACGGTAGTGTAAATGAAGAATATATATCCTGTATTTTTTACAACAACAGATACCACCGTGTTGGTAGAAGTTCCTGACATGGAAATTTTAACAGAAGGCAAAGATATGATAAATGCAGTTGAAATGGCAAGGGATGCAATAGAATTGAAATGTGTGTCAATGGAAGATTGCGGAACAGAAATTCCATTACCTTCTGAAATTACTTCTTTAGATATAAATAAAGGGACTTTTGCTAAAGAAGGAGTAACAGTTATATCTTTGGTAGATATTGATTCTGGAGATTATAGAAGAAAAATTGACACAAAGTCTGTCAGAAAAAATGTCACCATTCCAAGCTGGCTGAATTATGAAGCTGAACAGGCTGGTATTAATGTTTCCAAGGTACTGCAAGACGCATTGATGAATGTGCTTAATGTACAACGGAATTTTTAATACAGATGAATAGGCAGATTTATATACAGCCAGAAAATATCAGTAAGATTTAATAGTACAGGTGTTAAAAGAAGATATTGCACAAGCTTAATTTTTTATTATGCTGGCTTAAACAAATAAAACAAAAAGAAAAACCCGCCCTTGGCTATATTGATACTTTAAGTATAGCCAAGGGTGGGTTAAATTTCAAAAAATAAATATATCTTAATTTTGGCTTTATAAAGATAGACCTGTAATAAAATTATAAATTATTAGCATTATAAATTAAAGGGTCTGATAAATCATCTGGTGTAAATGTAGCTTTCATTGATACATTATCCCTGTCTTTCCAGCCATTATAAACAAATTCCATCTTTTTCCATTCCTCTGGCACTTTCCATACTATAAAACCACCTATCGTGCTGCCAGAAGGAACATGTGTAAAAATAGTTGGATAGGATTTAGGTTCATTTACAAGGAAGGTATTTTCTATAGCTTTTCCATCCACTTTTGCAGAAACATAATTATAATTAATATAATCCTCTTCACTTGCAGTATTTGTTATTGAAAGGAATAATACTAAAAATTTTTTTCCCTTTCCTGCCTTGTCTGTATAATTTTCACTTTCAAGTTTTTTATACTCTTTCAGTCCAAGTATTTTTACTGTCTTGCTATCGTCTGAATACTGCTGGTCCAGGCTAAGTATGGCTGTTTCTGTTTTAGTTTTTTTTGCCTTTCCTGGAGTCTGCTCTGGTTCTGGGGTCCCAGTATTTTCTGGAGATGTTGTTTTATCTGATGGTGCATCTGTTTCTGGGGATTCTGTTGCATCATTGCTGTTACTGTTACCTTGTTCAATAGATGGATTACTGCCAGGCTCTGGACTTACACTGCTGTCTGGCGTTTCAGATTTGCCACAGCCAGGTATAGTTATACACAATAACATAACTAACAGAGTTAAATACACTTTTTTTAACATAATAGACTTCCTTTCTGGTTTTTAGTAATACCTATATTATTTATTAAAATTGAAAAAATAATCCCTCCCCACAAGGAGGAAGGATTATTTATTTTGGTATAATTAAAACCAATTTGTTTTATATCTATTGAATATAATTTATCTGTTATAACCTAACCATTTAGTACGGAGTTCATATTCAGTTGACTGTGCCATACCACGATTTGATTCAATGTATGCAGCCTTATCGCCACCTACTGTTATTTTAGCCTTAGCTGTTATACCACTATTTGCAACATTAGCTGTCAGAGTATATACATCACCACGTTCAGCTCCTGTAATCTTTGAAGTGTCATAACCATTATTGCTTATTGTATAGTTATCTTCCAGACGGCCATTAATAAGGTCTTCTGTATAACCAGTTACAGTATAAAGTACTTTACGAGAATCATTTGTCTGGCCATACTGGTCAAATACATCTGCTTTTATTTCGCCATTATTAATGCCAGCCATACGCGGTCTCCTTACTTTGTCTGCTAATACAATCTTTCTAGGTTCTGGATTTTCATCAGAAATTGTAATATACTTATCTACTACAGCACCTTCATTATAGTAATACTTACCATCCTTACTTGCAGCTTCTGTCTTGCCTAAAACATCATCTACATTATAATATTTTTCAGGGTCAGAGCCAATAAAGAACTGTAATTTAAGATTTGTATCTTTTCTTTCATACCTTGCTGTGTTTACATTGTATAAATCCTGCCATCTGATATATCCTTCATTTATGTTACTAATTTCAGCAACATAAGGAAACTCAGGAGTACTACCAATATTATCATGACTGCCATCATCAGCAGATATAGCTAAGCTTGAGCCACTTACAATATTCCTGCGGTTATCAGTAGTTGTTTTACCCCAAGGGCCATCATCTGTTGACCTTACATACATAAATGGAACACTAAGTGTAAGACCTTTATATTTAGATTCTACTTTTACCTTATTTGCAATATTGCCAAGACCACCTGGCATCCATGTATCAGTAACTTTATCTGTCTTAATATTCAAATCATATGCTTTGCCATCTATTGTAGCACTTCCTGTTACAGGTACAGCTGCCCCCATATTACTAATAGCTTCATCTCCCTTACCTATATCCTGGCTGTAAGAAGCGTTAGGGTACTGTGAATAATATGTTGTTATACCAAGCTTATCCTTAACAGTTTTAATCTGGAAATCGGAAACATCACTAATAGGAACAATTGTATAAGTTTCTGTCCTTGCTTTTCCTATATCATTAAACCTGCTATTGCCTGTTTTCTCACTTTCTACAAGAGAGTATCTTACTGTAGCTTGTGCAACTTTATCTATAAGCTTTGTTGTAAAGTCTCCATCTTTATCTGTTTCAGCAAATTTAGTATTGTGACGTATTGTTAAACCATTCTTATCTAAGTCTATTACATCAGCATTTACAGTTGAAGAAGAAGTTGTACCAGTAGTACCACCAAAATTATTACCTATTTCATCTTTAGCTGTATCAGAGCTGCCAGTACCAGTACTGCTGCCACTGCCGCCACTTGTAGCTGTAAGACCGCCAAATACTGGATGTGTACCAGATAATTTCTTAACACGTATACTATAACTATAGCCTCTGATATTTCCATCTTCTGCTGCGTCCCAGAATTTTTGTGCTCTCCATTGTGTGCCATAAACACACTCATCTAACTGCTTGCCATACTGGTCAGTATAAACTATATCATTTGCAATATTAACATTCTGGCTACGTAATCCTGCAATAACTGTATCATTGCCATCTATACCAAACCTTACATCTACTATTGATGCAGGACGTCTCATATCAGATACTGCAAGTGTTGTTGTATTAGAAGTTGCACCATCACCTGTAACTACTGCTGTTAAAGATATAGTACGGTCAACATTATCATTAATAATAATGCCATTATTAATTGTTTCATCATATGGATTGAAATAATCAGCTGTCCTGTTACCATTGGCATCAAGTTTAAACCTGTACTTATCTGCATCTTTCCATGTAAGTAAAGCTTCCCCGGCATCGCCTTCAGTAAGCCTGAGTGTACCTTCTGATGCTGTAAAACTAAGTACATTAGAAGAACGTGCAATTGTCTTGTAGTCTGTTATAACATTGCCATCCATATCTGTTGCTGTAAATGGAAGCCCTGCAACATCACCATCAGCAACAACTTCAGCTGGTGTTTCTATCTTAAAGCTCTTAAGACGCTTTGTTGTACCGATTGTAAATTCTTTTTCATTCTTATTGCCTGTTCTTGTTGACATAGCCATAAGCTTTACGCTTGTTCCTTTGTCAATGTACATACCTGGCTCAACAGTTACAGAAGAATACTCTGTTACACCATCTGTATATATCTCGCCATCTGAGAAATCATTCATAACATATGTTGGTTCAGCAGAAACAAATGTAAGTTTTGCTCCTTCTGTTTCAGAAGCTAAGTTATCTTTTGCTGGTTCCAGTAAATCACCATTCTGGTCATATGCCTGGTATAAAAGTGCATATGTACCCTTAGGGAAATCGGCTGGTACATCTTTAAGTATATCTTTTGCTTCAAGTTTCCTGCCCTGTGCAGACCTCTTTACAAAACCTATATAATCAACTTTATCTATAGCCTGGATTGTACCAACAGTAAGTTCTTTAGTACCTGTTACTGTTGTGCCATCCTTTATACATACACCTGTAACATGAAGTTTTGTGCCATATGTGAAAATTTCCTTATCATTCTTTCTATGTGCAACAACAAGACCTAATCTCTTGTTATCTCTCTTTGCATCACATGAAGTTATGCTCCAGTTAATTGTTGTCCTTTCCCTGATACTTTCACCATACTGGTTTTTAACATCATAATAGATATAAGCTTCATCATTGCTTCTGCCTTCATCTTTTGATGCGCTGCTTGTACCAGTAAGTACAGGCTGGTCTTTTATTTCAACACTATTTACCTTTTCAGCCTCAACATCAGCTTCTTTAGTTACTGCTGCGCCATCAGCGCCATTTATTGATACAGTATATTTACCCTGTGGAAGGATACTGTCTGATACAAATGTAGCAATTTTATTTTCTGCATCCCAGCTTTCAACTTTACCAGGAACTGCAGAGTTACCCCTCTTAAATGTAAGGCTTGCTTTTGATGCTTCTGGAACTGCCCCGTCAAATTCAACCTGGAGTTTCTTAGCCCCTACTGCCTTAAATTCCTTAATAGTTCCAACTGTCACAGGTGAATCTGTAGGTGCTGTTGTTGGAGCATCTGTTGGAGCTGTTGTTGGCTCTTGTGTTGGAGCTGTTGTTGGCTCCTGTGTTGGAGCTGTTGTTGGCTCTTGTGTTGGAGCCTGTGTAGGTGCTGTTGTAGGTTTTGCTGGAGTAGCTTTCTTCTTTACTGTAATCTTGCATTTATATTTCTTTTTCTTGTAAGTTGCAGTAATTGTTGCTGTACCTTTTTTCTTAGCTTTTACATTACCATACTTAGTAACTGTGGCAATAGCCTTTTTACTAGAAGTAAATTTTACCTTTGTTGCTTTTACCTTCTTCTTGCCTTCTTTTAATGTAAGCTTTAAAGTTTTGCCAACTGTAAGTGTCTTCTTTGTTGTATTGAGTTTCACTTTTTTAGTTGCTGCTGCTGCAGTTGTAGGTATGTTCACGCTTGTCATTGTGACAGCTAATGTTAATACCGCTGCGGCAACTTTAGTTGCATTTCTTCTCATTTAATATGCCTCCTTATATTTTTATTCTACAATCATACATCAGATGTTGTATTTTGTCAATCCTGAATTTTTACATTTTTCACACTTTTTTGTATTGCCGCGCTTCCATCCCCCTGCCGGCAAAAAAGATGAGCAAAACCACTTAATACAGCAGCCTCACTCATCCTTTCCTAAAAATACAAAAAACCAATTGAGAAAAAATGTAAATACTAACAAAAGTGTATCCTTGATATAGGATAATCTCCCATCTATTGTATTCAAGAATCATACCACACCTTTAGTATTTAGTCAACCATTTTTTTGCCATCTGGACAAGATTGCTGTTCCTGATGTTTAAAAAGTGGTTTGGATGAGCTACAAGTATTTTATATAATTTTTGTTTGTCATTTCAATGTCACAAAATTTTATTTTTCATGTCAGATTCGTACAAATTTCATGTCAGAAATATTTAATTTTCATGTCAAACTTGCCTAAAGGGCATAAAACAAGGGCAAAACCGTTGGTTCTGCCCCGCTTTTCTGGAATTATGATGTGCAATTTTTATAATGTATTCCTGTCCCTGTCAGTTCTTAAAGCTGTGTACCGGCGCTGGTATCCTCCCGCCCCTGTTGATAAAGCTGCTGCATTCAAACTGGTTTACAGGCATTACTGGTGCATGTCCTAAAAGCCCGCCAAATTCTACAGTTTCACCTGTTCCCTTTCCTATTGCAGGTATAAGGCGTGCGGCTGTTGTCTTCTGGTTTATCATACCTATTGCCATTTCATCCGCTATAATGCCTGAGATTGCGGAAGGTTTTGTGTCACCTGGTATTGCTATCATGTCAAGCCCGACAGAGCATACACATGTCATTGCTTCCAGCTTTTCAATGGTAAGTGCACCGTCTTCTACTGCATTTATCATTCCCTGGTCTTCACTTACAGGTATAAATGCACCACTTAGGCCGCCTACATATGATGATGCCATTATGCCGCCTTTTTTTACCTGGTCATTTAAAAGGGCAAGTGCGGCCGTGGTGCCTGGTGCGCCTGCACGCTGTAACCCCATTTCTTCAAATATATCTGCTATACTGTCACCTACTGCTGGTGTTGGTGCAAGTGACAAGTCTATAATTCCAAATGGTATGCCTAACCTTTTTGAAGCTTCCCTTGCAACAAGCTGCCCAACCCTTGTTATTTTAAAGGCTGTCTTTTTAACTTTTTCACAAAGTGTCCCAAAGTCTGCACCACGTACTGATTCTAAAGCTTTGCGCATTACACCCGGCCCGCTTACGCCAACATTTATAATTTCATCTGCCTCTGTAACACCATGGAATGCGCCTGCCATAAACGGGTTGTCATCAGGGGCATTGCAGAATACTACAAGCTTTGCACAGCCTATGCTGTCCCTGTCTGCTGTTTCTACAGCTGTATCATGCACTATTTCCCCCATAAGCTTTACTGCATCCATATTAATGCCTGTCTTGGTGGAAGCAAGGTTTACTGAACTGCATACAAAGTCTGTTGATGCAAGTGCTTTTGGAATTGAACGCACAAGAAGCCCGTCACTTTCTGTCATGCCTTTTGAAACAAGTGCACTGTATCCGCCGATAAAATTAACTCCTGTAGCTTTTGCTGCTTTGTCAAGTGTCTGCGCAATTGTAACAAAGTCTTCCGGGGTTTTACATGCTGATGCACCTATTAATGCTATAGGCGTAACAGAAATACGTTTATTTACAACAGGTATACCAAATTCTTTTTCTATTGCCTTGCCTGTTGGCACAAGTTCTTTTGCAACAGTTGTAATACGGTTATATATTTTTTCATTAAGGCTTCCAAGGTTACTGTCAATGCAGTTTAAAAGGCTTATGCCAAGCGTTATGGTACGGACATCAAGGTTTTCTTTCTCAATCATGTCATTAGTTTCTAGAACTTCATATATATTAATCATAATACCTCCATGATTTGTGTTTTCACAAATATTATCCAGCAATACACTTTATAAGCGGTGCATGCTGTCAAATATATCTTCACGCTGTGCCTTGATAATGCAGTTCATCTCCCCGCCAATCTGTTCCAGCTCATGGCCAAATGTTTCAAAGTCTTTAGAACACTTTGCTACATCAACTATCATCATCATGTTAAAGAAACCATCAACTATTGTCTGTGAGATATCGAGTATATTTACACTATTATTTGCCAGGTATGTGCATACCTTGGCTATAATGCCCACGCTGTCTTTCCCCACCACTGTTACTACTGTCTTTTTCATTGTATCCTCCATTCTGCCGTTTTATGGCAAACTTTATGTATCCTTAATCTAAACTGGCCATTGCAGAAGGCGTATCCCTGTTAGCTACTGACATCTGGAATGGCAGTTCATTTATACCAAGTTCTTCCCAAATCTGGCATTTTACTGCCTGGTATGCAAGTTCCGGGTAATTGTTTTCTTTGGAAAGATGCGCAAGGAATACGTATTTGAGCCTTTTACCAAGCAGGCGGCACAGAAGTTTTCCAGAATCTTCATTAGAAAGATGCCCTTTACTGCCCAGTATCCTGCATTTAAGGGTGTATGGATATTTTCCTGCTTCAAGCATACTTATATCATGGTTTGCCTCAAGCATTAAAATATCACTTCCTTCAAGATGGTCTGTTATATAATTATTATAGCAGCCAAGGTCTGTAACTACCCCTGCTTTATATTTGCCAGCATTAACAGTGTAGCACACAGGGTCTGCTGCATCATGTGGTATGGAAAATGGCGTTATTTCCATATTTTTAAGCTTTATACGTTTATCAGGGTGTACTTCATATAAATGTTCCATTGATATTACGCCCTGTTTGTCTTTTCTTCTGATAGCATCAAGTGTAGGCGCTGTGGCATAAACTGGCACACCAAACATCTTTACCATCATATTAACTCCTTGTATATGGTCAATATGTTCATGTGTAATAAATATCCCGTCAAGTTCCTGTGGCCTTACCCCTATTGCCAAAAGCCCCTCTGCAATCCTTTTACGGCTTATTCCTGCATCTATAAGTATATTGGTATCTTTATCCCCGATGTAAATACAGTTTCCACTGCTCCCGCTTGCAATACTACAAACCCTCATAACATACTATCCTATTGCCTTTCCACCCATTCAATTTTTACAATATCACCATCATTTACAGCCTGGGTAAAATCACATGCTATCCCATTGACAGATGTTTCAAGGTGGTCGCCATGTGCTACTGATGTATCAACAGGATAGAAATCCAGGACATCAACTAATATATATCCTGGTTTACCTTTTAATACAACCTGTTCCCCATTAACAGTTATATTAGCAGTTTTCTCCTGTACTTCTGTTATAACCTGTACTCTTTTCTGTGCCTCTTCTTTCTGTGCTTCATCTTTAAGTTCTTCCCCTGGAATCTCTTCTTCCTGGTATGCCTCTTCCTGTGTTTCTTCTATATATATATCATCTTCTGTTACTTCCCCTTCTTGTATCTCTTCTTCTGCTATTTCCTGCACATCCTCTTCCACAGGAGTGGAATTACCAGAATATAATAGTTCACTTGCAACAGGAAACTGCCCGTCACCATATTTTTCTATAAGTTCAGTATAGTTAGGCTCTTCTTTCATAATTTCACATATAATTGAGAAATTATCATATACTTTTGTGTCCATAGGCGCAATTACATTATTTACATATACTTTACCCCTGTAAATGATATCCATAAATTCCAGCACCTGTTCTAATGTGTAATAACCAAGTATCTCTATACGGTCTAAATCTTTAACTTCATAAAAGCCTGATACAAGTTCCCCGTTTACTGTTACGAAACGTGGGCATGTTATTTCTTTTCCATTAAATATTATATTCATACTGGAACTGTACTCTGGCAGGCGGCTTATTTCAAGCACTGCATCTGCACCACGTGTTGATGGTATAATATCAATTTTGGAATTTTGTTCAAGTGCTGTACTCATTCCCGTCTGCCTTCCGTTAAGCCTTACAATAGCAGCTTCGCCTTCCTTTCCACGCAGCATACGTTTTTCACCATTTACAAAATATATAAGGGTTTTGCCACGTTTAGGGAATAAATCCACATTGGGGAATCCCATCTGTATTGCAGCATCCATAATTGTAAGCTTGCTGTTATCATAAAGCTTAATGCGCTCCCCGTTTACTGTTACAAATATAAAGTTATTGCGCTGCTCATAATAATTAAGGCATATTCCGACAGGTGTTACCAGAAGTGAATCCACTTTAACGTCTTCCTGCATAAATTCTACATTGCCAAGCACTTCTGAACCACGCAGTGCCACCCTTTCTTTCTGGAGCCCTAAGTATTCTGCAAGGCTTTCTACAAACCCTTTAATCTTGCCGCCGCCGCCAACTACAAATACAGCACTTACAGATTTGCCGCCATTAAGCTCCATAATTTTATCTGCAATGCTTTTTGTAGTATTTTTAACAGTTTCTTCTACTACCTCTGCTATCTCTTCTGATGAAACCCTCTGCGGAAGCCCCATAATATCGTAAAATTCAACTTCTGTGTTAACTGTGCTGGCACATTTGAGCCTGTCTGCTTCATTAAAATCTGTAAGATAGTGTTTGGCAATACATTCTGTAAATTCATCACCGGCAGATGGAATCATGCCATATGCTATAATACTTCCGTCTTTGGTTATGGATATATCAGAAGTCCCTGCACCAACGTCAACAAGCGCAATATTAAGCAGCCTGAACTTCTCAGGTATTGCAACATTTATAGC
>DKYP01000024.1:10671-14226 GCA_002499945.1 Lachnoclostridium sp. UBA7097
GCAGCGTATAGCCCGTCAACTACTTCATTAGGAAGGAATGTGGCAATAATTTCTGCTTTTATGCTCATTGCTTTATGGCCTTCAAGGTTTGAAATAATATAATCATTCTGGTAATAATGCTTAACTGAATATCCTACACAGTAAAACCTGATATCATCTGTCTTTTTCTCATCACGCAGTATGCTGTATGCATTTTCAACGCCAAGCATGTCAAGTGTATATATATGTTCACTTGTAATTACTGTATCTGAGGCAAAGACTGTCTGTGCTTCTGCTTCAACTGTTTTAAGTACACGCCCTGCGGCAGCAATACATACATCTTTAAACCTTCTGCCAGTCATGTCCTCAAGCTTTTTATGCACTTCTTCTATTGTAGCAGCCACCTTGCCAATATCATGTATCTGCCCGTCAAGCATTGCCCTTGTCTGGTGCTCTTTAGATACCTGCGCAACTACTACAAAACCATTTGTGCTGTTTTTAAACCCCACCGTACCAACTATGCTTCTTGTACCAATGTCCAGCCCAAATACTAGTTGTTCTGGAACACCTTCCATATTTACTTTGCCTGCTTGTCTGGAACTATCTGCCATCAGAACCTCCATCTATACATTTTCAATCTGCCAGTCTATTGGCTCCAATCCATTTTCTTTAAGGAAATCATTAGTCTTGCTGAAATGCTTGCATCCAAAGAACCCCCTGTATGCAGATAGCGGGCTTGGATGTGGCGCTTTCAGTATAAGGTGCTTAGGATTTGTAAGCATTGGTATTTTACTTTGTGCCGGCTTTCCCCATAGCAGGTAAACTATTGGCCTGTCCTGTGCATTAACTGCCTGTATCACGGCATCTGTAAATTTCTCCCAGCCTTTGCCCTGGTGGGAATTAGCCTGGTGTGCCCTTACTGTAAGCACTGTATTAAGCATAAGGACTCCCTGGTCTGCCCATTTCTTCAAGTAGCCGTTATTAGGTATGTCACAGCCTATATCATCATGTATTTCTTTATAAATGTTCTGCAAAGATGGTGGTATATCTGGCTGGTCTGGCAGCACTGAGAAACAAAGCCCGTGTGCCTGGTGTACATTGTGGTATGGGTCCTGCCCCAGTATTAAGACCTTTACAGATGAAAGTGGTGTAAAGTGGAATGCATTAAATATATCATCTGCCGGCGGGTATATAACTGTCTTACTGTACTCTTCCTTTACAAATTCAAAAAGCTCTTTATAATAAGGCTTTGAAAACTCTGGCTGTATTGCATCAAGCCAGTCGTTTTGTATCATTGACATATATTTTTCCTCCTTTGCTGTTTCTGTTCCTTAACTACCTTCTTACGCTTATTCCTTCTTTATTTAAATATTCCTTTACTTCGCTTATTTCAAGTTCTTTATAGTGGAAAAGTGAAGCAGCAAGGACTGCATCTGCCTTTCCCTCTGTAAATGCTTCTTTAAAATGTTCAAGCTTCCCTGCCCCTCCTGATGCTATTACAGGAATGGAAACATTTTCTGATACTGTTCTTGTAAGTTCTATATCATAGCCATTTTTAGTGCCATCACAGTCCATGCTTGTAAGAAGTATCTCCCCTGCACCAAGCCTGTCTGCCTTTATTGCCCACTCTACAGCGTCAATGCCCATATCCACACGCCCGCCGTTCTTATATATATTCCAGCCGCTCCCGTCTTTACGCCTTTTGGCATCTATCGCAACTACAACACACTGGCTTCCAAACTTTTCCGCTGCTTCTGATATAAGATTTGGATTCTGTATTGCTGCTGAATTAACTGCAACCTTATCTGCGCCCTCCCTTAAAACCAGTTTAAAATCTTCAACAGTCCTTATGCCGCCGCCAACTGTAAATGGTATAAATACAGTTTCTGCCACACGCCGTACCATGTCAACTTTAGTAGCCCTTGCATCTGATGATGCTGTAATATCAAGGAATACAAGTTCGTCTGCACCAGCCTTTCCATAAGCAGCACCAACTGTAACAGGGTCTCCTGCATCTTTTAAATCTACAAAATTCACGCCTTTTACCACACGTCCCTTATTAACATCAAGACATGGTATAATTCTTTTTGTAAACATAATTACCTCACTTATATTTTATAATCCACAGAAATTTTTTAGTATCTTAAGCCCTGTATCACCACTTTTCTCTGGATGGAACTGGCATGCAAATATATTGCCATGCTCTGCGGCAGCATGTATATGTGTTATATATTCTGTAGATGCTGCTACATCTTCTTCATTATCTGCTTTAAGATAATATGAATGTACAAAATACACATATGAATTATCTGGTATACCATTAAATAAACGGCTTCCTTTTCTTACAGATATTGAATTCCATCCCATATGTGGTATTTTAAAACCATCTTCTGGAGGAATTGCAAGAATCTTCCCCTTAAGTATGCCAAGCCCGTTTACACCTGGCATTTCATCACTTGATTCAAACATAAGCTGTAATCCAAGGCATATCCCTAGCAATGGCTTATTATCTGATGCAACTTTTTTAATAACTTCTGCAAGCCCGGATTTCTCCAGTTTCCCCATTGCATCACCAAATGCACCAACACCTGGCAATATTACCTTGTCTGCACTATAAATCTCTTCAGGTATACCTGTAACCCTGCATTCTTCCCCAAGATATATAAGCGCTTTTTCTACACTCTTAAGGTTTCCTGCATCATAATCAACTATTGCTACCATTATAATAACCTCCGTTCCAGGCCTGCCTTCCCGTAAATTAAAGCCCACCAGTTGTTTAACGGCGGGCCATAACCTTAAAGCAATTATTTACATCTTTTTCTTTGCAATATTTACTACCCTTTCTGTATATGCATCGTCATCAAGGCTTAATATATCATAAGCTCCCTTTTCAGAAAGCCCAAATTCATCTTTAAGTATGCTTAATATCTTATTTCTGCATACTTTTATGTCACCTTCAACTTCAAAATCCATTGCCGTTTCTATATTGTTGTCATATTTCTGCAATCCACGTAACAATGCATTAAGTGCATCAGGATAATACTTCATTTCTGCATAGCTGCTGTATGTATCCAGTGACTGTTGTACCTTCATTACAGTAACTATCTTGTTATACAGTTCCGGGTCCCTGTCTTCCAGTTTAGTTCCCCTTGCCTCGTTATATGCTTCACTGTACCTCTGCAATGAAAAATATTTTTCTGCTTCTGATTTGCTGGAGTTATATCCAAATACCTCTGTTCCAATAACTACACCTGCAAGTATTAAAGCTGCACCTGTAACTACAATTATAACACCTGGTTTATTAAGCTTGCCAACAACTTCCTGTTCTTCGGCTTCCTTTTCAGCTGCTTTCTTAGCTGCTTTTTCAGCCTTCTTAGCTGCCTTTTCTTCAGCTTTCTCAGCTTTTTTGGCTGCTTTTGCAGCTTTTTTGGCTTCCTTTGCTTCAGCTGCCTCAGCTCTTTTAGCTTCTTTCTCCTGCCTTGCCTTTAATTCCTCTTCTGCTTTTAAAATTGCCTGCTGTTCTTCATCCTCTTTTGCCTTACGCTCTGCCTCAGCAATTTCATCTGTTACAACATT
>DKYP01000021.1:0-11430 GCA_002499945.1 Lachnoclostridium sp. UBA7097
TTTACAGATGCAGGTGTGGCTATGTAGAAGACAGGGATTTTAATGCAAGCCTTAATTTAAGGGATGCAGTAACTTACGAAATAGCACAGGCATCCGTAAGTACATGCTGAAAGCTGTTTGGGAAATTTACAATGTCCAAGCCCCAAAAACCAAGGGCAAAAAAGAAAATTCAGGAAAGGAAAAGCTATTTAGATGAATACCCATAAAAACACACAGGCAAGTGGATATGGGTATGTACCGGTGGCTAGCTGGGAATTAACGGCTGTGGAGTGTACAAGAACCTGTGAGTAGTTGGAATTTAACGAAAGCATACACATTGAAGCAGCAAGGTAAAATTGTGAGATTTACCCAAATCATCTAAACATATACACTTTTGTATATGTTTTTAGTAGCAGGTGCTGTATGATATTGCGAAACCGTTTGAAAGAACGCAGGGCCGCATTGAATGTCAACCAACAGGAAATGGGACGCTTATGTGGCGTTTCAAGGCAGACAATCAGCCTGATTGAACGGGGCGATTATTCACCGTCTGTCACCCTTGCCCTGACGATTGCAAAGGTATGCGGCGTCACGGTGGAAGAAGTTTTCTATTTACAGGAGGAAGAAGGAAATGGATAATAAGGAAATCAAGAAAGAAAACCGGAAGGCCCTTCCGAAATTTATGCTCATTATGGTTATAAGTTTGCTGCTTGGCGGCGTAACCGGCTTTTGTGCTGCAATATATGGACTGGACATGCTGGCGGACGGTATTAAAAATGCAGGAGCATTTTTCGGAATTTATATTGCCCCTTGGCTGATGCTGGCGGCAGCGGTTATCGTACCAGCAGTCTGTATTCCGGTTTATAGAAGCGCAAAAAAGCTGCTTTCTTCCTGGGATGGTGAAAATGAGGAAATATCCGATACTGTTGATAATAAGCTTTCCATTACCATCTGGCTTACGAGTGCCGCTCTTATTATTTCTTATTTTCTTATTGCTGCATCGTATTCCAATAGTTTTGCTACCTTTAAAAATAAGAATAGCAGCTTGTTATTTATTGCCAGTATTGCAGCTTTCCTTGCCATTATGATTGAAGCAGTTATTATCCAGCAGAAGTGCGTTGATACCGTAAAGAAAACAAACCCCGAAAAAACTGCCTCGGTTTATGACCTCAAGTTCCAAAAGAAATGGATGGATAGTTGTGATGAAGCTGAAAAAATTATAATAGGCAAGTGTGCATTTAAAGCTTATACCGCAACAAATACTGTCTGTACGGTTCTGTCCATTGTACTTGCAATCTGTGCGCTTATTTTCGGAACAGGCTTTTTACCTTCCCTTGTAGTGTGCCTTATCTGGATTACCAGCCAGTCGGTATATTGCAAAGAATCATTAAGGTATTCTAAGGCTGGGAATAAGATTTCTTGAAGGAACAACAGGGGGATAAACAATGATAAATTATTTATGGATTGCCGTAATTCTGATTATCTTTTTGTGTATCAGAAAAAAACGGCGGACAGCAGTGGCTGTATGGCAAATACAAAACCGCAGAAAACACAACAAGGAGATATTATTTATGAAAGAATTGGCAAAACAATTTACCGGCGAAGAATGCATCATTTATACGATTACTTCAAACGACGGCACTATACAGGGCGTTATAAGGGAAATTAATGATGGCGGTATGATAATCGAGAGAAATCATGGTGAACAGGAAATTATTAATCTTGATTTTGTTACCCGTATCAGACGGTATCCGAAAAAGAAAAACGGAAAGAAAAAATCCCTTGTAATAGGCTAAACATTAAAAGAATAACTAATAAAAAACTCTAACCACACAACCATTGACATTATAATTAAATTACAATAGAATAATAACTGTCTGGAATAAATGTAGAAATTTATGGAGATTTATTATGAAACAGAAAATAGAACTTGGCAAAACCCAAGAACTTATTGTCACTAAAGAAACAAACTTCGGTGTTTATTTAAATACACCTGGTGGTGATGAAACAGGCCACATACTTCTTCCAAAATCACAAGTCCCAGAAGGCACAGGACTTAAAGATTCCCTGGTTGTCTTTGTATACAAAGATTCAGAGGACAGGCCTATTGCAACTATGCAGAAGCCTTTATTGGAACTTGGCGGTGTTGCCCGCCTGCACGTCAAGGAGATATCACATATTGGTGCTTTTCTTGAATGGGGGCTTGCAAAAGACCTTCTGCTGCCTTTTAAGGAATGGCTGTATGAAGTCAAAGAGGGTGATGACATATTAGTTACCCTTTACCTTGATAAAAGTGAAAGGCTTTGTGCTTCCATGAAGGTTTATGAACTTTTAAGATGTGATTCACCTTATAATAAAGATGATGAAGTTGATGGGAAGGTATATGAAACCAGTGATAATTTTGGTGTATTTATTGCTGTAGATGATAAATATTCTGCACTCCTTCCCAAGAAAGAGGTATTTGAAACATACCATATAAACCAGCCTGTACATGCAAGGGTAGCACAGGTCCTTGAAGATGGAAGGCTTACGTTAAGTGTTAAAAAGAAAATCCCTGAACAGATGAATGAAGATGCTGCATTTATACTGGGCTGCTTAAAAGATGCCGGCGGCTTCCTGCCTTTTAATGATAAAAGTGGGCCAAATGACATTAAGGCACGTTTCCATATGAGCAAAAATGCTTTTAAACGTGCAACCGGACACCTTTTAAAAGACCGCCTTATTACTATTGAAAATGACGGGATACACATGGTATAAAGATAAAGGTTCCAGCTGGCATAATATCTTAATGCCTGGCTGGAACTTATGTTTTTATTATTCTGTAAATTCACCATACTGCCTGAACCTCTTATATCTCCTGCCTAAAAGCCCTTCTGTAGAAAGCCCCCGGAGCTCTGGCAATGTTTCCCTTAATGCAGTTTTTATCTGGTCTGTTGTATATTGCAGGTTATTTTCAATTCCCTCTTTGGCTTCATAGAAAATCTTGTCTACAACCTTGTCTTTCATAAGGTCTTTTGCTGTCATTTTCATAAGTGTTGCTGCTTCTTCTACCCTTGATGAATCCCTCCAGAGTATACTTGCAAAACCTTCCGGTGAAAGTACCGAAAAAAGCCCGTTTTCAAGCATCCAGACTGTATCTGCAACCGCAAGTGCAAGTGCACCGCCGCTTCCGCCCTCACCTGTAAAAATACTTATAATTGGTGTTTTTAAGTTTGACATCTCTTTAAGGTTTCTTGCAATAGCTTCACCCTGCCCTCTTTCCTCTGCGCCAATCCCCGGATATGCGCCGGCAGTATTAATAAAAGTTATTACAGGGCGTTTAAACTTCTCTGCCTGTTTCATAAGGCGCAAAGCCTTTCTGTATCCCTCCGGGCCTGGCTGGCCAAAGTTGCACTGGACATTTTCATCCAAATCATGCCCTTTCTGTATCCCCACAACAGTTACAGGTATTCCTTCAAAGCTTGCAATCCCGCCTGTTACAGCACCATCATCTGCATAAAGCCTGTCTCCATGAAATTCTAAAAAATCATCAAATATATCTTCTATAAATTCTTTTGTATTAGGCCTTGCAATTTTTCTGGCAATTGCTACCTTTCTCATTGTATCGCTCATAAACTGCCCCCATGCCTGTCAGCTGCTATGCAGCTTTAAAATAGTTGCAAGCTCTTCCCTTATTTTTGTACGGTGTACTATCCTGTCTGCAAAACCATGCTCTAACTGGAATTCTGCCCTCTGGAACCCTTCCGGCAGTTTTTGGTGGATAGTCCCTTGTATAACCCTCTGCCCTGCAAATCCAATAAGTGCTTTAGGCTCTGCGAGAATTATATCACCAAGCATTGCAAAACTTGCTGTAACACCACCCGTTGTCGGGTCTGTAAGTACTGTTACATATAAAAGCCCTGCTTCATCATGCCTTGCAAGTGCAGCAGATACCTTTGCCATCTGCATAAGGGACATAATGCCTTCCTGCATCCTTGCACCGCCTGATGTTGTAAAAATAATTATTGGCAGCCTGTACTGTGTTGCATACTCAACTGCACGTGTAACCTTTTCACCAACTACTGAACCCATGCTTCCCATCATAAAATGGCTGTCCATTATAGCAAGGACTACTTCATAACCATCAATTTTAGCATGGCCTGTTACAACTGCCTCTGGTATCCCTGCCTTCTTCTGCGCATTCTCTATAACCTCATCATATCCCGGATACCTCATAGGGTTCATTGGCCTCATGTTACTGTCAAGTTCTGTAAAACTTCCTTCATCACATGTAATGGCAATCCTTTCTTCCGGGCTCATACGGAAATGTGCATCACAATCAGGGCATAATTTATATTCTGTAACTTCTTTTTTATAAATTATGGATTTACATGTATTACATTTAATCCACATTCCATCAGGTATAGATGGCTCATTCCGCTTCTTTCTCCTGTCATTCTTCTTTTTATCTTCATTGCCATCTAATGAAAAATAACTCTTTTTACCAAATAAATTCATGGCATCATTCCTTCCTCTCTGTTAAAAAAGATTCTAAAAATGAAGTATTAAAATTACCCTTCTGGTAATCCGGATTATTCAATATATTATTCTGGAATTCTATATTAGTATCAATTCCATCTATAATAAATTCATATAATGCACGTTTCATCTTTGAGATTGCCTCTTTCCTGTTATTTCCATGGACAATGACCTTGGCTATCATGGAATCATAAAAAGGCGGTATCTCATAACCTTCATATACTGCTGTATCCACACGCAGCCCAAGTCCTCCTGCCGGGATAAGCAGATAATCAATAAGCCCTGGACATGGCGCAAAATTACGTGACGGGTTTTCCGCATTAATCCTGCATTCAATAGCATGCCCTTTTATTTTAATATCTTTCTGGTTTAATGAAAGTTTCTTTCCATCAGCTATATTAATCTGTTCTTTTACAATGTCAACGCCTGTAACCATCTCTGTAATTGGATGTTCCACCTGTATACGTGTGTTCATCTCCATAAAGTAATAATTTTGTGTGGCCTCATCATACAAAAATTCTATAGTCCCGGCACTCTGGTATCCTGCCGCTTTTGCAGCAAGCACAGCAGAATGGCACATCTTTTCACGTACCTCGCCAGATAATACAGGGCATGGTGCTTCTTCAAGGACTTTCTGGTTCTTTCTCTGTAATGAACAGTCCCTTTCACCAAGATGCAGGACATTGCCATATGAATCACCTAATATCTGGACTTCTACATGCCTTGCATTTTCAACAAGCTTCTCCATATACATCTTGTCATCGCCAAAAGCCTTGATTGTTTCGCTTCTGGCAGACTCAAAGGCTTCGTCAAGTTCTTCCTCTGAACGTACTATCCGTATGCCCTTGCCACCACCACCGGCAGATGCTTTTACCATTACAGGATATCCAAGTTTCTTAGCCACTTCATGTGCCTGGCTGGTATCTTCAACCACGCCGTCACTGCCAGGGATAACAGGCACACCCGCCTTTATCATCATATCCCTTGCATTAGACTTATTGCCAAGTGCATCAATTACCTGTGCAGAAGGCCCGATAAACTTTATATTGCACTCCCCGCACATAGCTGCAAATGTACTGTTCTCTGAAAGGAAACCAAAACCAGGGTGTATTGCCTGTGCCTTTTTCTCAACAGCCGCACATATTATATTGTTCATATTAAGATAACTGTCTGATACCTTTGCAGAACCAATACACACAGCTTCATCTGCAAGCTGCGTATGGAGTGCTTCCCTGTCGGGTCCAGAAAATACTGCTACCGTCTTAATCCCCATTTCACGGCATGCCCTTATTATACGTACTGCAATCTCGCCGCGGTTGGCAATTAAAATCTTGTCAAACATATACTCCTCCAATCAGGCGGCTGCCAAAGCCTCCGCTAACCAATCATAAATACCAGTTCTGCCTGGGCAGCAACTTTGTCACCAACATAAGCAACACCCTGCCCAATCCCTGCATTTTTCTTTAACTTTTCTATCTGGACTTCAAGGCGGAGTGTATCACCTGGAACTATTTTCTTCTTAAATTTAGCATTTTTAATGCCCCCAAAATATGCAGTCTTTCCCTTAAATTCTTCCATTGAAAGTATTGCAACTGCCCCTGCCTGTGCCATTGCTTCAACTACAAGCACGCCTGGCATAACTGGTTCTTGTGGGAAATGCCCCGCAAAAAATGGTTCATTATATGTTACATTCTTAATAGCTGTAACAGACTTGCCCTCCACAATCTCCTCTATCCTGTCAAGCAGAAGAAACGGCTGCCTGTGCGGGATAATCTCCATTATCTCTTTTATATCCATTGCCATATAAATATACCCCTTCCCTTTTACATTTTATTCCAGCCTGAAAAGTGGTTCGCCAAATTCCACAAACTGCCCGTCTTCAACAAGGACTTCTGCAATTTTGCCGTTCTCCTCACTTGTAACTTCATTCATAAACTTCATGGCTTCAATTATACATACAATATCGCCTTTTGAAACTGTATCACCCACATTTACATAAGGTGGTTTCTCTGGTGAAGCACTCTGGTAAAATGTACCAACAATAGGTGCTTTTATAAACTTCCCGCCACTTTTGCCATCTTCCTTTGCCTCTGCAGCAGGCTGCCCCATAAGGTTATCTATTTGTTCCCTGGATAAGCTGCCGCCATCAGATGGAGCAGCATTTACCGGGGGATTTGTTTTGCCTGCCAGAAATACAGCTTCAGGCCCTGTTGCCTGGAATACTGGAGGCTGTGGCATTGCCGGCATAGGAACTGCCCTGCCCCTGTTAAGGCGGACTACTGCATTATCAAGCTGCACTTCCATATCATTAAGGTCTGTCTTTTCAAATATGGCAATAAGTTCTTTCACTTCTTCAAACTTCATAATTATACCCCTCCTGTTTAATTATCCCATTTCTTAAAACAAAGCACACCGTTATGGCCTCCAAAACCAAATGTATTTGACAATGCGTAAACAGCACCCTCCACCTTTCTTCCAACATTTGGAATATAATCAAGGTCACACTCCTCATCAGGGGTATGGTAATTAATTGTCGGGGGCAGGAAGCCTTCTTCAAGGGCTTTTAAGCAGACAATTGCCTCAATTGCCCCTGCTGCACCAAGCAGATGCCCTGTCATTGATTTAGTTGAACTTACAGGGGTTTTATATGCTTCATCACCAAATGCAAGCTTTATTGCAGCTGTTTCGGATGCCTCATTAGCATGTGTACTTGTTCCATGCGCATTAATATATGCTACATCAGCCGGGGTTATTCCAGCTTCTTCCATTGCAAGCTTCATAGCCCTCGCTGCACCTGAGCCGTCAGGGGAAGGGGCTGTCATATGATATGCATCACAGGTTGAGCCAAAACCGGTTATTTCACCATAAATCCTGGCATTGCGTGCAAGGGCATGTTCCAGTTCTTCAAGAATCAATATTCCTGCACCATCACCCATAACAAAGCCGTCCCTTTCCTTGTCAAAAGGCCTGCATGCCTTAAGCGGGTCTTCATTAGTTGAAAGTGCTGTAAGGTTTGTAAACCCGGCAATGCCGATTTCACATAAAGATGCTTCTGCACCACCAGCTATACATGCATCAAGATATCCATGCTTAATATCCCTGAACGCTGCACCAATAGAATGTGTACTTGTTGAACATGCTGTAACTATATTTTCACATGCACCCTTAGCACCATACTGTATAGCAATATTTCCTGCTGCCATATTCCCGATTGTCATAGGTATAAAGAGTGGTGAGACCCTTGAAGGCCCTTTTTCATTAAGGCGTATTACCTGCTCCTGCATTGTCATAAGCCCTCCAATGCCTGAACCAACAATAACACCTGTCCTTAATGCATCTTCCCCTTCAAGCTTAAGGCCGCTGTCCTCCATTGCCTGTGCTGCTGCTGCCATTGCATAAACTGAATATAAATCATTTCTTTTTATATCCTTTTTGCCCATGTATTTTTCAGCATCAAAATCTTTAACTTCTGCACCAATCTTAACCTTGTAATCTGTTGTATCAAATTTTGTAATCTTTCCTATACCGCACACGCCATTCTTTATTCCCTCCCAGAATGAAGCAACTGTGCTTCCAAGCGGGGTAACTGCACCCATTCCTGTAATAACACATCTTCTAGACATTTAAAACCTCGTTTCTGCACTGTCACATAACCATGCCGCCATCTACATTAAGCACCTGGCCCGTGATATATGTGTTCTTTGCTAAAAATACTGCTGCACTGGCAACATCCTCTACGCTTCCATAACGTTTAAGCGGGATAGAAGCAAGCATTCCCTGCTTAATATCCTCACCTAGTACATCTGTCATATCAGTTTCAATAAAACCAGGTGCGATTGCATTGCATGTAACCCCGCGCTGTGCAAGTTCCCTTGCAGCGGACTTTGTAAGCCCGATTACACCAGCCTTTGACGCAGCATAATTAGCCTGTCCAATATTTCCTGTAACACCTGATACTGATGCCATATTAATAATAGCACCGCTGCGCTGTTTAAGCATAAGGCTGCTCGCATGGCGCACCATATTAAATGTACCTTTAAGATTAGTATTTATAACCTGGTCAAACTGCTCTTCTGACATACGCATAAGCAGCATATCCCTTGTAATCCCTGCATTATTTACAAGCACATCAAGTGTGCCAAACTCTTTTTTTACATCTTTGACAAGCCCTGCTGCAAATTCAAAATCTGCAACATCCCCTTTTACAGGAAGGCAGCGGACACCACAGGCTTCAATCCCGTCCACTACGCCATCAGGAAGTGTACTGTGGTAATTAAGCACAATATTACAGCCCTCTTTTGCAAATGCAAGGGCAACCGCTTTTCCTATCCCTTTTGCAGCACCTGTCACTACTGCTGTTTTTCCATTTAACATATTAATCCCCCATGCCGCCAGAAACGGCATAAATATAAAGCTGTTAATTATGAATTAAGTTTGTCAAGCGCTTTTTCAAGAGTAGATGTATCTTCAACATTTACATTAACAACACCCTTTAATATACGTTTAACAAACCCGCATAAGGTCTTTCCCGGCCCTAATTCAATAAATGTGTCAGCACCCTTTTCATTCATATTGCGCACAATCTGTTCCCATCTTACAGGGCAGCATATTTGTTTTGTTAATATTGGTATAATATCATTTTCTGACTGTACTATTTCTGCATTTACATTTGTAAATACTGGTATCTTCATAGGCGAAATTGTTAATTTCTCCAGTTCCACTTTAAGTTTTTCTGCTGCCGGCATAAGAAGCTCTGTATGGAACGGTCCGCTTACCTTAAGCCTTACCGCCATCTTTGCCCCCTTTTCCTTTGCAAGCCCTGCTGCCTTTGCTACTGCCCCTGTCTTGCCGGCAATTACTATCTGTCCTGGTGCATTGTAATTCGCTGGTATTGCAAGCCCAAGCCCCGCATCCACAGCTTCCTTACAAGCCTCTTCCACTAATTCTGTATCTAATCCTATAATGGCATACATAGCACCTTCACCATTTGGTACTGCTTCTGCCATGAATTTTCCTCTCTTCTGGACAAGGGCAACTGCCTCTTTAAAATCCATTGCACCACTTGCAACATATGCAGAATATTCACCAAGGCTTAACCCTGCTGCCATATCTGCACGCACACCACGTTCCTCTAATACCTTCATGGCAGCAATGCTCATAGTTAATATTGCAGGCTGTGCAAATTCAGTATCCCCAAGTTTCTTTTCATCATTAAAACAAATATCTTTTATAGAATAACCAAGCACTTCATCTGCCTGGTCAAATATTTCCTTTGCAACTGTGTAATTATTGTATAAATCTTTCCCCATACCAGCATACTGTGCACCCTGGCCACTGAACATAAAGACAGTCTTCATCTGTTCCCCCTCCAATATTATGGAATTGTCTGGCATGCACCGGGAAAACACACCGGTACCGCCAGACAACTTTACTTCCTAATTCTTATGACTCTCAACAAAATCAACTATATCTTTAACAGTAACAATAGCTTCCGGGTCTTCTACAGAGATATCAAACTCATCTTCAATATCATTAATAATCTGGAAAAGGTCTAAAGAATCTGCATCTAAATCGTCCTTTACATTTGTATCCAATGTAATCTCTTCTTCATCCTTGCCTGTCTGCTCTGCAATAATCTCCCTGATTTTCTCAAATACCATAGTTTTTTCCTCCTAAAATAAATTATAAAATATTAAATATATGACACGCTGCCGCAGGTAAAACCACAGGCAGCGGAACATACTACCATGAAACAAGCATGGTCCCCCATGTCATTCCTCCGCCAAAACCCGTCAGCAGGACTTTATCGCCCCTTTCAATTAACCCTTTTTCATTTAACTCATTAAGGGCTATAGGAATACTTGCTGATGAAGTATTGCCATACTTATCTATATTCATATAAAACTTTTCATGCGGAATCTTAAGTTTATTGGAAATTACATCTACAATCCTTGTATTTGCCTGGTGCGGGACAACATACTTAATCTCTTCTGCCGTTATACCGGCACGTGATAATACCCTCTCCACACTT
The DNA here is from genome assembly GCA_002499945.1 of Lachnoclostridium sp. UBA7097. Taxonomy (GTDB): domain Bacteria; phylum Bacillota; class Clostridia; order Lachnospirales; family Lachnospiraceae; genus Butyribacter. The sequence goes on from DKYP01000021.1 coordinate 10,529, forward strand.
TTTACTACCGACTTGGTAGCAAATTTAAAAACTTCCCTTCCATTCATATGGACATACCACAAAGGGTCTGGTTCTTCTTTTTTACCATTAAATATATTGGTACATTCTGTATGTCCTTCTGTAAGTATATCATATAATCCGCCATTTGAACCAATTTCTTCTTCTATTATTCCATCTGTTTCTGACTTTTCAACATATGCACCGCCTGCACCATCCCCAAAAAGCACACAGGTGGAACGGTCAGACCAGTCAATAATCTTTGAAAGCGTTTCAGCGCCTATCACTATTGCATTATTATATATACCTGTCTTTATGTATTTATCTGCAATACTTAAGGCAAACATAAAACCGCTGCATGCAGCTGTAACATCAAATGCAACTGCATTTGATGCGCCAATTTCTTTCTGTACCATGCAGCCAAGTGAAGGTGTCCCGTAATCAGCTGTGACTGTTGCTATAATTATTAAATCTATATCCTCTGCTTTCTTACCTGCCCTTTCAAGAAGCTGCCTGGCTGTATTAACTGCAAGCACAGAGGTGTTCTCTCCCGATGATATATGCCTTTCTTTTATACCTGTACGCTGTGTTATCCATTCATCACTTGTATCAACCACCTTTGCCATGTCATCATTGGTGATAACCTGTAAAGGTGCATATGCTCCTGTAGCAATTATTCTCGTTGTCATAATAATCTTTACTCCTATCTGGTATCTACCTGCACTCTTTCTGTGCCACAAATTCATTAAGGTTTGACAAAACCTTTGATAATATATCCATATCACTGCCACTAAGCCCGTTTATCATGGCATCCACCATATCCGCATGGAACTTCTCATGTATATAATATACTTTTTTACCCTGTTTAGTCAAACCAACTCTTACAATTCTTCTGTCTTTTTCAC
>DKYP01000021.1:11703-12142 GCA_002499945.1 Lachnoclostridium sp. UBA7097
GGCATACCCTTTTTTGACAAGATTATTGATTGCAACAGTCAGCGTACCAACCGTTATATGCAGTGTACTGGCAACCTCGCCCATGCTTCTATGGTCTCCTGTCCCAATCGCTGCAATTGTATGGACCTCTGTCATAGACAGCCTGCCATCATATTCTTCCGCAACTGAAACAGCCTCAATATGCAAGACATTATCAAAAATCCAGACAAGTTCTGAATTGATTGTTTCTAAAGCTTTATCCATCCTATTTTCCCTAATAAGTAAATCCATAAATGGCATCTGCAGCACTGCCATTCCCTGGCCTTACTTTGTAAATCAAAATATTATATAGTCAAAAAAAGTATATTCTATTAATATACGGTTAGTCAACAGTTCATTTATTGTAATTTCTAATATATTTTTTCTGATTTTTTGTGCATAATGACAAAAATATCCAGAA
>DKYP01000021.1:12409-21698 GCA_002499945.1 Lachnoclostridium sp. UBA7097
TGACAAAAATATCCAGAAGCCCGCATCTTATAAAACAAGCCACAAGTAACTGGAAATTACCGGGGCAATATGCTAAACTATCAATGTATACATATTTGGATTTTAATTTTTAATTATAGAAAGGAATACATGGCCTTGCTATGAAAGAAACTACTAAAAAAACCAGGATTAAACGTTGGGATATTATTTTAACAGCTATATTCCTTATAACAGCAGCATTAATTTTTACTTGTTATAACTTATTCTTCCATAACCCGGGGACTTCCGTCCAGATTACCGTAGATGGCAAAATTATTGATACACTCCCTCTTGCCAGTGATACTACCATAACAATAAATGGATATAATAACGGAACTAATACTTTACAAATAAAGAACAGTTACGCATCTATTATTGATGCAGACTGCCCTGACAAATTATGCCAGAAACAAAAGAAAATAAAATATAATGGTGAAACCCTTGTATGCCTTCCGCACAGGGTAGTTGTATCTGTTATATCACAGGAGAAACCACAAATTGATGGCGTAGCCTATTAAAGCCATTAATATCCGCAATCCGTAATCCCTCCTGTAAAATCCCGGTTTATATTTTCCTTATGCCTGCCCCAGCAGGTCTAACGTTTTCTGGTCCTTCTTCCCGCCAAAGAACTTATCAAGCACCTTCTGGAACACCTCTGTCTCCGGAGAGGCTTCAGCAAACAGTGTCATAGACGACCGGAGTTTCAAATCGTCAGGATATCCCATAACATAACCAGCATCAGATGACTCCAGGGAAAGAAGTGCCTCACTGGTTTCAACCAGCCGCTTCCGCAGCAGTCCATTCCCCATATACGCCTTTGCTTCATCTAAGCCGTCTATGCCATAGAACTCTGATGTATAGCTAAACCCTAAGCCCTTTACCTGTGGGAATATATACCATATCCAATGGCTCCGCTTCTGCCCTGAACGGATTTCTGACAGGGCAGTTTCATAACTCTGCTCTTGTGCTTTTAAGAATCTGTTTAAATCATACATCTGCCATCACCCTTTCCCGTGGCTTTACTATCCTGCCCAACTGTACACATTTTAAAAATAATAATTAAAAATCAGCCCGCTGTATAATGATGTTATATAAGAAAACCCTTCTGATGGTTTACTGAAATCAGGGTATGTACCCATAAGCTTATCTATGTATTCCATAGGATTAATTTTAATTTCATATGCCTTGCCTGCCATAGTCTGTACAAATGGTGATGTCTTTAAAAAAAGTTCTCTCAGGCTGCCATCATTTACAGCCTGTAAAACAAGTGCCCTGTCAAATAATATCCTGTTATTGTCATTAAATACAAACCCGCATGACTCAAGTTCAGGTTTAAACGGCCTTATTGTACTTTGTATATCATTGGCAAGCTTAAGGTTATAACTTGCAACCTTGGCAAACTCCTGTGAACTGTCAAGCATAAAATTATATGCCTCTGCAATCTTTTGCAGGCTTCCCATAATCCTGTTGCCATCAGGATAAAAATTTATCTTTACATCATCTTCTGATGTTTCCCTAAGTGATATTTTAAGACACTTTCCCATAGTAAACTCATTAGAAAGTGTATGCCTTTCAACCCCGTCCATATAAAAAGTTGAACTGGAAGGGTTACGTTCAATCCTGTCTAAATCAAGATATGCTACTATACCATTATTATTAACCGTTTCTTTGTCCAGCATTGTAAAAATTGGTTCACCCGCAGAAGAACCTGTAAGGTCTGATTCCAGCCGCATCCTTATTTTGGCAGGGTCATCAGGGACTGTTTCAACACTTGTCTGTATCCCGATATTTGCTTTATTAATAAATGAAGACAACCCTCCAAGGACTTCCCTGTTATTCGCCCCGTTCCTTATATTATACTGGAAATCATACATATCATCACCAACATTGACCTGGAACTTATAAGTCCCGCCAGCAAGCCCCTTGCTTGTTGCATATAAATCCCTGCCCCTGTTTACCTGGCTCAATGCAAGGCTTTCAATCCTTATTGAAAATTCATCTGGAAGCCTGCTCTGGTCGTCACTTATAATCTCTGCCCCCGCCTTTCCAATATCAGAAGAATACGCCTTTTTATTATTAAATGCACTGTCAGGTGAATCATCACAAAGCTCCTCAATGCCATTCTGGAACATTATGGAAGCTTCCTTTATGCCAAGCAGGTAAGTCTGTTTAGCATCATTCATCCTTACAAAATATGTTGGTGACTCTTTTGTAAGCTTAGTTATCTCATTAACAATATTCCGGAGTTCTGATGCCTTGTGTGTATCATACTTAGTAAGCGGTTGTGGTTTGTATGTAGGTACAAGATGGTTATATATATTATCCTCTGCGCCCATATAAACACCTCTCTTCCCCGGTATTACAATCCATTGTACAGCCGGTATATAAAGTTCTGTTATGCAATTCCGCCTATATAAATTAAAAAATGAGTTCCTTCTCTAAAAAATAACTTAAAAAATAACCATCTTAAATTTAAACCTACTACTAATAATACTACTAGTATAACAACATTTATTCATTTTGTCGATTATTTTTTAAGAATTTTATTACAAATATGCATATAAGGGAACTGCACAAGGAACGGATGAAGAAATTTCCAAATTTTATAAACTGGATTAATATTTATAGTCCTACAGATAACTAAACATACCAGCAGACTTGAAAAATAAGGAATGCCATGATAAAATATTTCTGCCATAGAACGGAATCATATTATATTAAAATTTTTATTGCGGAGGAAAGGCTTATGAAATTTCTAACCAACCGGAAACTTGCCACACGTATTGGTATTATTGTTTCAATAATTACTTTTATGGGAATGCTGCTGCTGTGGTATATTGTGTCCAGACGTGTTACAAATATAGTGGAAAATGACATTACCAACCAGATGGTTGATGCCGTGGAATCCAGAGCTTCCATTATCAACGATTATGTGGCCTCTGTAGAAGAGTATATGACAGCGTTTGCACTGTGCAGTGAAGTCCGTGAGCTGCTTGCAAATCCGGATAATCCCGTTTTATTGCAAAGAGGCCAGCAATATACAGAAGACTTTGCCGCAATTAAGGGTACGTTTGAAGGATTATATATTGCTACACCTGACACATACGTTTTGACGCATACCTCAAGGAAAGCGGTTGGAATGACAACCCGTAATGGTAAATCTCTGGACGAGTTTCAAAATACGATTTTGGCACAGTCTGTTCTGACAAACCTGGGAATTATGAAATCCCCAGGAACCGGAAGCATGATTCTTTCCATATATTATCCAGTTTTTGAGGGACAAAAATGTATTGGCTATGTGGGCGCTGGTGTTTATGCAAGCCGTCTTATGGATGTACTGCTGAATCTGGATATAGAGGGCCTGCCTAACAGCGAATATGTATTTTTAAATGCGGAAACAGGAACTTATCTGTATAACCAGGATGAAACACTGCTCAATACACAAACAACTAACAGTGGCTATTTGGAAATCCTGCAACAGATTAAGGCAGACGGGGACACACAGACGGGTACATATACTTACCAGGATGAAAATGGTATTAACCAGTTGGTTGCCTATAAATATATAAAAGACAGGAACTGGGTTTTTATGGTACATGACAATGCAGCAGAAGTTTATGCAAATGTAGATATTGTACGTGATACAGTAGGCGTTTTGTGTGCGGTTGTGGCATCAGTTATTATCCTTGTTATGCTTCTGGTTTTGTATCTGGAGAGCAGGGAGCTTATGATAATGGAACACGCAATCCGGCGTCTTGGAAATTTGGAGTTGTCTGCTGACAAAGGATTGGAAGCTTTTTACGGCCGGAAAGATGAAATCGGTATGATTGCCCAGACCATCCACCACGTTTGTGACTGCCTGCGGAAAACAATTGATGATATCGGACGGATTTTAGGGGAAATGGCAGATGGCAATATTGCCGTAGATGTTGCAAAGAATGAATCATATTATATCGGTGATTTTAAAGTTCTTTCAAAAAGTTTAAAAAGTATCCGCATGCATCTTACAGATGTTATGTATGATATTACACAGATTGCAAACCAGGTAGACAACAATGCAGACCAGGTATCTGCAGGAGCACAGGCATTGTCCCAGGGGGCTATGCAGCAAAGAATTTCGATTGATGGACTGGTATCAAATATTACAGATATTACAGAACAAATCCAAATTAGTGCAGTCCGCTGCGGAAATGCAAGTGACTTGGTTGACAGGGCGGCAGGCTATGCAGCTGAGGCTGATACAAAGATGGAGCAGCTCAGGATTGCCACAAAAAATGTTGATAAATCTTCCATGAAAATCAACAGCATCATAAAGACAATTGAGGACATAGCTTTTCAGACAAATATTCTTGCATTAAATGCCTCAGTTGAAGCCGCACGTGCCGGCAGCGCAGGAAAAGGGTTCTCTGTCGTGTCAGATGAGGTCCGTGACCTTGCATTAAAGTCTGCTGAAGCGGCAAGTGGCACTGGTATATTAATCAGCCGTTCTATCCAGGATATAAAAACAGGTACAGAATCCACAAATCTTGCTATTTCTGCGATGCAGGTTATTAATGAATGCATCCAGTCAATTAAGACATTAATGGATGAGATTGCTCTTGCCAGTGTCCAGCAATCAGAAATGATTGCCTCCGTGGAAAAAAGAGTTAAGGAAGTATCTAAAGTGATACAGTCAAATTCTGATGCTGCCGGGAAGAGCGCAGAGATTTCAAACCAATTATCAAACCAGTCCAAAACACTCAGCCATCTGATTAGCCGGTTCCGCATCCAGTAATAATTGAGGTAAAAATTAAGTGCCTCCTGTTTCTTTTCCAAAGTATACTTATTGATAACACCACTTTACAACTTACAAGTAATTTTTGCTTCTTTTGTGAAAAATGCCGAAACTACAATAAAATCAAATGCTTTGGTAAAGGCTATAAAATCGGCACTTTTATCATTTGGTTATTATTGATAAAGTTGTAAAGTGGTGTTTATTATTTAACTGTTGTTTATTCTCAATAAACTCCTTTACTTCTTTTGGTGTTTCCTGACACCCCGCCAAAAGCAACATAAAAACAGAAACCATAACCAATACCAGCTTTATTCTTTTATTTCCCATACAAATCCCCTCCTTAAAAATTCTTTTTCTGTTATTTAAGGTAATTAAATTGTAAGTTATTTTATCTGGAACGTCAATATGCTTAATCATTTCTTATTCTTTTCTTAATCAAACATTAATCTTTTTAAAGTTTTAATTTAGCTAAAACTTTACACAACAATATAGGGGATATATAAATAACTAAAAAATTATTTATATATCCCCTAAAAATTCTTTAATATGTCCTACTCCAAATCTATCCATTTCATTACGGCAAGAATTTTATTTATGCTTTTTTCCTGTATATAAGCTGGATTCAGTCGTTTTTTGGAATACTTAAGATAAGTATCCTGTGTGTACTGGATTAATAATGTTGTAAAATAACGCTCCCAGCTAAAATATTCACTGCTCTCAATCTGTTCCCAAGGGTGTTCCAGAAGCCTGGCGGTATTTCCATCAGATAACAGCCCTGATTTCAAAACCAGCCATTCAAAAGACTCTGGCAAATATAGTTTTACATTAGGATAACTTTTTACAATCTGCATAAGCTTCTCCATTTCAGAACCAAAAGCAGCACCATCTGCTATTACCAGTATATCTTCTCCAGAACTATTAATAACAGCATCAAATATATTAGACTTGCCATGTGCACTAATACAGGCAATATTTCTTGTTCTTTCCGTTCTTTTACAAACACTTTGGAAAAACTGGAAACCAGAATTTGAATCTTCTGTAATCAATTTCTTAGGTCTTGCAGCCTGTTTGTAATCTGCTGACTGGTACAAATTATAAAATTCATTATAAGTGCGTTTTAAAGTCCCATATTTGCCCGAATTACGTATACCGTATATTTCATCCACACTATAAGGAAGTGCCGGAAGTCCTTCCCTTGTCACAATAACATAATAATTATCTGTTTTCTGGATAGCAGAAGCAAATTCCCTGCTAGTAACAAAATCATTGCCCTCATCAATGAACACAATACTGTCATGCATCACAGAAAGCTGTGCCTCCCATGTCCTGCCAGCCAGTACTGTACATTGTTTATCACAATCTAATACAACCGCACTAGAATCTCCATTTTCAAAATACTCACGGACCATATCAACTAATGTTGTTTTACCAGTTGCACTATCCCCACGTATAATAGTTATATTTCTTTTAATTTTAAAATCATACCTTATCCGTTTATTTTGCACTATAACCCTGTGCTTGCCTCTCATATATAATTCCCTTCCTATACATACAATCCAGCCACTGGTACAAGCTCCTTCATACTGTGTACAATCTGGTTTGTATTTAAAATACAGATATTAAAAGTTCCATCCCCAAAATCCATAAGATGGCGCAAGTTAATCGTAAGGTCACTTATTTCTGCCAGCTTCAAAATCCACTTTGCACAATTATCACCACATGCAGATGCATTAAACACCCTTGACCGTTCATTATCCATAAGAATAAGCGTTTTCACCCCTCCTGAAAGGGAAACCGGCGCAATTTTTCCCATAACAGGACTGTCAATTACTGCACTATCCAGAACTACAGATTTATCTACATCAAGAATCATTTCTTTTGCAAGAGGGTCTGTAATCCATGTGTCCTCATACGCATTTTTAAAATACACCTCTGTATTAAAAACAGCTTCTGGCATATTTCCATAATATATATTAAGCATTTTATATACCTCCATTCCCATAATTTTCCCTTTTATTACTGAATATAATACCACTGTCATGTACATATTTCCACCTGTTATTAATTCTGGTTTCCACATTTTTTCAAAACAATAGTCTGCCAGCCTTTATTTTGCTGTATTTACATAATATTTTGAGGTTATTTTGTTTTTTGCTGGAAACCTTACAAAGAGTAAACCAGCTGGCAAATTCCAAAATATTTCCAAAAGACAGCTGTACGGGGCCGCCGACGTTTAAAGGGCGTAGTCTGCCCTTTTATGCGCCGCTGCGTGACCCGTCCAAGCGGAAGCGGGCTGTTGTTGGAAATATTTTGGAATTGCCAGCCCTTTAATGGTATTTTTTACAACAAAAAACCAGGAAACTCAAAAGCATAAATTATTGACAATAATTTGAAAAAGTGTATACTTGTATAAAACTGAATACATTTAAGGTGCCAGCAGCGGTATGCTTGGGATAGCGTAGGACTGCTGGTGAAAAGGGAAACAGGTGAGAGACCTGTGCGGGCCCGCCACTGTGAGATTGAGGTTATATACAGTTACGCCACTGGTATTCCGGGAAGGTATGTATATAAACGTTTTGCAATATAATTTTATAATTATTGCAATGGATACCAAGCCAGGAGACCTGCCTTAGATGAAGAAGCATAAGCCACGGGTAACTGGTCTTATAAATATGGTACAGGCAGGATTTTTAAAATTTGCTGCCTTGTATCCTTATTAAGTGCACCCTTAAAAACTTCTGGCTTATGATATCCAGAAGTTTTTTTAATATCAGGAGGCATTATGAACACACATAACCATTTCCCAATAGATTACTATGCCTACAATTCCGCTATAAGGAACTGGAATACTGGATATAAATTGTTCTTTGCAACAGGTGCAATAATAACCGTTATTACAGCAGACAGTATTTTAATTTCAATATATACATTTATTTTTATGGGATTTATAAATACTTGTATTGCAAAGCTTTCCCTGAAAGAATATTTTAAAGCTGTAAAAATACCAGCTATGTTTATTTTGCTTGGAAGCCTCGCTATTGGTGCTGGATTTTCTAAAACAGCAAAGGGAATTTTAAGCCTTGATATTGGTATTACATATTTATATTTTACAAAAGAGGGCATCATGCAAATGTTTAATATTATATTAAAAGCACTTGGGGCAGTTAGTTCAATGTACCTTGTTACATTATCAACCCCTGCGGGTGAGCTGGTTATGGCACTTAAAAAACTCCATCTTCCTGGTATTTTTATTGAACTTATGCACCTTATATACAGATATATATTTATCCTTCTTGATGCAGTACATAAAATGCGTAATGCAGGTGAAGCAAGGCTTGGGTATGCCAGCTTCAGGACTTCATGTAAAAGTTTCTCCATGATGCTTGGCAATCTTTTAATTGTATCAATAAAAAATTCCCGCAATTATTATGATGCAATGGAAGCACGGTGTTATAATGGTTCACTGGAATTTTACACAGAGAAAAAAGAACCTGCCAGATTACAATTATTATTAATGGCAGCATATTTTATATTAACTGTTGTATTAACCATTAGTATAATATATTACATATAAAACTGGAGGAAACTATATGACAGAAGAACCTGGCTATATACTTGAAATAAAGAATTTAAACTATTCTTATGATAACAGGACTAATGTTTTAAATAACATAAACCTTAGAATTAAAAAAGGTGAAAAAATTGCTGTCCTTGGTGCTAATGGTGCTGGAAAATCTACTTTATTCCTGAATATGAATGGTGTATATAACAGTAACAGCGGGGAAATTTACCTGCACCAGACAAAGATAACAAGAAAAAATATAAATATGCTTAGAAAAAGCGCCGGGTATGTTTTCCAGGAACCAGACAGCCAGATTGTAGGCTCTACTGTTTTTGGCGAAGTATCATTCGGGCTTTCTAACCTGAAACTTCCACCAGATGAAATAAAGGAAAAAACTATTAAAGTTTTAAAAGAAATGGGACTTTATAATTATAAGGACATGCCTCCGCATTATCTTAGCGGCGGTGAGAAAAAAAGGGTTGCCATTGCGGGTGTTATAGCAATGGAACCAGAGATTATTTTATTTGATGAACCTATGTCGTCACTAGACCCTGGAAATTCCCAGATGTTTGAAAACCTTCTTAAAAAACTTGAAAATGAAGAAAAAACTATTATTATCTCAACCCATAATACAGACTTTGCATATAGATGGGCTGGAAGGATTATTGTCATGGACAAAGGAAATATTATAGCTGATAATACTCCAATAAAAATATTTACATCAGAAGAAATATTAAAAACAGCAAACCTTGGCAAGCCATTGCTTTTACAAGTATATGAAATTATAAAAGAAAAATATGGTAAAAACATTATGGATTATGGCAATGCCCCAAGGTGTATTAATGAGTTTGCAGAATGGTTCTGCCATTTATAATATTTTTTATAATCAAAAGGAGGAAATTATGACTAAAAAAGAAAAAAGAAGTATTTTTGCC
>DKYP01000129.1 GCA_002499945.1 Lachnoclostridium sp. UBA7097
CTCATTATGGTCAACACCTGTATTACGTGAATGTGGTGCATAAAATACATCATCAAACCCCCTTAAAAGCGGTATTCTGCGGTGGTGGACATGGTGTTTAAATACACCTGTTATTTTTTTTGGAAGTATATGTTTATGTATGCCATAATGGTAATAAAGCCCTGCCTGTGCACCCCAGCAGATATGTAATGTAGATGTTACATTTGTCTTTGACCAGTCCATTATCTGCTTAAGCTCTTCCCAGTATTGCACTTCCTCATATTCCAGATGTTCGATAGGTGCACCTGTAATAATAAGCCCGTCAAATTTCCTGTTTTTTACTTCATCATATGTTTTATAAAATTCATTAAGATGGCTTTCTGGTGTGTGTGTCCCTATATATGTTGCTGTTGTCAGAAATGTAACATCCATCTGCAACGGAGTATTTGACAGGCTGCGCAGAAGCTGCACTTCTGTATTTTCTTTTAGGGGCATAAGATTAAGTACTGCTATATGCAGCGGCCTTATATCCTGTGTTACTGCCCTTTCTTCATCCATCATAAATATATTTTCTTTTTCCATAACCTTCTTTGCAGGAAGGTTGTTTTTTACTTTAATTGGCATATTCCCCGCCTCTTTCCATAAAATACTGTTTTGTTAAATTTCTATATCAAATTTTTCTATAAATTCTTCTTCTGTTATTATTGGTACACCTAATTCTTTTGCTTTTTTATTTTTAGAAGAATTGCTCATTATATCATTGTTTATAAGGAAGTTTGTTTTTGATGTTACACTTCCTGTAACTTTTCCGCCCCTTGATTCTATTAATTCTTTAACCGCATTTCTGTTAGCAAATATATTTACTTTCCCTGTAACGACAAACCCCATTCCTGCCATATCTTCTGTGCCATGTGGGATTTCTTCATCTTCAAATATAATTACTTTTAATAAATCATCTATTGTTTTGTTATTCTCTGGCCTCGCAAAAAAGCCCACAAATGCCTCTGCAATTACTTCACCTATACCATCTATTTCTATAAGTTCTTCTTTGCCTGCATGGCGCACCCTGTCAAAGCTGTTGTCCATGTATTTGCAAATCATTTTTGCATTTGAAAGCCCTATGCCAGGTATGCCAAGGCTGTATACAAACCTTGCAGTTGTAGTTTTCCTGGCATTCTCTGCTGCCTGTACAAGCTTTTCAAAAGACCTTTTGCCAAACCCTTCCATCTGTGTTATTTCATCTTCATGCTTTCCCAAATCGAAAAGCCCTGCAAGTCCATGCAAAAGACCTTTTGCAACAAGTTTTTCTATAGTTGCTTCTGAAAGCCCGTCTATATTCATTGCATCCCTGCTGGCAAAATGTGAAATTAATTTTATTTTCTTAGCAAGGCATTCCCTGTTTTCACATACAAGGACTTTAACACCATTTTCTTCATGTATGGAAGTTCTCCTGCCACATACAGGGCATTCTTCTGGTATAGCTATATTACCACTTCTTGTAAGGTTCCCTGCAATCTGTGGGATTATCATATTGGCTTTATAAACCTGTATTGTATCACCAACGCCAAGCTGCAGCTGTTCCATAATGCTTAAATTATGCACACTTGCCCTTGATACTGTTGTACCTTCAAGCTCTACAGGCTCAAATAATGCCACCGGGTTTATAAGCCCTGTCCTTGATGCACTCCATTCAATCCCTGTAAGCTTTGTATCTGCTGTTTCATCTTTCCATTTAAATGCTATGGCATTCCTTGGAAATTTAGAGGTACTGCCAAGTGAGTTTCCATATGCTATATCATCAAGTATTAAAACAAGCCCGTCCGATGGAAAATCATTTGAAGGTATTTTATCCTCAAACCATTTTACTGAATCCAGGATATTTCCTGCATCCACTTTCTTATATCCAACAACATCAAACCCCTGCCCTGCCAAAAATTCCATTTTATTTGCCTGCGAATTAGCAAAATCCATATCTTCCGCTTCAACTAATGCAAATGCGTAAAATTCAACATTCCTTTTAGCTGTTATTTCATTATTTAACTGCCTTACAGAGCCGCTGCAAAGGTTTCTGGGATTTTTATATCTCTCATCTTCACTTAAAATATTATTTATACGTTCAAATTCCGTATAAGAAATTACAGCTTCGCCCCTTAACACAATACTGCCTTTAAATGGGATTTTTAAAGGTATATTCTTAAAAACCCTGGCATTATTTGTAATAACCTCTCCAACCTGCCCGTTGCCACGTGTAACTGCTTTTATAAGTGAACCATCATTATAAGTAAGGACTATTGTAAGCCCGTCCATCTTCCATGAAAGAAGCCCCTCTTTATCACCAAGCCATAATGCAAGCTGTCCCGGGTCTTTTGTTTTGTCAAGTGAAAGCATAGGCGACGTATGTGTTTCCTTTGGCAGGCTGCTTAATACCTCATACCCTACCTTACCCGTAGGGCTTCCTGCCAGTACCATGCCTGTTTTCTTTTCAAGTTCCTGCAATTCATCATATAACTTGTCATATTCAAAATTGCTCATTATTTCATCTTTGCCCTGGTAATATACTTCTGACGCTTTATCTAGCTTTATGGCAAGTTCTTTCATACGTTTTATACTATCCTGCATATTACCTACCCCTCATTTCTGCAATGCTTTTTGCACTAATATTTCTTTAAATTTGTTCTGCCTGCTTTTTTAATAATTCTATTTCTTTTTTGTCCAGATGGCGGTACTTGCCCTTTTTAAGCCCGCTAAGCGTAATATTCATTACCCTGTCACGCCTTAAATACACTACTTTATAACCAAAGTATTCACACATGCGCCGTATCTGGCGGTTAAGCCCCTGTGTAAGTATTATATGGAAACTATAGTTATCTTCCTTCCATACTTTACATGGCTTTGTAACTGTATCTAAAACAGGCACGCCCTTTCCCATCTTATCTATAAAACTGTCTGTTATCCTTTTATCTGTCCTTACAAAATATTCTTTCTCATGCCCGTAACGGCTACGGAGTATTTTCTCCATAACTTCCCCCTGGTTGGTAAGCAGCAAAAGACCCTCTGAGGACTGGTCAAGCCTTCCTACAGGATAAATCCTTTTATTATATCCTATGTAATCAATAACATTCATTACTTTGACACCATTCTCCTCTGGTGCTGTAGTGCACACAACACCTTGCGGCTTGTAAAATGCAATAAATATTTCTTCTTCCTCTTTTGAAACAGGCCTGCCATCAACTGTAACTTCCATACCAGGAAAAACTTTTGCCCCCGTTGCTGCCAGTACCCCGTCTATATATACCCTGCCATTTAAAATCATCCTGTCTGCTTCACGCCTTGAACATATACCTGCTTCACTTAAAAATTTGTTAATCCTTATGCCAGAATCCTGCCCAGATATATTTGCCATATATTGCCTCCGTACCGCCAAAGTTAAACCATATAAGTGAAAAGGGCAAAACAAATGTTTTGCCCTGAAGAAACCACCAGGCTTTAAACCAGCTTATTATGGCCTGGCCGTCGCTTTAGTACCTTCTTTATCTATGTCCGCATTCTCTTCTACTGATTCATTATCCTCATCACTGCTTTCAAGCATCTCATAAAAATCCCTTACATCTTCATTACTGCTTACAATTTCTTCAAGCTTTTTCTGCACAGAACCAGCAATCTTTTTAATTTCATCACTATTATCAAGCTTATCAACAGTTTCCTGCTCTTTACCATCTATTGTTCCAAGGTATATCTTAAAATCCCCATTCCCGTCTGCTTTAATAAAAAGTGCTGTAAGGGATGGGACAAGTGTATCAATATTATAGACTTTAACATCATAATACACATAAACCCTGTATGTACCAGCATTATATCCCTTTTTCACAGTACATTCAATGTTTTTATATTCTTCAATATACTCTGCTTCCGCAACAAGGCGCTTATTATCCACACGGTCTATATCACTTACATATCCGGCAAGTTTATCTAAATCTACACGCTGCTTGGCGTCAAAATAAGCCGATACAAGTGCTGATATTGCAGACTTAACCTCACTGTCCGACATATTTGCCACAACATTTGTAACAGCAGCATTACCGCCACTGCCACCATCAGCACCACTTGTAACCTCATCCGCCTTACTGTCAGCCGAAAAGTCTATAGACGGGGCAATAAGCGAAAATGTTCCAAGCCCGATAAACATAATAGCAATAGTAAATACTAATATCAGCTTTTTGTACTTAAACCGCATAATATGCGCACTTCCTTTCAAAAGTTCTTAAATAAGCGCATCTGGAGGGACTCGAACCCACGGCACACGGTTCCGGAAACCGCTGCTCTATCCACTGAGCTACAGATGCACGGATATACAGAATATTGTATATTGTCCCAGAATACAGGGCTTTTGGTATATTATGGTATATTATAGTAATTCCCTGCCATTGCCAGAACTTACCCTGGCAATAGTGTTTATTATAGCACATATTATGTGAAAATGGAAGAGGGAATTTAGAAATTATGCCAGTCACTTGGTGTAAACTTTTCATCAAACTCTTCATATGCACCACAGAAAAATCCATTTGTTTCATCTGAAAACTGTATATGCATACATCCCCCGTTAAATACCATACAATCTGGTTTTATTGTCTGGATAAACTTGTCAAAGTTAAATAATGGGAACATTTTCCTTAAAAGTGCTTCCACATCTGTTTTTTCCATGCTTCCATCATTTGGCTGTTCATCAAACTCTTCATAAAGAGCCCTGTACTGGGATATTAATTCTTCATTATTATATATATTTTCATATATCATGCCATAATCTTCTTCTGTATATTTATCCCTGTATTCCTGTAAAACCAAATCCTTATATTCCCAAAAAGGCATTTCACAGTCCATCCAGTTACTTAGCAGCTGGTACCAGAAATAGTTGTTTATCTGTTTTATATTTTTCCTGGCAGTTTCTTCCATATCATTGATATAGGTTTCCAGTATTTTGGCAACAGAAGCACCATCCCCTGGCATATCTTCTAAATAAGGTTTTAACGGTTCTATCCAGTAATAATCACCTTCTAAATCCTCTCTTAAGTCTTCAAGGCTGTCTTCTATTGAAATTAAAGGTATGTCATCTTCATTATACCCCATATATTCTTTATTTTCAAAAACCCCCGCAATCCCCATATCAAATGTACCTTTTACCAGGAACTGGTTATCTTTGTAAATTACACTTATCATTCCTTTTACCTCCAGTACCAGCTTATGTTATCCGGCTTTAAATTTATGGCATATTATTTAATAATACAGCTTTGCAACAGCCTGTACCATATCCCTGTGCTTCCCCCATTCATAATAAAACTGTGAATGCCCTACGGGTGCGCTGCCTGAACATGTTTCAGGCGTACACCATGTTATTCCTTTCTTTGTAAGGTAATCACCAAATGACCCGTTAGCGCCACTTATGCTTTCACGTATTGGACTATATCCTGTTTTATGCCTTACAAGGCTTAGTAATGATGAACTTCTTGTATAATAAATTACACGTCCTGCTTCATGGTAATTTATAACTGCTTTAGGCTTAATTTTATCTACAAGTTTTACAAGGGCTTTGGTTTCACGTTCAGAAAAGGCATACGGACCAGAATAGCCTTCCCTCCCACGCTTTGTGCCTCTTGAATTATTCTTCCTGAAGCCAATATTAAAGTTTCTGTTTAAATCAACTCCCCTTGCGTTAGCTTTCCACCTGCTGTAGCTTCCCTTGCCAAGACGCTTCACAAGCTTTTTCAAAGACGGGCTTTTAATTCTTGCAATACCATACTGGCTTATATTTACACCATCAGGGTTAAGCATTGGCACAATATAAACACATACTTTATTAAAAAGCTTACTATAAGCTGTACCATTATATTTGCCAGAATAATAAGACTTACAGCATCTTTCTGCCATTTTCATTACAAGCTGCGAATTAAGCCACTCCCTTGCATGCATTGTTGACTGTATTAATATTTTCTTGCTTGCATTTTCATTGCCAAGCCTTATACAGTAAATATTATTATTGTCGGCTGTCTTTGCCAGGACAGAAAGTCCCATAACATCCTGGTAGAACTTTGCCATTTTCTTTAAATCCCTTGACATGTCGGCATATGAATATTTTGTATCATATATACTGACAATATTATCTATGGCACTTTCAGAAAATGAAACATTTTCATTTGCAATATAACCGTTGCTACCATCAGAAAGCTTGATTTTAAGCCATCCAGGGCTCTTTGCCACACATCGGTATCTTGTATTTGCATTTGCATTCCCTTTGCTGATGCCATTATATATTCCCGAATATATAACAGTTTTTTTCTTAATAAAAGCCCCTTTATTTATATTTTCAAATATAAATGTAAATGTAAATTCCGCCTGTGAGGTATAGTTCCCCATTCCCGAAACTTCTAATTTATATGTATCTTTCTTTTTAAGGCTGCTATTAAGCTTTACATTAACCTCATCTAATCCTTTGTTTATTGTAAATTTTTTACTTGCTGTATTAGTGCCTGTTAAGTTTGTTATTGTTAAATCCAGTGTAATGCCCGCATCTGGCATATATTCTTCTTCTTTATAAAATGAATATGCAAGCAGGTCATTTTCTGTTACTTCATGCCCGAATTTCAGTGCAATCCCTTCATATTCTGAAATAAACACCGTTTCCTGCAATAAAAACCTGTCTGAATCAAAATAAGCCTGTAAAAGATTTCTGGCATTAAAGAATTTATATCCGTTTGTTATATTCCATGTATTAGAAATACCATCATATTGTATATCTGCATCTGCGTTAAATGTACTGCTTTCTTTACTTAAAAGAAGCGCCCCGTAATAATCCATGTAAACTGTGTATGCATCCTCAAAGTTTTTAATTCCATTATCAAGAATTGTACTGTTAATATTTTCTATTGCAGTATAAATATCATAATTCTCCATGCTGCGGCTAATGCCATTAATTGCCATATAAGTGGTATTTTGTACATCACTTATATCTGCCGCATCTGGATAAGAAATAACTTTTAAAACTGCCATGCCAGTACCATTAACTTTTATATTATAATTATCAACTGATACTGCATATGGATTATAATTATATTCTTCTGGCAGGCCTTCAATACTGTCTAAAATTTCAATATTTATAATATTTCCCTGGCCAGATATTTCTTCCTGGTTACTAACCTGTGAAAGGTTAAAAGCCTGCCCCTCCTGGACAGATACCATGTTTTTAATCTGGATTTCTTCACCTGTATCTTGTATAGTTGCAGTAATTATATTATTAATTGCAGTATTTCCATTCATGCCAAATACAACCGCCGCATCTGCATTTTTATAAAATAATATGCAGAATACCACAATTATTGCATTAACCATTAATTTTTTCATCTTTTATTTTCCTGTTCTTTAATATTTTATCCTGATGCTGGTTATTCCTGTTTTTAATAAGGGTTTCACCTGCTGAGCATATTTTATCTGCAATACACACAATAAGGCTTTCAGCATATACTGGCGGGACTGGCGTAAGCGGGAACATATGCTTCTTTATAATGTCCTTCTCAATATCTGTAAGCACAAAATCACGCATTGCATTCTTTAATGCTGCCGACGGGTGGAAAAATCCATGCGGCCTGCGGTGTTTATGTTCCTTATCATGCCAGTCATACAGAAAGTAATCATGCAGAAGTGCCCCACGTACCATCTCATTATATGATACTTTAATATTAAATTTTGAAGCAATCTGGCAGCTTTTGCGTGCAACCATAATGCTGTGCCTGTAAATGCTTGTATTGCCATGCTGTATATACTTCTTGCTCTCATTAAATGAGGAATTATCCACTACCTGTATAAGAATCTCTTTTAACAATTTTTCATAAGCGGCCTTATGCATCCAACCACCTTCCGAATATATCCCCATATCTTTCCTGGAAATATATATATGCCCTGTCAAAAATAATCCATAATGCTTCAGCAGCCACTACCATTAAAACCACAAAAAGCACTGGTATTTTAGACATCCAGGCTATAAAACCTTCTGTAAAAAGCGCTTCAAAACCAATAAAGAATTTTACCATTACAAGTGCTGCTGCAAGCAGTACATGGTAACAAATCCCTTTAATAAACATTCCTGCCGCCGCTGGGGTATTCTTTCCCCTTAAATATTCTGCAACCGAAACATATACAGAAAACCCCGCAAATGTAAAACAGTACAGTTTCTGTGGTGCAAGCATAAACCCTATAAGGAATGTACCTGCAATAAATGCCACGCCTGCCCTGGTTTTAAATCGCCTCTGGAAAATCCCTGTTATAAATGATGCTGCCGCAAGCAGGAACATGGAGCTTGCCTCAATAACACCGCTTAACACTATTAAAATTACCGCAAGTGCCATAAGTATGCCGCCCCATGCTGCTTCCTTTGTCTTTAAATGCAACTGCACAAATCCCCTCCCATACATTCGCAGAGTGAATCCGCACACCACAGGTCACAGCAAACATTCCCTGTGCTGCATCCGCCAGAACCATAGTATCCATTCGGATTACGCCCGTAACCCTGGCCATAGTTCTGGTAACTCTGCCTGTTATATTGTCCATTGTTATAACCGCTGTTATTATAGCTGCCCTGCCCGCCGCTGTTATAACCACCATTATTATAGCCGCTTTGTCCGCTGCTGCCTTGGTATCCCTGGCTGTAGCCGCTGCCGCCATTTGCCCTTGAATTCATTATCTGGGTATATGCTGCCTGTACCTCTTTGAACTTATCCTCTGCGAGGTCTGCTAAAGGGTTATTTACATAAGAATCAGGATGGTACTTCCTGCTTAACTCCTTATATGCCCTTTTTACTTCATCATCAGTGGCGTTTGGTGAAATTCCAAGCACCTGGTATGGGTCTGTCACTTTTTTTCCTCCTTTTAAAAATGTATAAATTTATATACAAATATACTTAAACT
>DKYP01000156.1 GCA_002499945.1 Lachnoclostridium sp. UBA7097
TTATTTAACTATTTGAAAAAATTCATACAAAATAATTAATAATATTAAAAGGAATTTATTTTTATGCCATTATTCACATTTATGTTTTACAGACAGCTATACATAGAACAATTATTCCTAAACCTTGTCTGGTAGTGGGATGGTTGTTCTTTCTATATGCTTACTATACCACGTCTTTATTTTTTCAGGAATAAAGTATTTCTCATTGTAATTTTATAATTCTACATTATGGACTCACACAGTCTTACTTTTAATATTGGTTTGCAAAAATCCCAGATATCTTTTTAAACCCATCTCCAGATATTTCATTACACATAAATATATGTTTTTTGGGAATTTATACAAAAGCAATTGACATATTACAATTTTATGGTAAAATAAAAAATTGCAGAAACATGTCAAAAAGTTACAATACCCGGCATTATATGTTATTTTTTACTGTAATGTCATAATGAGGTTAAGGGTGTTAGTATTATTAAGAAAGACAGGGTGTTATGTAGATGGTTTTTAGTTCTTTGGAGTTTGTATGTGTTTTCATGCCAGTGGTTTTTTTGCTATATTGCCTGGTACATGGAACATATTTTAAAAATATATTATTGATTGTGGCAAGCCTGTTGTTTTATGCTTATGGAGAACCATTATATGTGTTGCTTATGACAGGAAGTGCATTTTTTAATTATATTTTTGCAATAGTAATTGCAAACTCCAGAAGGAAAAAAGTTTATCTCTTTCTTAATGTTAGTATTAATATTGGATTATTAATTTACTTTAAATATATGGCATTTTTTATTGGGACATGGAATAGTATATCCGGGCAGAGTTTAAATATTCCATATGTAAAACTTCCAGTTGGGATTTCTTTTTTTACTTTCCAGGCATTATCTTATGTTATTGATGTGTATTTTGAAAAAATACAGGTACAGAAAAGTTTTAGTAAAGTTTTATTATATATTTCTTTTTTTCCACAACTTATAGCTGGGCCAATTATAAAATACAGGGATATTAATGACAGCCTTACAAAAAGGAATATGGATATTGACCAGGTTTATACAGGTATAAAGCGTTTTATCTGTGGCCTTGGAAAGAAGGTGATAATTGCAAATACTATGGGACAGACAGCGGATGCTGTTTTTAATGCTGCTTATAGTGATATTAATATATTATCAGCGTGGGCTGGTGCAATATCATATATGTTGCAGATTTATTATGATTTTAGTGGCTATAGTGATATGGCGGTTGGCCTTGGAAAGATGTTTGGGTTTAGTTTCCAGGAGAACTTTAATTATCCGTATGGGGCATGCAGTGTAAAGGAGTTCTGGAGGAGATGGCATATTTCTTTATCTGGCTGGTTTAAGGAGTATTTATATATTCCGCTTGGCGGAAACAGGAAAGGAAAGATACACACCAGTATAAATAAATTTATTGTATTTTTTTGTACAGGGTTCTGGCATGGTGCAAACTGGACGTTTATTATATGGGGCTTATACCATGGCTTTTTTTCTGTGCTTGAAGAATATGTTCCTTTTATTAAGAAAATACCTAAAGTATTTACATACATATATACAATGCTGGTTGTGTGTATAGGGTTTGTAATTTTCCGTGCAGATACTCTTTCAGAGGCGTTTTATATAACCGAGCAGATGTTTACCGGAATTTCATTTAATAGTTATAAAATGAGTTTTGCAGCAAGCCTTTTTAATCCGTGGTTTATTACAATATTATGTGCTGGTATTATAGGAATGGCACCAGTAAAAGTTATAAAAGATAAATTTAAAAATATATATACAGAAACAGATGGTATTGTATGGAAGTATGTAACAGTTAATATGTTTTCCTGTATAACTTCTATTATGCTTTTGTTATGGTGTATTATACGTTTATCCGGGAATACATATAATCCATTTATTTATTTTAGGTTTTAATAGCGGTAAGAGGATAAAACAGGAGAGGGGAAGATGAAAAATACAGGAAAAGTTGTTTTTATTATTACCAGCCTTTTTATATGTGCATTTCCATTTTTGGGAATATTTTTTAATCCTGCAAATACTACAACAGAGAATAGAAAGATGGCAGTTTTTCCAGAAATAAAGGAAAATGGAAAGTTTAATATTAATTTTTTACAGGAGTTAGGAGTTTATTTTGAAGACCATTTTGCATTCCGCCCGTTGCTTGTTTCTTTAGATGCAGAGATACAAAGCCATATATTTAATGTAT
This sequence comes from Lachnoclostridium sp. UBA7097, assembly GCA_002499945.1. Taxonomy (GTDB): domain Bacteria; phylum Bacillota; class Clostridia; order Lachnospirales; family Lachnospiraceae; genus Butyribacter. The sequence goes on from DKYP01000156.1 coordinate 2,215, forward strand.
CAAATATGGAAACTGTAGTAACAGGGAATAATGGATGGCTTTATTATTCTTCTACTATAGATGATTATCTTGGAAAAAATACTATGTCCGGGCGCTGTGTGGAAAATATAGCGCATAATTTATCATTGATGCAGAAATATGTACAGGGTAAAGGCGGGAAGTTTGTTTTTACAGTTGCTCCTAATAAAAATTCTTTGTATGGTGAAAATATGCCTTATTATTTGCAAAAAAAGGCAAGTAATGTAAGAAATATTAATATGCTTAAAGAAAAGACAGATAAATATAATATTTTTTATGTTGATTTATTCCAGCTTTTTGAAGAACAGGAAGAGGAACTTTATTTAAAAAGGGATTCACATTGGAACCAGAAGGGTGCGGTTTGTGTTTATAATGCAATTTTAGATAGTATTGGAATGGAACATGATAATTACAAAGATGTTAAACCTGTACTGTTAAAAAATGAATATGGTGATTTAAATAAAATGCTTTATCCTGTAACAGCTGAACCTGAATGGAATTATTTCTATAAGAAAACAGATAAATTTTCTTATAAGACAGATACAAAAAGTGTGGAAGAGGACTGGATTGAAACAGAAAATAAAAATGGCACGGATTCGCTGCTTATGTTCAGGGATTCTTTTGGAAATACATTATTACCATTAATGGCAGATACATTTGCGGAAGGATATTTTTCAAAAAGTATACCACATAATGTTGGAGGTTATATGGAAAAATATAATCCAGATGTTGTGGTTTTAGAAAAGGTGGAACGTAATTTAAAAGAACTGGCAACAGACCCTCCGTTTACCGGAACTGTACCTGTAAGTTTAGGACAGGATATGGAAATAGTAAAATCAGATACTTTAATTAAAGTTTCTGAAAGCAGTTATAATACAAATTATATTGAAGTTTCTGGGATATTAGATAATTTATTTTGTACAGAGGATGTAAAAGTTTATGTAAGGGTAAAAGATAACAAAGGACAAAACAGTTATGAAACTTTTTATGTATCAGATAATAAAACTGATTATGGATACAGGCTGTATATTCCAAAAGAAGAATTTAATGACAGCGGTACAGTATTTGAAGTAGTTATTGAAAATAAAGGGGAATTACAGGTTGTAAAGTCTGCCTCTTTAAACCAGGAAGAAACCAGGGAATTAATAGGGGATAACTATTTGAAAAAGAAAAAAGAGGAAGAACGCAAAATTGTGTCTAAAGAAAAAGTTTATGACTGTGATGGTTCTGGGCATGGGTATTATGTTATTACATGGTCAGACGGGGAAACAGAATATGAAGATTTCTAATACCAGGGTATAAAAAATATATGGAAAGATATTTATGTTATATTAAAATTTTATTGGAGGGTTTGAAAATGTTAAAGAAAACTATAATTTCTGTTTTGTGCTTGTCGGTACTGGCAACGGGGTATAGAAAAGCAGAGGTTTTGGCAACTAATTTGCCTGCATATGAAGAAACTGTTCCAGAAGATGGGACAGCTAATATTTTAGACGGGCTGGTAGAAAAAGACGGGGATTACTATTATTATGAAAACGGGGAAATGGTTACAAATAAATGGGTATTATCAGATGATAATAAATATTATTTTAAAAAGGATGGAAGGGCGGCAGTTGCAAATCATAAAATAGAGGGTAAATATTATGTATTTAACAGCCAGGGGCAGCTTTTACAGCCAGAATCCAAAGAAATTACCAGTATAGAAATTGACGGGGAAACTGAAAAATATTATGTAAACCCGGATGGTACTGCTGCCAATGGATGGACAAAAGACAGGAAGTATTATTGTTATGAAAATGGAAGTGTGGCAAAAGGTATTATAGTTATTGGCGAAAAATTTTATTGTTTCAGCCAGGGCGGGAAGTATAATAAGCCAAAAACAAAAAAAGTGCGCAGGGCAGCCAGATACGAAAAACCATTTGCAAACCTGAAGAAATTTCTTGGCAAACCAAATAAGGTAAAATATTATAAAAGTTGTTATGGTAATGGAAAAGATGGTGTATTGTCATATGATAATTTTGTAGTATATACTTTTAAACCAGCAAAGGGGAAAGAGATTTTTATGGGTGTGGAATAATTATAATATACAATTTATATATGGAGGCAGATTATTATGTTAAAAACAGAAAATATTTTAAGGAAAACTGTATTAGTATTAATTATTATTAATCTTGTTATGCTTAGTATGCAAAAAGGGGCGGATGCCGCAGCTGTAAATAGTAAATCTTTACAGGAACAGGCAGAGAAAATTGTAAATAAAAAAGTAAAAAAAACAGATAATGACAAAAAGAAATTAAAGAAATTATTTAATTATGTGGAAAAGAATTATGGGTATAAACGTGTGATGGGTTTTGAAGCATATGATGGATGGGAGAAAGAATATGCTTCAGAAATGTATTCAGGAAAGAAGGGAAGCTGTTACCATTTTGCAGCAGCATATGCATTTCTTGCAGCAAAGGCAACAGGTTATAAAGTGCGTATTGGCATTGGCAAAACAAATGGGTTTTCAGGTGAATTGCAGGACCATGCCTGGACGGAGGTAAATATAAATTCTGTATGGTATATATGTGATTCTAATATGGATAAATTTGCAGAAAATTCTTCTGGAAAGTATTTTTTAAAGAAAAGAAATAAATTGAAAAGTGTTTATAATAATTTTAAGGATGTGCAATATTTTGCAGCGGCATTTTAATACAGGAGTAAGTTAATGAAACATAGATTTATAGGAAATATTATATGTATCCTGGCTATAGCTGTTTTAAGCAGGGGGACTACTGCCAGTGCTGTTTACCAGTTGGATGAAAATGGTAATATTATACATAATACAGAAGAAATTGGAGAAACAGTGCCAGAAACAGAACCGGATATAGAACCGGATACAATGCCAGATACAGAACCAGATGTAACGCCCGCAGGCTGGCAGGAAATAGAAGGAAAGAAGTATTATATTTCGCCTGTAACTGGTGAAATGCTTATGGGCTGGCAGGAGATAGAAGGGAAAGAGTATTATTTTTCATTTGAAACAGGGGAAATGCTTACAGGATGGCAGGCGGAGGAAGAGAAAGGATATTATTTTTCACCTGTAACTGGTGAAATGCTTACTGGATGGCAAATAATAGATAATGAAGATTATTATTTTGATGAAAATGGTATTTTACAGACTGCCGGGCTGGTAATAACAGATAACGGTACTTATTATTGTGGGGAGGATGGCAATTTTATATCAGGCTGGAAGAAAATCAAAGGTTCAAAGTATTATTTTGCTACTAAAAATAAGAAAATGGTTACAGGGGTTAAAAAGATTAAGGGAAAGTATTATATATTTAATAAGAAAGGCCGGCTTGCAGAATCGGATGGCATCTCTATAGTGAGGGTAAAAGAGGATATTTACTGTGCTAATCCAAATGGAAAGGCGGCAAAGGGCTGGCAGATAAAAGGAAATAAGCTTTATAATGCTACCAGAAAAGGCAGGGTAAGGAGAAATACAACATACCAGGGGATTATTTTTACAAAGACAGGTGCTGCAAAGAAAAATGTTAATTCGCAGCTAAAAATAAAACTTATAAGAATTGTAAAAAACATTACTAATAAAAAAATGCCAAAAAGAAGAAAACTTTATTCCTGCTGGAATTATGTAACAAGAGGACGGTTCCGTTATGCAAGTAAGTATCCAGATATACATTCCAGTGGCTGGCAGAAAAGAACTGCATATGATATGCTGTCAACACATTCAGGAAATTGTTATAGTTATGCATGTGCATTTGCTGCCCTGGCATCAGAAATCGGATGCAAACCTTATATAGTATGCGGAAGGGTACATGGTTCAAGGGACAGGGCATCTGATGGTTACACCCGCCACGCATGGGTAAGGATTAACAGGAAATATTATGACCCGGAAGCACAGTATGCTGGATGGATGAGAGGGGTTTATGCAAGAACCAGTTATCCAGCTTCACATAAAGTACAAAAAATTGTTGCATACAGATAAAATATTGCAAAGCCCATTATTTTCTGTTTTAGATAATGGGCTTTGTATTTAGATATCTTTTTACAATTTTTTACCCCTGTTTTTTCTTTGATGCCCTGAACCTCTGTGTTGAGTCAAGTATTTTTTTACGTATACGCAGGCTTTCCGGTGTTATCTCTAACAGTTCGTCTGTGTCTATAAATTCCAGTGCTTCTTCAAGGCTTAATTTCTTCGGGGTTGTAAGTTTAAGGGCTTCGTCAGCAGATGAGGAACGTGTATTTGTAAGATGCTTTGTTTTGCATACATTAAGCTCAATATCTTCCGTCTTGCCGCTCTGTCCTATAACCATTCCGGCATACACTTTTTCCCCAGGTCCTACAAACAGCGTTCCCCTGTCCTGTGCGTTGAAAAGCCCGTATGCAACGGTTTCGCCTGCTTCAAATGCAATAAGTGAGCCCTGTTTGCGGTATGCTATGTCACCTTTGTATGGACCATATTCCTCAAATACTGTATTTATAATGCCGTTGCCTTTTGTATCTGTAAGAAATTCGCCACGGTATCCTATAAGGCCACGTGATGGTATAAGAAATTCAAGCCTTGTATAGCCGCCGCCTATGGAGGACATCCCAAGAAGTTCTCCTTTACGGTTGCTTAATTTTTGTATTACATTGCCAGAGAAGTCATCTGGTACATCTATATATGCACGTTCCATTGGTTCAAGGCGTCCCCCGCGTTCATCAGTTTTATAAAGGACTTCTGCTTTGCTTACTGCAAACTCATAGCCTTCACGGCGCATATTTTCAATAAGCACTGAAAGGTGCAGTTCCCCGCGTCCTGATACTTTGAAGCTGTCGGTGTTTTCTGTTTCTTCCACACGCAGGCTTACATCAGAGTTTAATTCGGCAAATAGCCTGTCACGCAGATGCCTTGAAGTTACATATTTGCCTTCAAGCCCTGCAAGCGGGCTGTCATTAACCATAAAATGCATTGCAATAGTAGGTTCGGAAATCTTCTGGAACGGGATTGGCACAGGGTTTTCAGGTGAACAGATTGTATCGCCAATATGGATATCGGTAATCCCCGATACTGCAACTATTGAGCCAATGCCTGCCTCTTTTACTTCTATCTTTTTAAGCCCTTCAAATTCATAAAGCTTGCCAATCTTTACTTTTACAAGTTTGGAAGGGTCATGGTGGTTTACAATTACTACATCCTGCCCTGTCTTAACTGTGCCATTGTCAACCTTTCCTATCCCGATACGCCCTACATAGTCATTATAGTCAATAGTGCTTACAAGAACCTGTGTGGCAGCTTCAGGGTCGCCTTCAGGCGCTGGTATATAATTAATTATAGTATCAAACAGAGGTACCATATCTGTACCAGGTTCATCTGCACTGTATGAAGCTGTGCCATTTTTGGCAGATGCGAAAATAAATGGGCAATCAAGCTGTTCTTCACTGGCATCAAGGTCGATAAATAATTCAAGGACCTCATCAACAACTTCATCCGGCCTTGCTTCTGGCCGGTCAGTTTTGTTAATGCAGGCAATAACAGGCAGTTCAAGTTCCAGTGCTTTTTTAAGTACAAACTTTGTCTGTGGCATTGCACCTTCAAATGCATCAACCACGAGAACCACACCATTAACCATTTTAAGGACACGTTCGACTTCGCCGCCAAAGTCAGCATGCCCTGGAGTATCTATAATGTTAATTTTAGTATTATTATAAGTAATTGCAGTATTTTTGGAAAGGATTGTTATGCCACGTTCCCTTTCAATGTCACCTGAATCCATAACCCTTTCTGCCACTTCCTGGTTGGAGCGGAACACACCGCTCTGTTTTAAAAGTTCATCAACCAGTGTTGTTTTTCCGTGGTCTACATGGGCTATAATTGCAATATTCCTTACATCATCACGTTTAATTTTCATACAAGGTACTGTCCTTTCTTTTAAAATTTCTTGCAGTAAGTGCTATAATTTGGTATTATTACTATATGAAATAGTGTGCGGGGATAATAATTGCAGCTGTATATACAAATGCAATAAAAATGTAATAGAAATTTAATAAAAAAATTAATTACAAATCCACAAAATATAAGTATACTAATTATAGGCGCATTATACAAGTAAGAAAAAGTAACAAAAATAATTTAAAAATGGTTCCTGCTTTTGTAACAGACATAGAAGCCGGCAGAGTGCCGGAAAATGTCATACATAAATTTTGCAGAATTTGGGAATAATGGTTCTAAATTCCGTTACTGGAACATATAAATTATTAAAACAAATTACTGATAGGGCAGAAAGCCCTAAGAAAAATGGAGGATAAGAAATATGTTGGATAAAGTATTTACAAACAACCAGGTAACAATTGCAGGCGAAGTGGTAAGCGAGTTCACATTCAGCCATGAGGTATATGGTGAGAACTTCTATATAGTTAATATTGCTGTATGCCGTTTAAGCAACTCTTATGATATTATACCAGTTATGGTTTCTGAGAGGCTTATGGATGTGAAAGAGGATTATAAGGGTTGCATACTTCAGGCAACAGGGCAGTTCCGCTCTTATAACAGGCATGAGGAAACAAAGAACAGGCTTGTACTGTCTGTATTTGCAAGGGAAGCAATGCTTGTTAATGCAGAGGAGGCAGAACAGAACCCTAACCATATATTCCTTGACGGGTATGTTTGTAAGAGACCGGTGTACCGGAAGACACCTTTGGGAAGGGAAATTGCAGATGTGCTTCTTGCAGTGAACAGGCCATATGGCAAGTCTGATTATATCCCATGTATATGCTGGGGAAGGAATGCAAGGTTTGCAGACCAGTTTGAGGTAGGCTCACATATACAGCTCTGGGGAAGGATACAGAGCAGGGAATACCAGAAAAAGATATCTGAGGATATGTATGAAAAGCGTGTTGCTTATGAAGTATCAGTAAGCAAGTTGGAATATATCGCTGAAGAAGAAGGCGTTTAACAGAAGACAGGTTGTTTAGGTTTGGTTTTGAAGTTATCAGGCCATATTTACAAATGTGAATGTGGGAATGTAATTGGCAGGGATTATCAAGCCGCTTTAAATCTTAAAAGATATGGAGAAATGGTTTTAGAA
>DKYP01000157.1 GCA_002499945.1 Lachnoclostridium sp. UBA7097
ATGTCCAAAAAACTTATTGAAGTTATATAGAATTATTGTTGAAATGTTTTGTGGATTATGGTAGTGTTTGTAGAAGATAAATTTAAGTAATGGGGGAATATTAATGAAAAAGAAATTTGTAATAGCAGGGGGTATTACTGCAGTTATTGCAGTAATTGGCATATGCTGGTTAAAGCGGCCAGAATTATTAGGTAATATGGGGAATAGTTATATAGAGAAAACAACTTTAACTTCTGGTATTTCATTCCAGGGAGATGCAGGTCGCCGGATAAAATTTTCATATAAGTCTGATATAGAAAGCGGCCGCCTTGATATGGTTTTATATAATTCAGAGGGTGATGAGGTGTATAAGCTTGACAGGGCAAAGGAACTGGAATGTTTTTTTACACTAGGTAATAAAGATACATATACACTGGCAGCGGAATGTAGTGATTTTATTGGAAAATACCAGGTGAAAGTGTATAAAGCAGGCTGGTAGATATATTTGCCAGAGGTTTTATTGATAATAAAATATAGGGGGCATTATATTTATGATAAGAATGTCACAGGTGAAGGTTTCTGTCCGGCTTCTTTTAAAGTGCTTGCCGGTGCAGGATGCAAGGCAGGGCATTATTACAGTGGCAGAGGAAAGGCTTGTTATACAGGCGGCGGCTAAGGTTCTTGGAATACAGGCAGATGAGGTAAGGAATTTTGTAATAAGAAAGAAATCACTGGATGCAAGGAAGAAAAATGGCAGGGAAGATAATATTTATTATATTTACCAGGTGGAGCTAAGTTGTAATAATGAGCAGAAACTGGTTAAACGCTATGGAAGAAATGATGTTGTATTTATTCCAGGAAATGAGAAGGAAAAACTCCTCGGCAGTCTGCTTTCTTTTATTAATAAGAATATAAGGAATGTTAATGCTTTAAATTTAAATAGTAATAAAAATAAACGTGTAATTGTTGCTGGCATGGGACCGGCGGGGCTTTTTGCTGCGCTTGTGCTTGCAAGGGCTGGTTTTAATCCTGTTGTGCTTGAAAGGGGCAAGGAGGTTAAGGAACGGCAGAGGGTTGTTAATGGTTTCTGGAATGGGGATACATTAAACCCTGAGTGCAACGTGCAGTTTGGAGAGGGCGGGGCTGGCACGTTTTCAGATGGAAAGTTAAATACGCTTGTTAAGGATAAGGATGGCTTTAACCGCATGGTTTTAAAGACTTTTGCAGAGTTTGGTGCACCTTCTGAAATTCTTTACCTGCAAAAGCCGCATATTGGTACGGACAGGCTGGCAGGTGTTGTGGAGGCAATGCGTAATGAGATAATAAAGCTTGGTGGTACTGTATATTTTAATACCAGGCTGGATGGTGTTATATATAAAGATGGCTGTATAAGTGGTGTAAGGGTTACTAAAATTACTGGAAATGGTATCTGTGGGGAAAGCAGGGAGATAAACTGTTCGCATTTAATTCTTGCTATAGGGCACAGTGCACGTGATACATTTTATAACCTTGACAGTGATGGTCTTTATATGGAACCAAAGGCATTTGCAATAGGGATACGTATAGAGCATCCGCAGGATATTATTGGTTATAGCCAGTATGGGGAGTTGTATAAGAAGCTTCCAGCTGCTGATTATAAATTATCTTATAATACTAAAGACGGGCGTGGTGTTTATTCGTTCTGTATGTGCCCTGGCGGTTATGTTGTCAATGCTTCATCAGAGCCCGGAAGGCTTGTGGTAAATGGAATGAGTAATTATGCACGTGATGGCAGGAATGCAAATAGTGCTATAGTAGTTACTGTTTCACCAGAAGATTTTGATGGAAAGGGGCCGCTTGCAGGTATAGAGTTCCAACGTAAATGGGAAGAAGAAGCTTACAGGCAGGCGGGCGGCAAAATTCCTGTACAGCTTTTTGGGGATTTCTGTAATAATGTAAAAAGCACTGGTTTTGGTGGTATAATTCCTGATATGAAAGGCGGATATGCATTTGCAAATACAAGGGCTGTGCTGCCAGTTGTAATTGGAAACCTTGTAGAAGAGGGAATTATGCAGTTTGGAAAAAGGATTAAAGGGTATTCAAGGGAAGATGCAGTAATTTCAGGAATTGAAAGCAGGACTTCTTCACCTGTAAGAATTACACGTGATAAGGGTTTACAGGCAAATATACATGGGATTTACCCATGCGGGGAGGGCGCAGGCTATGCGGGAGGCATAACTTCTGCGGCGGCGGACGGAATACGTGTTGCACTGGCAGTGATAAATTCATAAAAAGTTGTTTTTGGAAAGTAAAGTTTTAAAATATTTTCCTGGATTATTAGTGATTGGTGAAAGGATTTTATAAAAATGAATGAGGAAAAAATTGCAAGGATTAATGAATTGTACCACAAGTCTAAAAATGAAGGGCTGTCGCCAGAAGAGGCGGATGAGCAGCAGAAGCTTAGAAGTGAATATATTGCTTCTGTAAAAAATAATTTAAAGGTGCAGCTTGACAGCATAACAATAGTAAATCCTGACGGGACAACCAGGAATTTAGGAGAAGAACATAAAAAAAGGACATTGCATTAATTAAGGGAAAATGGATAATATAAATAAAAGTATTTTACGGGACAGGATAAAGAAATTAAGGGCAGGGATTCCATTAGAGGAAAGGCAGGAAAAGGACAGGCTTTTATATAATAATATTGTATCTTCGGGGGTTTTAGATAATGCAGGGCAGGTATATATTTTCGTATCATATGGTACAGAGGCAGATACAAAAGCCGTTATAGAAATGCTTTTAGGGCAGGCTTCCCACAGTGTATGTGTACCACGTGTCAACGGAAATGAGATGGAATTTTATAGGATAAATGGCTTGTCAGATTTAAAACCTGGTTATAATGGAATATTAGAGCCTGTTTGTGACAACCCTGTTTTGCATTGTAACGGGGTAATGTTTATGCCAGGGCTTGTTTTTGATATATATCATGGACGTATAGGGTATGGTGGGGGATTTTATGACAGGTATCTTTACAGGCACAGGGATGATAATATTTATAAAATTGGGTTAGCATATGATTTCCAGGTACTAAAGGAAGAGAAAATTGATATGGAAGCGCACGATATAAAACCAGATATTATAATTACAGAAAATGCTCTATATTAGTGGAAAGAAATAAAAATATTTTATAATGAACACAATTTCTTCAAAAATTAAACACAACTGATACATAATTGGCTGTTAATATAGGTATTGTAAACAAGAACAAGCCAGATAGAAATAAAAATGAATTAACTTTTTAATATTATATATCCAGTGTTTAGTGAAAGGGGAAATTATTATGAAGAAAAACTTTTTAAAAATTACTACTTATGCAGCTGTTTTTGGAATTATTGGCGGAATGAGTTTTGAAGGTGTAACATATGTTTCAGATAAGTTAATTAACAAGGCAGCAGTTGAAAGCCCTGAAAGGGTAAATGAAAGCCAGGAGGATGATGAAACGGCTGGCAATAATGATAACAATAATGCAGCTGTTAACCAGGTGCAGACAGTTTCAAGCTCTAATGGTGTTTCAGATGTGGTTGAAGATGTGCTTCCTTCGCTGGTTGCAATAGATGTTACTGCAACACAGACACAGACAGATTTCTTTGGCAGGACTTATCAACAGAATGTTCCTGGAAGCGGTTCTGGGATAATAGTTGGCAAGGATGATAATTATCTTTATGTTGCAACCAATAACCACGTAGTTGCAGATGCAAATAAGGTTTCTGTTAAGTTCTATGATGATAAGGTGTATGATGCAGTTGTTAAGGGTACAGATTCCACAGCAGATGTTGCGGTTGTAGCACTTGGGCTTAAGGATATTTCCGCAGAAACTATGGAGAAGATAAAGGTTGCAAAGCTTGGTGATTCTGACAGTGTAAAAGTAGGGCAGCAGGCAATAGCAATAGGTAATGCGCTTGGTTATGGCACATCTGTAACAGTTGGTTATATTAGTGCAAAGGACAGGGAAGTACAGAGCGAAGATGCTAATATGAAGCTTATGCAGACAGATGCGGCTATTAACCCTGGTAACAGTGGTGGTGCACTTGTTGATATTAATGGTGCAGTAATAGGTATTAATTCCGCTAAATATGCTGATACTGAGGTTGAGGGGATGGGATTTGCAATTCCAATTAATACAGCAACACCTATTATTAAAAGTATTATTGATGCGGAAGCAGTACCAGAAGAAGAAGCTGCTTATCTTGGGATTGTGCCAGGAAAGGATATCCCTTCTGAATATGCAGAATATTATAATTTCCCAGAAGGTGTGTTTGTAGATGAGGTTACAGAAGGTGCGCCAGCAGAGAAAGCAGGTATTAAAAGAGGCGATTTTATTGTAAAGTTTAATGGAATGGAAGTTAAGACAATGGAAAGCCTGCAGGAGAAACTGGCACTCTGCAAAGCTGGCAAGAAAGTGGAAGTTGTAGTAAAGAGGGCGGATAATGGTGAATATGTAGAAAAAACTGTAGAAGTTACCCTTGGTAAAAAGGCAGATGCTGAAAGTTCCGCTACTGCACCTTCAACAGATAATAATAATTCTAATAATGGTATACCATATGGCAATGGAAATTCTTTTAGGAGAAATAGTGGAAACTTCTTGCAATAATTTAGTTATTATGGTATTATACAAAAGTTGTAAAGACCGCTGCCCAGGATTTGGACACTCCGCCCAGTCCTTAGCAGCAGGAAAAGGGCTGCCTGTATGGAATATGTACAAGGCTTATATTTAGGAGGAAATTATGATTAGTAAAGAAAAGAAAGCAGAAATTATCAAGGCTTATGGACGTACACCGGAGGACACAGGTTCTCCTGAAGTACAGATTGCGTTACTTACAGAACGTATTGTTGAACTTAATGAGCATTTAAAAGTTAATAAGAAAGACCACCATTCAAGGCGCGGGCTTCTTAAGATGGTTGGACAGAGACGTAACTTCCTTGCTTATTTAAAGAAGAAAGACCTTGAAGCATACCGTACACTTATCGGAAGATTAGGTTTAAGGGATGTTATTAAATAATTTCTATGTTTTATCTGGTTTATTAGTACCAATGTAAACGGCAGGCTGTACAGGCCTGCTTTTTTATTGTGGAAAAGGCATTTTATAATTGCTTATTGGCATAAAAAGGTATATAATAACTAAAGGCAAAGGGAAATCCATATAACAGGTGCCTGCTACAGATAAGTGCAGTTTGCCAAAGCTGCCAGCAGCATTTTTATATTAAATTGGTTATTGCTGGTCCGAATCCAGCCTTAGCAGGCTTTATGGATTAGCTGCAGGTATAGTAAATATGTTTAAGGCAGTTTGCCAAAGCTGCCCACAGCAAATATTTCTGGGAACAACGGTCACTTGTTTATTCAGGATATATCTACTATCGCAGCTTTCCAGCCTGTAATGGGTAATCCTGGTGCCGTCCCCCTGTTGGGCTTGCCTGGCAGGGGGATAAATAAATGGAGGGATTGTTATGGGGTTTATGGATAAGCTTAAGGATGTGCTGGACGGACGCAAGGCGGTTACAGAGAATGGGGCGTTAGGTTATGCGTCAACAGGGAAAGCACTTGTTGACTTAAATTTTGCTGTGGCTTCCCTGCGTAATGAAAGTGAAGAAGAAATTATTAAAAAGTTTGTAAAAGCATATTATGAGGACAGGGTGCTTGCAGTAAAGTGGCTGTTCTTTTTAAGGGATATACGTGGCGGGCTTGGTGAAAGGCGTTCTTTCCGCATAATTTTTTCTTATCTGGTTTCTGGTGAAAAAAAGCTGGCAGAGAAGCTTGTGCCGCTTGTTGCAGAATATGGGCGTTTTGATGATTTGCTTTGTCTTATTGGCACTCCCCTTGAAGAAACAGTATTCGGGCTTTTTAAGGAACAGCTTGAATCTGATATGGAGAAAATGCTAAATAAAAAGCAGGTTTCACTTTGTGCAAAGTGGCTTCCAAGCATTAATGCTTCAAGCAGTGAAACGAAAAATGCTGCTAAAAAGATTGTAAAGTATCTTGGGATAACAGCTAAAGAATACCGCCAGATGCTTGCAAGTTTAAGGGAATATATAAAAGTTACAGAAGTGCTTGCAAGTTCCGGGCGCTGGCAGGATATTGTATATGAGCATGTGCCATCAAAGGCTAACCTGCGCTTCCGTAATGCTTTTATAAAGCATGATGAGGAACGCAGGAAGGCATATCTTGAAAGCCTTGTGAAAGGCGAAACGAAGATTAATGCAGGAACACTTATGCCACATGATATAGTTCTTGCATACACTAAAGAATGGCTAACACTGGCTGATTATGATGAAACATTAGAACAGCTGTGGAACAGCCTTGATGATACTATAAAAGGTGCAGAAAATATACTTTGTGTTGTTGATGGGTCTGGAAGCATGACTTTTTGTATTGGTGACAGCAGACTTAAAGCAATCGATGTATCTAATGCGCTTGGGATATATTTTGCAGAAAGGCTTAGCGGGCCATATAAAGACCGTTTTATTACATTTTCAAGCAGGCCGGAATATGTAGACTTAAGCAAATGTAAATCACTAAGGGAAAAGCTTGAACTGGCATTTTCACATGATGACTGTACCAATACGGATATTAAGGCAACATTCAGGCTTGTGCTTGAAACTGCGGTAAAAAACCATCTTACACAGGAAGAACTTCCAAGTACAATACTGGTAATATCTGATATGGAATTTGACTATGCAGTTACAAGCAATAACATGGAAACACTTTTTGAAGGCATAGACAGGGAATTTAAAGAACATGGCTATAAGATGCCAAGGCTTGTATTCTGGAACTGTAACAGCAGGACAAATGTAATACCTGTAAGGGAAAATGAATTTGGCGTAGGGCTTGTAAGCGGTTTTTCGGTGAATATATGTAAAATGGTACTAAGTGGCAAGCTTGACCCATATGAATGCCTTAAGGAACAGCTTGACAGTGAAAGGTATGCACCAGTCGGAAAAGTATTAGAAGCACTGTAAAATAAGATTTGTTATAAATAACAGGGAAACCATATAGATATTATGCTTTCCCTGTTATTATTTTTACCAGTATTTTTTATTAAAAAACTTATCTCTTATTGCTATTTTTCCAGATTTTAAGCTTTTCTGCTTCTGCAATAAGGCTGTCCCTGAAATCAGGATGTGCTACAGATATAATTGCTTCTGCCCTCTGCCATGATGAAAGCCCTTTTAAGTTTACTATACCATATTCTGTAACAAAATAGTGTACATTGGCACGTGTATCTGTAACTATTGAGCCATTACTTAATGTAGGCTTGATACGTGACTGTACTGTACCATCTTTTGTTGTAAATGTTGAGGACATGCAGATAAAGCTTTTGCCGCCATTTGAAAGATATGCGCCAAGTACGAAGTCAAGCTGCCCGCCAGCACCGCTTATCTGCTTTGTGCCTGCTGATTCTGCGTTGACCTGTCCGTAGAGGTCTATATCTACAGCATTATTTATAGACATAAAGTTATCATTTGCTGAAATGGAACGTATGTCATTTGTATAGCTTACAGGTGCACTCATACATTCAGGGTTGTCATTAACATAGTCGTAGAGTTTCTTTGTGCCGGCACCAAAGGCATATACCTGGCGTCCCTTGTCAATGCCTTTTCTTTTGCCTGTAATCTTGCCTGCCTTTGCAATATCCACAAATGCGTCAACATACATTTCTGTGTGCACACCAAGGTCTTTTAAATCAGATTTGGCGATAAGTGAACCTACTGCATTTGGCATACCGCCAATGCCAAGCTGGAGGCATGCACCATCAGGTATTTCATCAACAATATATTTTGCAACGGCTTCATCAGTTGCAGTAGCTGCACCGCCACCACCAAGTTCATCTATTGCAGGGTTGTCCCCCTCAACTATCATGGTAACATCATTAATATGTACACTTTCACCAAAGCCGCCAAGGCATCTTGGCATATTCTGGTTTACTTCTACAATTATAATATCAGCAACTTCGCAGCATGCCTGCATATGTGAGGCATTAGGACCAAAGTTAAAGAAACCGTGGTTGTCCATAGGTGCAACCTGGAACATGGCAACGCGTGACGGTGTGTCTATATCACGGTAATACCTTGGAAGTTCGCTGTAACGGATAGAGCCATAATAAGAAAATCCCTGTGCAATGGCTTTTCTTTCAATGCCGCTCATATGCCATGAGTTCCATGTAAAATGTTCTGCCGGGTTGTCAATCTTATAGATTTCTGGTACATGGCAGAGTATGCCGCCCCTTACTTTTACATCATTAAGTTCTGGCATACGCTTTGCCAGTGCAGCATCAAGAGCCACGGGAGTCCCTGTACACCATCCATAGTCAACCCAGTCACCAGAATTTACAACTTTTACAGCTTCATCAGCTGTCTTAAGCTTTTGTGAATACATTTCCTTATAATCCATAATTAATCTCCTTAATCCGCCACTTTTATGTGGTATTTATACTGCTTGTCTTAAAATAAGACCTTATATGTGAACTACCCATCACCTAAAGGTAATGGACTTATTCTTACAGGTGTGTCCACCCCGCCTCTACTGTATAGAGTATTTAAACTCACA
>DKYP01000177.1:0-38240 GCA_002499945.1 Lachnoclostridium sp. UBA7097
AAACCAGCTGGCAAATTCCAAATGTGCTTCCAATGGACAGCTGTTGGTTTGTAAAGGGGCCGTTGGTGCTTAAGCCCTTACGATTCAAAGAGATTTTCTTTGAAGCATAAGGGCTTTATGCATCCATTACGTGCGACGTTCAAGCGAAATGCGTGCAAAAGCCATGCCTACGGCATGCTTTTTTCATGGAACACTTTGGAATTGCCAACCCACTAACAAAATCCATTTACAGCAAAAAAATGGTGAAACCCAATAGCAATAATTAATGACATCCTGCCATTTTTATGGTAAAATTTTTATAAATTGACTACCCTTCCAGATTATATAAACTTTACAGCTTATATGGACATTACAGCTTATAGCTTGTATGTATTAAAGGAGCGATTATTATGGACATGCCAAAACAGAAGCACCATTTAGTTGAACATATAGCCAGCCTTTTAAAAATACTAGAAAGCAACAATATGGAAACCAGCCATCTTATAGAAGATGACCCCTGCAGTGAAGTTTCTTCTTTATTAGAAACACAGGATATCCAGACAGCATATGAAGCAATCAGGTTTATGGAAGAAATGCCAGGGGGGTTCCTTATATACCATGCAGATGGTGATGAACAGATTATATATGCAAACAAGGCATTATTACGGATTTTCCAGTGTGACACCCTTAAGGAATTCCGTGAACTTACACACAACTCATTTAAAGGGATTGTACACCCCGGAGACCTTAAAGAAGTAGAACAAAGCATAATTGAACAGGTAAATGCAAGCCAGTATGACCTGGATTATGTAGAATACCGTATTATACGCAAGGACGGTGAAGTACGCTGGGCAGAAGATTACGGGCATTTTATCCACAGTGATTCAGTGGGTGATATTTTTTATGTTTTTATAACTGATGCAACAGATAAAAAGAAAAAACATATGGAAGAAAGGGCTTCACTGATAAATGAAAGGGAACAGAAAGAGAAAAAGCTCCAGAATGTAATTGAAAAGTATGATAAAGAAATAAAGCTGATTAACCAGGAGCACCTGCGCCGCCTTGAGGTTATAGAAGGGCTTAGCATAAATTATGAATCAATACTTTATGCTGATATGGATTCAGATAAAATCATGCCATACAGGTTAAGCAGCCGTAACAGGCTGCAGTTTGGCAATAAATTACAGGTACGGGGGTTTTTATGGTACGTTTCTGATTATATAGATACATGGGTACACCCCGAAGATGCCAGGATTGTTTCTGAAGCTACCAGTCCTGCATATATCCGTGAAAAGCTTTCAAACCATAAAACATTCTGTATTAATTACCGTATTATTGATAATGATGAAATCCAATACCTTCAGCTGCGCATTGTAAATGTCAGTAATAAAAAACATATTTCACAGATTGTCATGGGCTACCGCAGGGTTGATGAAGAACTACAGTATGAAACAGAACAAAAACAGATACTTGAAGAAGCATTAAATAATGCAGACCTGGCTATTACTGCCAAGAACACTTTCCTCTCGAATATGTCGCATGATATGAGGACACCGCTTAATGCAGTATTTGGATATACAATGCTTGCCAGGAAATGTAGTAATAATAATGAAACGGTTAATGAATATCTCGATAAAATTGACAATTCCAGCAGACAGCTTCTTGACTTGATTGACAAGGTGCTGGAAGTATCATGGACTGAAACTAATGATGTGCATATAGAAGAAACGGAATGTAATTTATGTGATATTATGCAGGATATACATAATGCACTGTCAGTCCAGGCTGCCAGAAAGAATATATCGCTTTCTGTAAACTCCTCTAATATAAGGCATTATGATGTATTTACTGACCCTGGCAAACTTAAGCAGCTTTTAATGTATTTGGCTAATAATGCATTAAAATACACTAAAAACAATGGTATGGTTGATATAAGCCTGTATGAAGCTGAAAAGCTTCCTAATAAACATGTAACCTATAAATTTGTAGTTAAGGATACAGGAATAGGTATTGGAAAAGATTTCTTAGGACGTATTTTTGAACCATTTGAACGTGAAAAAAATACAACATTAAGCGGTGTACATGGCACCGGGCTTGGACTTGCCATTGCAAGGAACATTACAGAGATGATGGGCGGACATATAGATGTAAAAAGCACCACCGGCAAGGGCAGCACATTTACAGTTACATTGAACCTGCGCATACATGAACAGCCACTGTCTATTTCAAATGTGAATGAAGATGCATTTTCACAGCTTATGAACCAGAAGATACTTCTTGTAGAGGATAATGAAATTAACCTTGAAATTGAAACTGAAATACTCCAAGACCTTGGTTTTATAATAGAAACAGCAGTAAATGGAAGCATTGCTGTTGAAAAAATCAAAAAGGCAGGGCCAGATGAATTTGCACTTGTACTTATGGACATCCAGATGCCTGTTATGGATGGCCTTGAAGCAGCCCGGGCAATCCGCAGGCTTGATAACCCGGTACTTGCCAATATACCAATTGTGGCATTATCAGCCAATGCATTTGAAAGTGATAAACGTATGTCAATGGAAAGCGGCATGAATGCACATCTTACCAAACCTATAGATATCCCGGTACTGCTTGAAACAATAGTTAAAACAATTAAATAAATACAGCAGGTTAACCTGCCTGCATAATCCTGTTAAAAGAATTATACAAGCAGGTTCGCCACCCTGTGCAGCATTTTTATATAGTCCTGCTCTGTCTTATATTCAAAGAACATCTTTTTAAAGCTGCCTGAATGTATATATTCATTTAACCTTATTATATCTGGTTTTAACTGTTCATACTCGTTTTTATACATTTCCCTTAATGCACATATTGTTTTATGGAATGTGGTCCCGGATGGAAAATATATACCATTTGCAGATTTTCCTTTAAAGCATGAATCATGGTCAAAAACCGGAAATAATGCAACTGCTTTCCTGTGTTTCACCAGCAGTCCATAGTTATCCCTGTTCCTGTCAGTATTTAAAGTTATATAGTCAAATAACTGCATCCTTATGAAATTTAAAGGGTCTGTTTCCATAAAGTGTTTATATGCCTGGCTGTCCATATGTATTCTTGTTTCACCGTGGTACTCCAGTATATCCCTGCACGGAACCATTTCATTTTCTTCTGATGTCAGTACCTTGCATATAGAACATGACATTCCCATATATTTTGTCTTTCTGTAAAACACACTTGGCAGCCTTAGTGCTTTGGCTATATAGTGTGATATTACTTCAGAATTTATCTCTTCTTCTGTTTCCGCTTTACACATAAATATTTTCTGCCCATACCTTATAAAACATTTTGCCTTGGTACCCTTATTCATAAGCTCACCGGCACTAAACCTTGTTACTATGCTGCTGCACTCTGCTATTCCTGTAAGTGCCACCTTTCCTATATGTGTAGATGTCATATTTTTATACAGACTTACATCTTCCCATTTTTTATCAGAATCTGCCCTGCAAATCCAGTAATTATCCCTTAAAGAAGCCGCTTCACTTTTAATGCATATATTTACGTCATTATCCCCTGCAAGCCCGCATATTTTTAATATCCAGTTGTAATTTTTTCTGTTCCTTGTCATTACCCGTCCAGCACAAAAGGATTTTACCATTCCATATAATGGTTTCTTGTTAATAATAGAAAGCGGCAGCAGTTCATGGTTTATTATATGTACAGTTTCTGATTTTGTATTAAATGCCATTACAGCCTCATCTTTATATTTTAAATAGTATTTTGTATTTCTTATATTCCCAATGTCCATTAAACCACCTTTACAGATACCTTCCTCTCTCTTTTTTCATAAAAAGAAGCCCGAATGCACCAACCCCGCAGTTACTGCTTATAGCTGCTGAGGCCTGTTGTTCTATTATCTTCTCAAATTTCTGGTATTTATTTACTTCATCTAATATTTTCTGTTTTGTTTTATAATTAAGCCCTGCATATGTAAAAAACAATAACCTTGTGTCAATATTCCTCTTTCCCCTTAACTGCCTGCGGATATATTTTAAATATGCATGTGCACATGTACCAGGATATATGTTGCTGCACACAATCTGGCTGCCTTTCATTGAAAGGACCGGGTGGAGCATAAATAAATCACAGATATCTTTAACTTTTCTGTCCATCCTGCCTGCTTTATACAAGTTTTCTGTACTTGCCACTATAAAACTTGTGGAAATGCTGTTTTTAACATGGTTTATTGTATCAATGACCTCCTGGAAAGGCCTGCCTGCCTGTACCAGTGATGCCGCATACAATACAAGTATGCCCATTCCGCTTGAAAGATGTGCCGAATTTATTACATGCACATTGTCAAAACCTTTCGCTGCCTGGACTGCAGTATAATACCCGTTACCTGAATTTTTCGCCATGCTTATATGTATAACCTGCTGTGCGCCCCCAAGTGCATCTGCAAAGAATGTTTCATATTCCTCAACTGAAGGTGGCATTGAATGTGCAAGTTTCTTGTCTTTATCAAGGTATTCCATAAGATTGCCTGCCGATATCTCCTTCACATCATAGAAACGCCCTTCTTCTGTCTGCACATAATAATAAATACAGGCAATTCCAAAACGTACCATTAAATCCTCCGGGATATCTGCCACACTTTCCGTTGTTATACATACTGCCTTTTTATTATGCACATAAACCATTTGTATACTGGTCCCGTCTGCTTTTCCACTATCTTCTGTCCTCTTAACTTCCACAATCTCTTCTGGCAGGAATTTTAGAAGCATTGCTTCAAAAAGAGGCCCGTTTACAGGTTTTACAAGATACCCGTCAAAACCATTGGCATTGTAAAATGCTTCTGCATCTGTAAAAGCATTGGCAGTCATTGCAATAACTGGTGTTTCTTTACACAGCCCGTTTTCCTGCCTGCGCAGTCTTTCCAGCGTTTCAATACCGTCAAGCTTTGGCATCATATGGTCCATAAAAATGGCATGGTAGAATTTCTGCCTTGTCTTGTCAAGACACTCCTGCCCGCCTGAAGCTGTTTCTACCTGTACTTTTGTAGCACGCAGGAGTTTTACTGCAACCATAAGGTTCATTTCATTGTCATCTACAATAAGCACCCTGGCTTCTGGTGCTTCAAAACTCTGTTTATACTCTTTCCTTCCATGGAAACTGCCTTTAATAATATCCTTTATAGGTCCCATAGGGGCTTTATTAACTATTTCCTGCACAAGTACAAGTGTAAATGTGGTCCCGCGCTGGTATACACTGTCTACCTGTATTTCCCCGCCCATAAGCCCTGCAAGCTGGTGTGAAATTGCAAGCCCCAGCCCTGTACCTTCAATAGCACCATTCTTCTTTTCATCAACACGCTTAAAAGACATAAATAAATACTTAATATCCTCTTTACGTATGCCAATTCCTGTATCTGAAACTGATATTAAAAGCCTTATATGCCCTGCATCAAGCTGCTGGCATTTTGCCTGTAATGTAACAGAACCTTTATGTGTATATTTTATTGCATTGGTAAGTATATTGGTAAGTATCTGTTTTATCCTTATATCATCACCATATAACATGGATGGTATATCAGGTGAAACATCAAGCTTAAATTCAAGCTTCTTATCATATGCACGCACCCAGTTAATATTTACAAGTTCACTAAGCATTGCACCTGTTTCATATTGCCTGTTTACAATTTCCATTTTGCCTGACTCTATTTTTGATAAATCAAGGATATCATTAATAAGTGATAAAAGCATTTTGCTTGCACGCTGTATATTAACACAGTTCTCTGCTACTTCATCATTAATATTGTCACGCAGGTTCATTTCATTAAGCCCTATTATAGTATTAATAGGTGTCCTTATTTCATGGCTCATATTGGCAAGGAAACGGCTTTTTGTCTTGTTTGCTTCTTCAAGTTCAATCTGCTGCTGCCTGCCTAGTTCCTGCTCTTTATTGTAAATCATCCTCTGGAACTTTATTAATGTGCCAATTGAAACTGAAACCAGCATAAAGCATACAAAAGTATGTATATATATATCTTTCTGTACAGCCACTCCCTGGATATATACATTATCATAATAAATCATAATATAACAGCCTGTAAAGCTGGCAGCAGATAATACAAAAGTTATAATAAATGCAATGCCTTTTACCAGAAGGAATACATATAAAATACCAAGCACAAATAAACCACTTAATCCTCCGCTGGCACCTCCGCTTGTAAAAAAGAGTATGGGAAATATGAAAAGGTTAAGCACTAATGAACTTGCTACTGAACAGAAATTAATACAATTAAATTTTGCTGCAATGCCTCCAAATATTGTAAATACAACGGGATAAAGGAACATGGCTATAATACTTGCAAAGGGTGCATGTGTAACAGCTGCAACAACAACTCCTGAAAGGCTTACAAATGTCCCAAGCCCTATTACAAGATAAAAAAGCCTTCTGTCTAATTCATAACTGCTGTCATATAAATAATCCTTTATATTTTTTATTAACTTTCTAAGCATCTTCCCACCCCTTCCTTAACTCTTCCAGGGCATCAGCTGCACCACAGAAATCAAATGCTTCCACAAGCCCTGCAATTTCTTCCAGGCTGCCTTTAAGGCTTTCCCCTTTATATGAATATAATGACAAATCATTAATAACTGGGATTACTGCATCTTCTTCAAATGTATCAAGTGCTTCTGCAAGTTTTCCAAGCCTTTCCATTAATAAATCTTTATCTATTTCATTTAACTCCTCTTCCCCATTATCATCACTTTCTGGCACAAATTCTTTATTTGAGGCTATTTCATCAAGCACACTTCCATAAGCTTCCATAAGCCCGTTATGGTTTGCAAGCAGGTATTCTATATTATTTTCTTTGCCTGCCTTCTCCTGTTTCTTTGCCATTTCTGACAGTTCCTTTGCGCCAATTCCAAGGGATGTACTTTTCAGTGCATGTACCATAATTGTATAATCATTCCATTCCCCTGCCTCAAAAAGTTCCTGCATCTTTTGTTTCTTCTCTAATCCTGACTTATAATAAAGCCTTATAACATCAATATAATCTTCATAAACCCCGCCAGAATAATTAATGCCTGTCTGGATATCTATAAGTGCTTTTCCATTAACTGTATTATTACCTGTATTGCCACTTATACATGTACTGCCACCGGCATTATTACTGCTTGCAGCTGCTTCTGCCTCCGCTGCAAGTTCTTCATCAGTCTTATTAATAATCCTTTCACCGGGTATAAACTTTTTAAGCACACGCTCCAGTGTTGAAACTTCCACGGGCTTTGCCACAAAGTCCTGGAACCCTTCTGAAAGAAACATTTCACGTGCGCCGCCTATTGCATTGGCAGTAAGTGCAACAACTGGCACTTTCTGGAAGAATATCCCGTTCTTTTTACGGATATTGTGGAGTGTTTCAACACCGTCCATGCCTGGCATCATATGGTCCATAAAAACAAGGTCAAAATACATCCTGTCCAGCATCATAAGAGCCTCGCTTCCGCTTCCTGCAGTATAAAATTTAACTTTATAAGGCCGCAAAAGCCCTTCCATAACTTTAAGGTTCATAATATTATCATCTACCACAAGCACACTTGCTTCTGGTGCAGTAAACTTATGTACCATATAGTGGCTGCCGTCCATTCTCTGTACCACCTTGCCGCCATTTAATGCAGTTACAACTGACAGCACATAGAAGGGCTTATATATACGCATAAAAGCACTGCTTATTCCCTCATCTTCTTCCCTGTTAATAAAAATAATTATATTAATTTCCCTTGCAATTTCTTCAAAATATGCCTTATCCTCTTTGTATTCATCAACTGTTATAAATAAATGTGTAAAATGCCTTCCACTGATACGCCTTTTTAATTCTGCAAGGTTCTGGCATGTACAAAAACCAAGTTCAAGCTGCCTGGCTATATTTTTAATGCAGTCCATATAGCTGTCCCTTATCTCTGCCATTCCGTACTTCTCCTGGTTAATATAACATGCCACCTTTATATTTTCACTGTCTTTAAGAGAAATTACAGGTTTGTCATCATAAACCTTCTGTGGAATTACAAACTGGAATTCACTTCCTGCACCTTCTGTACTTTTCACACTTAAAAAGCCCTTCATCATGCCAACTATTTTACGTGTTATTGCAAGCCCAAGCCCCATACCCGTCTGCTGCCTGTTTTTCTTTGTATCTACCTGGTTAAAGTTAGTAAAAATGCGCTCAATCCCTTCCTGTGATATCCCTATGCCTGTATCCCTGACATTTACACACAGGTTAATGCCATAATCCTCTTTCCTTCCAGACACGGAAATAGTAACACAGCCTTTTTCCGTAAATTTAATTGCATTGTTTACAAGACTTGCAAAAATACGCCTGATTTTCTCACTGTCACCAATAAGCCCGCATGGAAGGTTTACATCATAATTAACAACAATTTCAAGTTTCTTTTCTTCATTCTGCGCAATGGCAACATTAAGCACATCATTTAATATGGAAGTAAAATTATAACTTTCTTCCACAATGGCAAGTTTGCCTGTTTCAAGTTCTGAAAAATCCAGCACATCACTTACTATTGCCTGTAAATTCCTGCCTGCAACCTGTATGTCAAATAAATTCTCCCTTACCTGCGCTGGCAGTTCCTCACGCAGTGAAAGCTCACTCATACCACATATAGTGTTGAGCGGTGTCCTTATTTCATGTGATACATTTGCCATAAATTCATCTTTGCTATGCTCCGCCTGCTGCAATGTTTCGATAGTTTCAATAAGTTTCCTGTTCATTATGGAATCTTTCTTAATAAGAAACCAGACAAGGTAAATCATTATGAGCATTGGCACAAGCTGCTGCATATTGTCTGCAACCGCATCTTTTCCTGTAAAATCAAATGAATGTACAACAAAGGCATGGTATATGGCCAGAAGCAACGCCAGCGCAGATACCATGCCCAAAAGCCCTGGTATATTAAACAGTCCGGTAAGTACCAGCAATACACCAAATGATGGAAGCAGGGAAAAAATTGAAGAAGCAGCAACACCATAGCCAAAGAATGAAACCAGTGCCATAAATGTATATATATATGCCCTTGCTTTTTTATCCTTTACCCTTATAAAATATACAGCCCAGCATGTAACTATCTCCGGGAATGTCCATATTATAAAGCCTATATTGCCATAGGCCAGCACCTGTGCCACAAACATCATTATAACAAACAGTGTATATATAGTTACTACTCTTCTTTCTATTGCACGTTCACCGTATTTATAAAAATCCTCCTGCAAATCTGCACCTCCTCTCCTATACTTCCCCTGTTTCCCTTTTTAAATCTTCCTTAAGGCTTAAAAACACACTTGTAATCTCCGGGTCAAACTGTGTCCCCCTGCCTTCTTCTATTATTCCAAGGACTTTTGAAACAGGTCTTACCGGCTTTTTATAACAACGCTCTGCATACAGTGCATCAAAAACATCTGCAAATGCCATTATCCTTGCACATAAAGGTATATCCTGCCCTGAAAGCCCTTCCGGATATCCTGTCCCGTCCCATCTCTCATGGTGGTAACGTGCTATATCTGCTGCTATTTTTATGTATTCATCATCCTCAAGCCCGCCCATAATTTCATGGATAATATCACTTCCATAAACTGTATGTTTCTTCATATCATTAAATTCTTCTTCTGTAAGCTTTCCAGGTTTTTGCAGTATAAGGTCCGAAATCCTGATTTTGCCAATATCGTGCAGCGGCGCCGCCTTGCACATATTTTTAATATAACTTTCTGTAAGGATATCCGCATAAAGATGTTCTTCTTTCATTTTACCAGCAATCATGCCTACATATTTCTTAGTATTTTTAACATGCATCCCTGTACTGTCATCACGTAGTTCTATAAGGTTTGCCATGCCTATAATAACCTGCTCCTGCATACTGCTGATTTTCTGTGAATTGCGCTCTATCTCTTCTGCCTGCTCTGCAACCATGACTTCAAGCCTCTTATGGTAATCTTCAAGCTCTAATATCCTGTTTATACGGCTAAACGCAACATCTGCCACAAACGGCTTTCTGACAAAATCATGTGCACCTGCACGGAAACACCTTGTTTCTGTTTCACTGTCATCATCTGCGGTAAGGAATATAACAGGTATCTGCTTGTATGTTTCATCATTTTGCAGGCGTTCCATAACTTCAAAGCCATCCATTCCAGGCATATTTATATCTAAAAGAATAAGGTCTGGGATTTTCTTTTCCAGATATTTAAATGCTGCCATTCCGGAAGTAGCAGCGGCAATCCTGTATTTCTTGCCGAATATCTTCTGTGCCAGCATAAGATTGTTCTTATCATCATCAACTACTAAAATTACATGTTCCATATAAAACCCCCATGCCGCCCCCGGCGTCTTAACTAAAAAAGCAACTAATAATACTATATCATATAAGGGGGCATTTTTAAACACAATCCTTGAAAAAAACATATCTGTTTTATAAATTGGGGATGATGTACTACATTTCTTCGTCCACCTGTCTAAGACAAAGTTCCATAAGCTTTTCTGAAATATAAATATTTTTATCAATCATTTCTTGTATAACAGATTTTAGTTCACATATATAGCCTTTCCTTTTTGCACTTATCAAAACACCAAGTGTACCTGTCACGGGCAATTTTAAATATTTTGCATATTTCTTTGCATTAGCATCATCTATAATAACAATATCTGCATTTTTTTCTTTTGCTAAAATCATAACTTCTACTTCACCATCATGTAATTGCGTTTTAAACATAGATTTTGCCATTTGATTTTCTATATTTTCCACGTGAATCCAGCCAAGGGAGTTATCCACCTGCTTCTTGCATATAGATTCTTTCTTTTCTGACAATTCATTGTATACTGCCTGGGGAATCAAAATTTTACCATACATCTTTTTCAATAAATCAAGCTGCCCAACATGGCATAATGCAATTAATGGCGTGGTGTTTACAATTACATTACGCATTTTCCAGTTCCTCCAGAAATTCTTTTTCACTTTCAAAAGAAAATATAGATATATTATTTTTTCCAAGATATTTTATAAAATCTTCTTTTGGCATGTCTGCTATATCTGCACAATATCCTAATGATACTTTTTTGTTTTTATATAAATCTACAGCAAGCATACATTTCATATATACAGCAAAGTCATTTTCACTTTCATGTAAGTTTAACAATATTTCTTCTGGAACATTTATTGAAACAACACACATATTTGTTACCTCCATTCATTATTTATAAAATTACACCTATATAACAATTATATTATTTTTATAGATACATGCCTATATTATATACTTTCCATTTTGTTCTTACAACACAAAAATCAATACAGAGTGACACTACATTGATAAAAAAATTAAACAAAACCTATTGACGTATATGGATATGTGATATATAATCTGGAATATAAACATATAAAACCTGTATGTAATACAGGATATATAACAAGGAGGTATAATTGTGGATATAAAAGAAAGTGCATTAGAATTAATTGGCAAAACACCTTTACTTAAACTGAATGCTTATACAAAAAAGGCTGGTATTACAAATGCCACTATACTTGCGAAGTTGGAATATTTGAACCCTGCTGGTTCTGTAAAAGACCGCATTGCACTGGCAATGATTGAAGATGCTGAGAAGAAAGGTATTTTAAAGGAAGGCTCAACAATTATTGAACCTACAAGTGGCAATACAGGTATAGGGCTTGCTGCTGTTGCTGCTGCAAAGGGTTACAGGGCAATTCTTACGCTTCCTGAAACTATGAGCGTGGAAAGAAGGAATCTCCTTAAGGCATATGGTGCTGAACTTGTACTTACAGATGGTGCAAAGGGTATGAAAGGCGCTATTGCAAAGGCTGATGAACTTTCCAGGGAAATCCCTGGTGCAGTTATTCTTGGGCAATTTGTAAACCCTGCAAACCCTGCTGTACATAAGGCAACTACTGGCCCTGAAATATGGGAACAGGCAGATGGCAAGGTTGATATTTTTGTTGCAGGTGTTGGGACTGGCGGGACAATAACTGGCGTGGGTGAATACTTGAAAGAAAAGAACCCGGATGTAAAAATTGTTGCCGTTGAACCTTCAGGAAGCCCTGTCCTTTCAAAGGGAACTCCAGGTGCACATAAAATACAGGGAATTGGTGCAGGATTTGTTCCTGATGTCTTAAATACAAAAATCTATGATGAAATTATTGCAATAGATAATGAAGATGCTTTTGCAGAGGGAAAAGCATTTGCAACCAGCGAAGGTATACTTGTAGGTATTTCTTCAGGTGCAGCACTTAAAGCAGCATCAATACTTGCTAACAGGCCTGAAAATGCAGGCAAGACAATAGTTGCCCTGCTTCCTGATTCTGGCGACAGGTATTTATCTACACCATTATTCAGTTAAAATATTCCACTGGATTGTTTTATAAACAGTGGATAAATGAAAATTATCCTGTGCCATAATAAATAATTATTTATTATGGCATATTATGGTGGTGTGGCAGCTGGACCTGTAAATTTTATCCACCACTAAAATAACCAATCAATTTTTTATATTCATCTTGTGCTGATAAACAAGTATCTGTTAAATATCCTTTTTCATTTCCAAATTCTTTCAGTCCCCTGTAATAATATAATTTATGCCTTTCATCAATAATAAAAGGTACTATATTGTATTTTAAACACTCCTTAAATATTATTAATCTCCCTACTCTTCCATTACCATCCTGGAATGGGTGTATTTTTTCAAAATTATAATGAAATTCTATAATATCATTAATAGAAATACCATCCTTCTGCTGGTATCCAGATAAAAGCAGCTGCATTTCTTTCTTAACCCTGCCAGGCGGCGTTGTCTTAGAATCCCCCACCATATTTGGACGCTTTTTATAATCACCTGTATTAAACCATTCCAGACGGCTGTCTGATGTATTAGATTTTAAAATTAAATGTATCCTTTTTATTATATTTTCAGACAGGATATCTTCAGCATGGTCCAGAATATAATCAAAACACTGGAAATGGTTTACTGTTTCTATAATATCATCTATATTAGCAGGTTCTTTATCTATTCCAATGGTATTTGTTTCATAAATATACCGTGTCTGTTCCTCTGTCAGCCTGCTGCCCTCCATATGGTTAGAATTATATGCAAGTTTTACCTGTGTCTGGTGGTATATCCCGCCTTTTAAATGGATTTGCTTTTCTTCCCTTAACTGGTACAATAAAGATGTCTTACTGGTTTCTTTTCTCATTTCAAGAATATCCCCTGGCTGGCAGCCAATAAAGTTACAAATATCTCCAATTACTTTCATTGATACTGGTTCATTTTTTGATAACTTTGCAAGAGTAGCAGTTGAAATTTTAATATTTTCCCTTAATTCTGTTTTTGTTATATTTCTTTGTTCCAATATATCAAAAAGTTTATCATAAAAAACCTTCAAATTTCCCACCTCTTTCTATAACCATTAGTGTATCATATACATTTATTTTTGTAAATATATTATATTTTATATTTAGTAATATAAATTCTTTACATATATATCCATAAATTTTATGTGGTTATTATGGATTCTTTTATTTTACACTTGACACACTGTAAAATTTATGTTATTTTTACTATGTCAATCGTAGTACGGCAGACGTAGCAGCGACAATCGTTGTTACGATAGCCGTATGAAAGGAGATTAAATATGAATAGTATAAGCAGTGATGTGATACGTGGCTATAATGACACTATAATACTGTTCCTTCTTCTCCAGCATCCCTCCTACGGATATGAAATATCTAAACAAATAAAAACTTTAACAGAGGAGAAATATATTATTAAGGAAACAACCCTGTATTCAGCCTTTACCCGTATGGAAAAGAATGGATATATTGAATCTTTTTCTTCTGACAAAGAAGGGAGCGGAAAACGCAGGACTTATTACCGTATTACAGATTACGGACGCCAGTATTACAAAGACAAATGTTCTGAATGGAATTTAACCAAAGAAGTAATCGAAAATTTTATCTTAAAGGAGGACAATTATGGAAGCAATCAGGAACTATCTTGAAACAATGTTTGCCAACCTTCCAAACACACCAGAAGTTCTACGTGCCAAAAATGAATTATGGCAGATGATGGAGGATAAATACAATGAACTTATAGCAGAAGGCAAAAGTGATAATGAAGCTGTAGGAACTGTTATCGCAGAGTTTGGCAATCTTGATGAGATTTCAGAGGACCTCGGGATATGGAATGTAGTCAGTAAGACACAGGATATTACCAGACGCAAAGTTACTATGGAGGAAGTAAAAAGATACCTGCATGAAAGTTCAAACTACGCATATAAACTGGCATTAGGTGTATTTTTATGTATAAGCAGCCCTGTAGGCGCAATTATAAGTGATGCCACCAATATAAGTGATGCATTTGGAATACTTTTCCTTATGTCCTTTATTGCAGCAGCAGTAGTTTTATTTGTACATTCATCTATTACCATGCACAGATGGGATTTCCTTAAGCAGGAACTTTGCACTATTGATTTTGCAACTACTAATTATATTAATGACCAAAAAGAAAGATACAGTTCAACATATGCGCTTCTTATGACTGTAGGTATTGTGTTATGTGTAGTAAGTTTTGTGCCTGCTGCAATAATTGATGAACTTGATTTATCATTCTACGGATTTGATATGGATGACATGTCTGGCATGATATTACTGGTACTTGTTGCAATTGGTGTATTTATGATTATATTATCATATACTATAAATAACACTTATGTAAACCTTTTAAAATTAAATAATGCATCTACTGTAAGTGGCAACTATGTATCATCACAACACCCGGAAACCAAATATATATCACCGGCAGCGGCAACAGTTATGTCTGTATACTGGCAGACAATTACATGTGTATACCTTATGTGGAGTTTCCTGACATTTAACTGGCATTATACATGGATTATCTGGCCAATAGCCGGGATAATAAACGGAGTTTTAAACAGCGCGTTTAAAAAACAATAGGAGGAGGATTACCATGAAAAAGACCGTATATCTGGCAATTTTAGCCTTAGTCACCGTTTTTTGCATAATTATAGGTTCAGTTTACCATATATCAGGGTGGATTGGCTTTGGGCTTGGAAACCTGTTTTCCTTTATTTCTGATGATGCAAACAATGGCAGCTCCGGCCATAACAATGTAACATATTCTGAAGATTTAGATGCATTTAACAGAATTGAAATTGATTCAGATGCAATGAATGTTACTATCAAAGAAGGTGCTGCTTACCATCTTGAATATGACTGTCCTGATTACAGGGAACCTGAATTTGAAGTAACAGGCAGCAGGTTAAAAATCAAACAGTCCCCGGCTAAAGGCTGGTTCAGGAACCATTATACTGACAAATCCAAAATTACTGTCACAATTCCTTCAGGAACTGTTTTAGATAGCACAGAAATTTCAACTGACGTTGGAAATGCGTATATAAATGATATACAATGCAATGATTTTTCAATAGAAGCTGATGTAGGAAACATAGAAATAAATTCATGTACATTTGAAAGGTCAGAAATAGAAAGTGATGTAGGAAATATAGATATAAACAAATCAACCCTTGGAAGAACCAATATAGATACAGATACAGGTAATGTAAACCTGGATGAATGCGGGTTTGGGGATTTGGAAATATATAATGATGTAGGAAATGTTACATTAGACAGCAAGGACATTGACCTTTCCAATTATAAAATTGACTTATCAACTGACCTTGGTTCAATAAGGTATAATGGAGAAAAACAGAAAAAACACTTCTACCAGGAAGCTTCAGGCACATCAGCTTCTTATAATATAACTATAGAAACAGATATAGGTAAAATAACTTTTAATTAAAATAACAAGCAAATTTAACTCTTTAATTAATAATGCATTTGTAAAAATTCCAGGAGATACAAAAGAAAGTACCACCTGGAATTTTTTAAATTTTATAACGCATTAAATTGATTTATTTAGTGCATTAATTACATACTGGTTTAATGTAATTTTTTGCTGTGCTGCAAGCATTGCAATTTGTCAAACTATTAAATTGTTTAAAACACAAAAACAAAACAGGACAGCAATATTACTCTTTACTGTCCTGTCCTGCTTTGACAAATTATATCACAAATTAAACCTTATTAACAAATTTACTTTTATAGCGTTCCATGCATTCTTCTATTACTGCCACGGCGTCCAGTGCACCACTAAACTCATTGACTGCTGTCTTTTTTCCTTCCAAATCTTTATATACAGAGAAGAAATGGTGTATTTCGTCAAATATATGTTTAGGCAGTTCTGAAAGTTCTGTAAACATCTGGTATGTAGGGTCTGCCCACGGAATTGCAATAATTTTCTCATCTCCTGCCCCGCCATCTGTCATTTTTAATACACCTATAGGATAACAGCGTACAAGTGTCAGTGGTTCTAAAGGCTCTGAACACATAATAAGGACATCTAAAGGGTCGCCGTCATCACCCAGGGTACGGGGGATAAACCCATAATTCATTGGATAATGGGTAGATGTATATAGTACCCTGTCTAAAATAATTAACCCTGTTTCCTTATCTAATTCATATTTTTTCTTGCTTCCTTTTGAGATTTCAACAACAGAAATAAAATCTGTTGGAAAAATCCTTTCTTCGCTGATATCATGCCAGATACTTCCCATTATCTCACCTTTTTCTATATAAATACAGAATTTTTATTATAAGCTGCTATTAATATTATATCCTTTTTGCCCTTAATTAAGCTTTATTTCACGTATATTTTTTCTTGTTGGCAATATAAATGTTGGTGATACTGACAGTTCATCTATTCCCATTTCCACAAAGGTTTTTGTTAATTCAGGGTCAGCGCCAAGTTCACCACATATGCCTACCCAGCATCCATGTTTATGCCCGTTTTCAATTGTCATCTGTATCATGCGCAGTATTGCGGGATGGTGGGCATCATAGATATTGTCAAGTTTCATATTCTGCCTGTCAATGGCAAGTGTATATTGTGTCAGGTCATTAGTCCCTATACTGAAGAAATCCACTTCTGGTGCTAGCAGGTCACTAATCATCACTGCTGCTGGTGTTTCAATCATAATGCCCAGTTCAGTTTCACCATACGGAATACCCTGCCCGTCAAGTTCTTTCTTCACTGATTTTACAATTTCTTTAATCTGTTTTACCTCATTTACAGATATAATCATCGGGAACATAATGGCAATATTCCCAAATGCACTTGCCCTTAATAATGCACGGAGCTGTGTCTTGAAAATATCTGTACGCCCAAGGCATATCCTTATTGCACGGTATCCCATTGCAGGATTGTCTTCATGGTCCAGCTTAAAATAATCTGCCTGTTTATCTGCACCAATATCAAGTGTCCTTACAATAACTTTCTTGCCTGCCATATTTTCTGCTACTGTCTTATATGCCATAAACTGGCTTTCCTCACTTGGGTAATCATCTGCCTCAAGATATAAAAACTCACTTCTGAACAGGCCTATGCCAGCTGCATCATTAGCAAGTACACTGGCTACATCCTTAACACCGCCGATATTGGCATACAGTTTAATTTTCCTGCCATCCAGGGTTACATCTTCCTTGCCTTTTAAATCCTGTAATAATTCCCTGGCTTTTATATCTTCTTCCTGTTTCTTTTTCAGTGTATCCAGTATGTCCTCATCAGGTTCTACATATAAAGTGCCTGTATAGCCATCTACTATTGCAAGCTTACCATTCCATTCCTGCTTTATGCTTACACCTATAAGTGCAGGGATATTCATGGTTTTTGCAAGTATGGCTGTATGTGAATTTGAAGAGCCATGCTCTGTAACAAATGCAAGCAGTTTCTCTTTATCCATCTGCACTGTTTCACTTGGTGCAAGGTCATCTGCTACAATTATAACTGGTTCTTCCAAAGCACCACTGTTATTTTCATTGCCACTTAAAATATTAACAATTCTTTCTGAAATATCCTTGACATCTGCTGCCCTTGCTTTAAAATAATCATCATCCATTTCAGCAAACATCTTGGAAAAATTATCCCCTGTAACTGCAACTGCATATTCTGCATTAACCTGCTGTGTTTCTATAATATTTACAATAGAATCAACATAATCCCCATCTTCTACCATCATTGCATGTACGTCAAATACTGCGGCATTTACTTCGCCAACTTCTTTAACAGCTTTTTTATACAATTCTTTTAACTGTAAGACAGCCTTTTCCCTGGCACTTTCATATCTTTTTATTTCTGCCTGGGTATCTTCTATTTTAACACGTTTTACTGACTGTTCACCTTTCTGGTAGAATAGTATTTTGCCAATTGCAATTCCCTTTAATATAGATTTGCCAGTTAATTTCTCCATTCTGCTACCCCTCTAAATATTTTCAGTAAACTGCTTTAATGCTGCTGCCTCTGCTTCCTCATTCTCTCCTTCAACAGTTATCTCAACTTCCTCACCTAACTTTACAGAAAGACCCATAACATTAAAAATACGTTTTGCATCCCCTGTCTTATCCCCTTTACGGATTGTAACCTTGCTTGAACATTTTACTGCCTCTTTTACAAGCTCACCTGCCGGTCTTGCATGTAACCCCAGTTCGTCCTTTACTGTAAATGTGAATTTCTGCATATTTATTCTCCCCTCTCTAAATAATTCTCTATTGCATAAGCAATTCCTGCTTCATTATTTGACTTTGTAACAAAGTCTGCTTTGTCCTTTAATTCTTTAATTGCATTTCCCATTGCTATACCTGTGCCTGCTGCCTCTATCATTGGAATGTCAAGTTCCTGGTCGCCAAATGCAACAGTTTCTTCTATATTAATGCCAAGTTTATTACAAATTACAGCCAATGCCCTGCCTTTTGTTACCCCCTTCGGGAATATCTCTATAAATTCATCCGCAGAACATGCCACATCAATATCTTCATAATTATTTTCTTTTATTTCCCTGTATATCTGTTGTATTTTCCCTGGTTCTGCCGCAACAAGAAGTTTATTAGGCCTTATATTTTCATATGCCCACTTTTCTGCCAGTGGCATTGCACCAGCAATTACAGGTTCACGCCCAATAACACGTATCTCCCTTTCAACATACTGGTCAGTATCTGTTACACACCACGTCCTGCCACAGAAAATCCAGAGTGGTATTTTATATTTTTCTGCTATATCTGTATATACGTTTTTCATTGTTTCTAATGATAAATACTCTGCACCTATACATTTATCATTTAATAAAATATATGTTCCCGCATTACATGCTTTTATGCATTTTACTCCCAGTTCCTCTTCAATTGGCTCAACTCCTGCCGGCATTCTTCCAGATGCCAGTACAATATGTACTCCCTTATCTGCCACTTTCCTGATGCTTTCTTTTACCTGTGGCAGAAGCCTTTTCTGGTCATCCAGCAGGGTTCCGTCAATATCAATGCAAATTAACTTATACTTCATGGGACTTTCCTTCCTCTAATATCCTAAGCATCTTCTCAACATTTCTTCTGCCATTCTTTAATCCTGTAACCAGTATGGCAGCACTGCCAAATCCCAGTAATATAACAATAACACCAAGAATGATGAGAAAAATATTTAAATCTATTCCAGCCACTCCTGCATAAGTTACTGCTACGCCCAGAGTTGAGATGGCGATAGCAATGTTTTTCCATATATTTATTTTTTTGAGGGCTGCTAACTGCATGGTGGCTTCCTGTGATAATAACTTTCTCTCCATACCATTCATGGTATTACCATTCATGGTATTATCATTTATGGCATTATCATTTATGGCATTATCATTCATGGTGTTACCTCCTTAAAATTAGTAAGTGTTTAGTATGCAAGGCCTGGGTCAAAGAATCCAGTTAAGGCTCCTAAGAATGCAACTACTACAAGTAAAAGCATAACTTTAATTGGTGACAGCTGCTTCTTTGCCATAAGATACCAGCATGCAACAATAAATATTGATGTTAATAATCCTGGAAATACAGAATCAAGTTTATCTTGCAATACAAGATAGGCTTCCCCGTCATCATTTTTAAGCTGTAACGACGTTTTTACACTAACCCATGTTGCTGATACAGCACCAATAACAATTCCGCCAAGCATTGATATTGATTCCCTCAATGCCTCACCCTGCGGGCCAACCAGGAAGTCAACTGCTTTGCCGCCAAGCTGGTAGCCTTTAAAATACATAAATCTCATGCCAAAATATGCAAATAAGTTCCAGACGATTATATAAAATATTGCACCTAATGGTGAACCGCCCGTTGACATACCCATTGCAATACCTAATAAAATCGGGATAACAGTTCCTACAACCAGTGAATCCCCAATACCTGCTATTGGTCCCATCAGGCCTGCACGCAGGCCGTTAATAGTTTCTTCATCTACATCTTCTGCACCATTTGCCCTTGCTTCCTCAAGCCCGGCTGTTATGCCTACAATTACTGTTCCTAACTGTGGCTCTGTATTAAAGAATGCAGTATATGTATTCATTGCTTTTGCTTTGTCTTCTTCGTTATCATATAATTCCTCTACTAACGGAAGCATTGAACAAAGATATCCAAATGTCTGCATATGCTCTTGTGAAAAGCATGTCAGATGCCCGTAATACCAGTTATGGAAAGATTTTGACAACGCTTTTTTAGATAACTTCTTTTCCATATCAGATTTCCTCCTCCTCTTCTTCTTCAAAACCGCCACTTTCTGCTTTCTTTACTGCAAGCATCTTAATCCTGTAATTAATAACTGCAAACATTCCGGCAACTACTGTTGCTGATACAAGGTTAATGCCTAAAGATGCAGCTAATGCAAATCCGAAGAAAAATGGTACAAAATCTACTGCTGATTTAACAATCTGTTTTAAAAGAATTGCAATACCTACACAAGGAAGCAGTGCACCAACAGTAAATAATGTTTTCATTGCAAGGCCATCCATTGGTAATGCTGTTTTAATTATTTCAACAACATTTGCCCCGAGTTTACACATAATTACGGTTGGGATAAATGAACATGCCAGATGTGAAATCCATGGCAGTCCCATATCAACCAGGTATAACTTTTTATAATCCCTCTTTTCTACAGCTTTCCAGCCTATATGCTGCCAGAGCAGGTTTATAGTAGCTGTGCCATAGAATAAAACTGTACCCAATGTACCAACCATTGTACCAAATGATGTAGCAAGTGCTGCCCCTTCTGTTGACTCTGCACCCAGCCCGTAACTGCTTAAAGCAACCATTGCAAGAGGAATACCAATATAACTTACTGCCCTTACATCAGCAGATACAGTCCCGCCAGGTGTAACCAGTGCTATATAAACTACCTGCATTGCACAGCCAACTAAAACTCCTGTTGATATATCCCCTAATATTATCCCGCATACCAGGCCGCCTATTAACGGTCTTCCTAATGTATAATTACCAATCGATGTGCCTCCCATGCCAGGCATACTTGATAAACAGGCAAACAGGCCTATCAATATGGCTTGTAACCAGCTAATCTCCATAATTTACCTCTTTTCCGTGTATAATCCTTTTCACTTTTTATTAGTTAAATCCGAACTGCCCCCTGAATTTCTTCCAGTTCCCTATTGCTTCTTCTTTAAGTAATGCAAACTCTACTTCATAACCAGCATTCATAATATTTTCCAGAGCCTGTGCTTCTTCCTGTGTAATAGACTGGTTATTTCCAAGCTTAGTAGTACCAGGCCTGTCATTACATGGCCCTATTATTACTGTCTTTACCCCGCCTGGGTTAAATCCCTGCTCTACAAGGATTTTCTCCATATCCAGCGGATTCTTGGTAATAAGGAAATAATTATCCTTACTTGCAAGTACCTTCCCGCTTTTCTCTTTAAACTCATCAAGGCTCCACACAAATGTTTTCTTTCCACTTGCACTTTTATATGCTGCCTTTAATACTGAATTTTTTGCTGCAGCATTGTTTACTGCTATAAGACCATCACAAGGGTATTCAAGTGCCCACCTTGTACAAGTCTGTCCATGAATCATACGGTCATCAACACGGATAAATGAAACTGCCATAACTTTTTCCTCCTTTTTTAAATATCATCCTCTGGTTCTTCATCTGCTACTTTAAACTCCTTTAACTCTTCCCTTGCTTCTGGAAGCAGCGTAGTTATTAATTCTGCTGTATCCATTGTGTCTTTCATAAGAACGGCACTTAATGCTAATGGAAGATTCATCCCGCCCACTATTACTGTTCTTTGCAACAATCCCTGTTCTGCAATAATATTTGATGCAGTTGTTAATGGAGAGCCTCCCACTATATCACCAAACAAAAGGATTTCATCCTGCCCTGTGACTTTAGCTATACATTTACGTACATTGTCTGCATATGTATCTGAGCCCATTCCATTCTCCAGGCTTGTGGAAATAATATCCTCACGTCCCCCGCCTGCAAGCATTGACAGTGCATCATGCAGCCCTGGCGCCAGTGTACCATGGCTGACTAAGAAAACATACTTCATTTTAATACCTCCTCTTATAATGTTTTTCCATTCCCTTAACTTGTAATAAGAGTATACAAAAAAGAGTGGCACTCTCCACCTAACAAGTGTCACCCTTTTAGCATTACAATTGTCATTACCTCATTGACAATTGTAATCCATTATTTCCATTTACTGTTTTTAAGGTATTTATTAATTTTACGGTTCCATATAATCTGGCCTGTACTGATATTATAATCCCCATCTATAATGGCTTTTACTGCCTGCGCCACCTCTGATATTGCCTCATCATAATAACGGAACCTTGGAACTACAACTGCTTCCTCCACAGCATTGCTTAAAACTGCAAGGCTGAAACTGTTTCCATTTACCAGCTGCCCAAGCGTCTGTTCAGATTCTGTAACCTCTTTTAATACAGATACACCTTCTGAATAATCAAAAATCTCTGACTGTATTTTTGTATTATATGTTAAAGTTTTTATTAAATCCCATGCTGCATCTTTATTCCGTGACTTCTTATTCATGCCAATAAGAAGCGTGTCAAGGGTTGATATATTATCACCGTCCGGTCCTGCCGGCATAGGGATACACTCCCACTCAAAGTTTGTATATTTCTTAACTTTTAAAGGATATGGTTTATATGCCCTGTAAGTTGAAAATGACATAGGCTGGAATACAACATTGCCTAAATCAAAATCCTTACTGTCTGCACTATATCCCATATTTATACTTTCCAGCCTTTCAATAAAAGAAAGTGCTTTGCCAATCTTATCATCTGTAAAATCACACTTTGTCCCCTTCTGGTTAAAAAGTTTTATACCCTCCGATTCAAATGCCTCCTCCCATGTATACCCTATAACCCCGAACTGGTCAATAGTCCCGTTGCCATCTGTATCTTTTGTAACATTTTCACATATTGAATAGAAATCATCCCATGTCCATTCCTCATCCGGGACTTCAATCCCCTCTTTATCCAAAATTGACTTATTGACAAACATAAGCTTTGGTGCACATTCATAGGGCAGCCCATACTGGCTTCCATCATACTGGCCATATGCATATGCTGATGAATAAAATGCTTTTTTATTAAAATCTTTATCGTCTTTTATAAATAATGACAAATCTGCCAGGACACCAATTTCTGCAAAATTATTAAAATCATCTGCCAGTACATAAAATACATCTGGTGCATTTTCAGAAAGCAACTGTCCAGAAAGCCATTCAGAATAATCTTCTTTTAAAATCCCGCTTGTATATTCTACTTTAACACCAGGGTTCTGTTTTTCAAACAACTTTATTGCATCATCAAGCACACAGTATGAATAGCCGTTCTGCACCTCCCAGTAACTGTCTGAAAATAAACCTATTGTTACTGTCTTATCTTTGCCTTCCATAAATTCCTTGTATGTACCACAGTAAATAACAATACTTGATACTACCAGTAAAACACTTAGGGAAACTATTAAAATATTTTTCTTATTTTTCATCACCAAACTCCCTGTTTACAGCCCCTGTCTGCACAGCCCATATAGCAAGCTGTGTCCTGTCCCGTAAATCCAGTTTGCCCAGGATAATGCTTAAATTGTTTCTTACTGTGCCTTCAGACAGGCTAAGTTTCCTTGCAATTTCCTTATTGGATAAACCGCTGCCGACTAAAGCAATAAGCTGCCATTCTGATTTTTTAAGTTCTTCTGTCTGCATCTCATCTACATGTATTGTCAGGTTTGACTGTGCCATCCTTGAAAATAATTTTACTACCTTTGATGCAATATCTTCATTAATCATAGCTGTCCCCTGGTATACCTTGCGTATTGCATCTGCTAATTCTTTTGTGGATATGCCTTTCAGCAGATAACCACTTGCGCCATATTTTAAAGCATTAAAAACATATTCATCATCATCAAAAGTAGTAAGTATAATTATTTTTATATTGGGATAGTTTTCCTTAATAATCTCTGTACACACTACACCATCCATCTCTGGCATCCTTATATCCATTAATATAACATCTGGCTTTTCCTTCCTTACAGAGCGTACCACTTCAACACCATTGGCAACTGTATCAATTACTTCAATATCCTTTTCAGCTCTTAGGATAATCTGCAAACTCTGCCTGATTAATTCCTGGTCATCTGCAATTATTACTTTAATCATATTTGCCTCCATCTGTGCTGTCTTTCAGCCATTTTGTTCTGTTCCCCAGCGGATTGGGATTTTTGCTTCTACAGTAAAACCGTCTTTGCCATTATAATCCAGGCTGCCATGTAACATATCCAGCCTTTCTTCCATATGGTGAAGCCCAAATCCTTTCTTAATCTCCCCACACCCGGTCCCATTATCCTTAATTAATATCTTTAGCAGGTTAAACTCCCTGCTAATATGGATATTGATTTTATCTGCTTTTCCATGTCTTATGGAATTGGTGATACACTCCTGTACAATACGGTAAATAATATCCTCCTCATCATCACTAAAACAATTTAAACTTGTTTCAAAATTATATTCAATCCTTGCACTTGTAGCGCTGCGCATCTCCTTTACCAGTGTTATTAACGCACTTTCAAGCCCTGATTTCTCAAGGGCATCCGGTCTTAATGCATTAACAGAACGGCGCACATCAGTAATCCCCTGCCTTGCGACCTCTGCAATAGCCTTTAACTGCTCCTTTGTCGCTTCCGGGGCTACATCCATCAAGGTTGTACACGCTTCTATCCCTGTTATAATCCCTGTAAGTGCATGGCCAAGCGTATCATGGATTTCCCTTGCCAGACGGTTTCTTTCCTTCATCTCTGCCATCTTAACAGATTCTGTTGCATAGTCTTCAAGCTGTATATTTGCCTGCTGCAGTTCGCTGTTTGCACTGTTTAGCTGGTTATTCAGTTCCAGAATCCTTTCTTTCTCATCCATCTGTATACGGACAACCATAATCATATAAATAAGAAAAATAAATGTATTAAGGGAACTGGTAACATTTTTTATTCCTAATAACGCAGAACGTATATCACTTTGGTAATAACCAAGATAAGTTTCTAATGAAATAAGGTTATAACGTGAAGAAACCAGGTCATAATCTGCTATAAAGTAAAACAGGCAGATAATAACTATAAACGGGAATTTCTGTTCAAGTTTTGGTACAAACCTCATAGTATCAGCAATAATAAGAAGTAAAATCCCGGTATAACTGAATCCAAGCATACAGCTGATAAAGAATCCTGTTGCTATTTCAAATGATATTTTTAATACAAGCTTATAGCCTTTTGCATCCTTTATAAGCATTATTAAAAGGCAGCTGGCATACAGGCAGCATGATATTACAGGTATCTTCCAGGCCGCCGCCGGCATATAGCTTACCTGCGCCAGAAATTCATATACTGAATTTTCATATATATACCCTGACAGGCTGCTTGCCATAATTAAAGATATATATAGTATAATTACCAGGTTCAGGTTCTTCATTATAACCAACATATAATCCGGGTTCTTATGGTTATCCATCTGCCTTATCCCCCTTTTTTATATTTGCCAAAGGTTAAACAGGAGTATACTCTTTTTACTGCCATCTGTCTATCCCAAAACCATCTACATTATCCCTTGTTACCAGTTCCACAGGCACTAATATCCTTTTCTCTACTTTCTCCCCGTCCAGCAGTTTATATATGACATCTGCCGCTTTGCTTCCTATCTTAGATGGAAATTGTGCAGCAGAAGCCATCATCATATTTTCCTTTATTAATGCCTTGGAATCCGGCGAAGCATCTACTCCATATACACCGGTACTGCCAAGAAGGTGGTTTTCCTCCAGTGCTGCAACTACACCTACACTTGCCAGGTCATTAAGGCAGAATACATTATCAAATTCCACGCCCCTGTTTATAGCTTCCTGCAGTCCTGGCATGGCAATTTCAAGCTGTCCCTCACATTCTATCTTCTCTACAACTTCTATATCTTTATGTCCTTTTATAGTATCCAGAAAACCCCTTACCCTGTCCTGTCCCGACTTTGCACTTTCATGTATCATCAAAACCACCCTTGCCTTGTCGCACTGTTTTAAAAAATACTGCCCCACAAGCACCCCTGCATTGTAATTATCAGAAATTATTGTACAGTCAGCAAGCTCCTCCCTGTTTACATTTGTATCCACCACAATAATTAATATGCCTTTAGCCCTTGCCTCCTCAAGCACTGATTCCAGGCTCTTCCAGTCTACAGGCGTAACAACAAGCACATCAATACCTAAGCCAAGCATCTCCCTTATCTGTTCAATCTGCCTGCTGGCATCTAAGGCAGGGTCCCTTAAAATAAGCCTGTCACCCTCTGCTTCAGCCCTTGCACTGATTTCTTCACTTACAATCTTATAAAATTCATTATTCATCGTCATATAACTTGCACCAATCAGATGTGTCTTTTTTGTCTGGTTTAAAGAATAACCAGCATTTCCATATATTACCCATAACAATATCCCCATTATAAATATATTCACGATAACAAGCAAAAACCAGAAACTTTTTTTATCTTTAAATTTCATCTGCCCCTCCTGTTATACAAGATTTTCTAAATTATATTTCCAGGACCATAAAAGATTATACCACATACTACTTCCATTTTACAAAAAATTTTTTCATCACAAAGAAAAGTGCCCACATTTTTTAAAATAATGATAAATGCCATGCAGGAAGAATTACATTTGTCAGGTGAATATAAATTATTTTTTTCTATAATTATTTTTATTAACATCCTGCATCCAGATATGCCAGAATCATAAGCTGGTTTGCAGGCAGGACCTTAAACATTATTTAAAAGGAGGAGAAAAATATGGTGCGTAAAAAATTATTTATGAAAACTATGTCATCAATTCTGGCAGCTGCAGTTGCAATTACCAGTTCCGGCTGGATGCCTGTAACTGCCTTTGCAGCAGAAGAAATGCCAGCCAGTGCAATTAAAACTGTGTCTGGAGAAAACAGACCAAGGGAAGCTGCCAGCGGACTAACGGATTTTACATCTAAAGCAGGGGATGACAAAATCAGCAAAGACGAAACACAAAAGACAGTTACCCTGGACAATACTAGCGGTGACCATTTTGCTGTCTATAATGGACTACAAAATAAAACAAAGGCCTTTACATTAGAAGCAGATATTAATTTAATAGAAGATGGAACATCAGCAGCCTTAATATTTGGTATTGATGATAAAGAAAATCCTTCCAGTAAATGGTATGGTGCTAATATTAATACTGCTACAGGCGAAGGAGATGACAAGGAACGTTTCCGTATATTCCCGGCAGGGAGTGCATCCGGATTTACGGCACAAAGCAAGACCCTGGCAGACGCTGGCTACACTTCCGGACCCGTGCATTTAAAAGTTACAGTTACAGAAAATGGTAATTATACATATACTTTCGGAGCAAAAGACGGACAGGAAAATACACTTACAGGAACTATAGAAGGATGGCAGGGAGGTTATGTTGGTATCTTGACATTTAATACTAAAGCAACATTCTCTAATATTTCATTTAATGAACTTTATAATACTAATCTGACAGGTTTGACTAACAATAATAATGGCAGCTGGGAAGTAACAGAGGAAGGCTTATACAGCAATGCAACTGATAAAGGTGACAGTTTCCTTTACTCCCAGACACAAGGAACAGACTTTGTATATTCTACAGACGTTATTTTTAAGAAAGATGCAGGTGCCGCCGCACTTACTTTCAGAAGCAATAATAATTCTAACAGTAAAGAATCTTATGCTG
This sequence comes from Lachnoclostridium sp. UBA7097, assembly GCA_002499945.1. GTDB lineage: Bacteria > Bacillota > Clostridia > Lachnospirales > Lachnospiraceae > Butyribacter. The sequence continues at coordinate 28,204 of DKYP01000177.1, forward strand.
TTAATATTGCTGGAGATACAAAGAAATGCAAATTCTGGAGATGGCAGAAAAATAAAGATTACCAGTTAATAGACGAAAAAGCTGTTGAAGCAACTGCTGATAATAAATATACGTTAAAAGTAGTAGCTATTGGTTCATGGATTTCTTACTATGTAAATGATGAATTAATCGCAAGCACTGGGGATTATACTTTACAAAAGGAAGATAAAGGGCAAGGAACTTGTATTAAAGATGGGTATTTTGGTTTATTAAACTTTAATGGGGAAGTGGTTTTCCAGAATACCCTTTACCAGGAAATTAATGATGGATTTACACCACTTCTTACAGATATTAATATTACATCCTCTGCCGGGACTGTAGAAACCAAATCACAGTTCTTCCAGACAGAACCTATTAATATCCAATATGTAAAAAATAATGCAGAAACTGTAAATGTGGAAGTGGCTAAGAAAAGTGAAAATGCTGCTATAACTATAACAGGTCCGGATGGCGTGGAATATGCAGATGGCAAAAATATTCCAGTAGCAGAAGGTGTTAATTACATTAACGTTAAAAGCAGTATAACAGGTACAGATGGACTGGCAGCTGAAGTTACATACAGGGTTAATGTACACCGCAGGCAGCCAGATGCTGTATATTATAATGAACCACACCGCGGCCAGTACCATTATTCTGTAAAAGACGGCTGGGGGAATGACCCAAATGGTCTTGTATACTACCAGGGAACTTATCATTTCTTCTACCAGTTCTATGATGATACCAAATGGGGGCCTATGCACTGGGCACATGCAACAAGCACAGATTTAATACACTGGGAAGAAAAGCCAATGGCATTTTATCCAGATGCCAATGGTGCTATGTTCTCTGGATGTATGGTAATAGATGAAAAGAACCAGTCAGGGCTTTTCGGTGAAGGAACTGAAGGCGGTCTTGTTGCTTTAATTACAGAAGATGGAAATGGACAGCGTATTAAACTTGCTTACAGTAAAGATGGAAATGCATGGACAAAATCAGATACTATTGCTGCTGACTGGACAGATGACCCTCTTGGCTCTGATGCTTTCAGGGACCCTAAAGTGTTCCGCTGGGAGAATAAATGGTTTATGGTAATTGCCGGCGGCCCGCTCCGTATCTATTCATCTGACAATCTGGTAAACTGGAAATGTGAATCCACTTATCCTGATTTACATACAGAGTGCCCTGACTTATACCCAATAAAGGCAGATGACGGAAATATAAAGTGGGTACTTTCAAGAGGCGGAAGATATTATAAAATTGGTGATTTTAAAGAAGCAGATGGAAAGTGGAGTTTTGTTCCTGATAACACCTATGCTGGATTAGCAGGAGCAGAAAATGATGGCATAATGAACTTTGGCAAGGACTCCTATGCAGCTATGACATGGTATATACAGGACTTTGGAACCAGCCAGGACCCAACGCTTCCTGATATACTTGAAATAAACTGGGCAAATACATGGGACGACTACTGCAACTTAGTAGCAGATAAAGCAGGCCAGAAGTTTAATGGAATTTATAACCTGGTTTTAAAAGCTGGTATTAAAAAGGATGAAACTGGCAAATATGTACTGACACAGACACCAATTGAAAAATACCAGGAACTGCGCAATACAGAAAATAAAACTGAACTTAAAGATGTTACAGTTAGTGAAAATAATACTTTATTAAAAGACTTCAAAGGGGACTGCTATGAAATAGTTTCCCATTTTACACCAGAAACTGGCACCAAAAAGATTGGCTTTAAAGTACGTACCGGAGCCAGTGAAGAAACAGCAATTATATATGATTTAGAAGCAGAAACATTATCTATTGACCGCAGTAAATCAGGAATTAAGATTAGTGATAAATTTGCAGAAACAGACATCCAGAAGAACGTTACCAAAAACGCAGATGGCACAGTTGATTTACACATATATGTGGACAGGGGAATTGTAGAAGTATTTACAAAGGACTATACTGTTGCTGGTGCAAACCAGATTTTTCCATCAATTTCCAGCCTTGGTGCAAGTGTTTTTGCAGAAGGCAGCGATACAAAGGCAGACATTACAATTTATCCAATGAACAGCATATGGACAAATAAAATAGAAATTACAGAAGACACAAAACCATCAGGCATTGAATCTTCCTCACTTGCAGAAAATACCATTAATGTTGGTGACAGCATTAATCTTGATGCGCTCCTTCTGCCTTTAGGAGTAAAACAGGATATTACATGGTCTGCAGATGATGATAGCATGGTATCATTAACAACAAATCCTGATGATGCCACAAGTGTTGAATTAAAAGCATTAAAAGCAGGTACTGCAAAAGTTTTTGCAACTTCTACAGCAGACCCTTCATTGAAAAAGGAATTTACTATTACAATATTTGAAAATAACTTTGATACAAACCTTGCACCATTTGTTAAAAATGGAAACTGGATGATTAATGGTGATACTTTAAGTGTTTCTAACACCGGTGCAAATGATTACTATATGACAGAAGAAAAAAACTGTACAGGTGAATATACACTGGAAACAAATATTAAATATACAAAAGGGTTAATTAATATTTTCTTTGCCGCAAATACAACAAACCCTTTTACTGATAATGCTTATGCCATACAATTTAGCGACAACAGTACTATAAAACTTTTCCGCTTTGCTGGTGAAGATATTACAACAGCAGATATGGGCAGCAGTATTAATGATGGCAGCTACCATAACATTAAAATTACAAAGACATCAGATAGTGTAATAGTATATGTAGACGGGAAAGGACGCCTGTTATATACATTTGATAAAAATGAATTAGAAGATTTCTATAATAATGCCCATGTTGGAATCGGGCTGTGGGATGGCGCATTAGAAGTACAGTGCTTTAAAAACTTATCTGCCAATGAAAAAGAAACAGAATACAATGTTACTTTTTCTAATAAATTTAATGCTGAATCACATGCAACGGCAGCTGCTTCATTAAATGGCAGTATATTCAATGAAGGCAAGATTAAAGCATCTGATAAAATTGCTATTACCCTTACAGCAGATATTGGTTATTTATTTAGCAAAGACAATATGCCTGTGATTACAGCAGCCGGTGCAGATACCATTGTACCTGTTTTATCTGAAGATAAACGTACAGTTACAGCCACAGTAACAAACTTTACAACAGACACAGATATATCAGTATCTGGAACGGCAGTTAAGGACAGTACTGAAAACACTGGAAATATTGAAATTGATACCAGCAATACAGATACAAATGCAGGTAAAACAGAATTATCCCCTGACCCATCAATACTTGAAGAAAATAAAAATGAACTGGTAGAGGCATTCGGTGATAATAAGCAAGTGGTTGAACAGTCATTAGAAGCAGGAGGAAAAATATCAATATCCCTTAAGGTTGACAAAAGTAATATCCAGCAACATGAAGAAGAAGCAATAAAAGAACTTAAACTGGATACTTCAATAACCATGGGAGCTGTTCTTGATATTAAATTAATAGCTAAATGTTATAATGCACAAAATAGCGAACAAGCCACAACAAATGTAACAAAAATAACAAAACCTGTAGAGATATCAATACCGGTTACAGAAGCTGAAAAACTTATTGCAAAACCTGTAGAGAGTGGCTATAAAAGGAATTATTATATAATAAGAATCCATGAGGGCAAGGCAGAGAAACTTGGATGTTCCATAAAAGATAATAAACTTTTATTTAGCAGTAGATTATTTTCTACATATGTACTTATGTATGAAGATACTAAGGAAATTACTCCTCCAGAAACTACTATACCAACTACTATACCAACTACCAGGCCAACAACAAATCCTGGACACAACAACGGAGGTTACATTCCTGGCCCACAGGCAACAACGTCTGTGCCAACAGCAACAAACACACCGGCACCATCTAAAACACCAGTGCCATCACCAAATGCAACAAATGCACCAGTGCAGACATCATCACCTGTACCAACAGCAGTACCTTCTGCAGTACCAGTACAGACACCATCACCTGTACCATCTGGCACACAGGCACCAGACAAAACAGACAATAATAACAACACTTCATCAACATCTGTTAAAAAAGGCAGCAAGGTTACTGTTAATAATGCAAACTATACGGTGACGTCTGTTAAAACTGCAAAGACAGTCCAGTTTACAGGGCTTAAGAAAAATATCCAAAGCATAATAATACCTACGGCCATCAAAATACCTGCGTCTGTCAAAATAAAAGGTAAAAACTACAAAGTAACATCAATTGCCCAAAATGCATTTAAAAACAATAAGAAGCTTAAGGAAATTACAATTGGTAAAAATATAATAAGTATTGGCAAAAATGCATTTAAAGGCTGCAAAAATTTAAAGAATATTAAAATCAACACACAGAAACTTAAACTTAAAAATGTTGGAAGCAAAGCATTTAAAGGAATTAACAGCAAGGCGGTAATAAAAGCACCAGAAAGCAAAGTTAAAGCATACAAAAAAATTGCAAAGGCTAAAGGTGCAGGCAAAAATGTAAAAGTTGTAAAATTAAAATAATATATTGCAAAATTATTAACCGAAGCATCCTGCCAATTACAACGGCAGGGTGCTTTTAATATTGTAGTGCCCTCTCTGGTGTGGTATAATATTTTTTGTTTTACAACTTTTATTAAATTATTTCTTTAAATACAGATAACAGAGGTATAAATATGGGAAGATATATAAATCCTGGAAACGACGGCTTCACAGCCATACGCAAAAGTCTTTATGTCGATAAATCAGGACTTATTGCGTTTATTAATAAAAATATCGGGACAAAAGACAACCTTATCTGTGCCAGCAGGCCAAGAAGATTTGGAAAATCATATGCTGCACAGATGCTTTGTGCATACTATGATAAAAACTGTAATTCAGGACACTTGTTTTGTGATTTAGAAATTGCAAAAGATATTTCTTATAAAAAACACTTAAATAAATATAATGTTATTTACCTGGACATTACATGGTTTATTTCTACTGCTGCCAATATTAAAGATACTGTAAGTTATCTCCAGAAAGAAGTTGTACAGGAATTAAAAGAAATATTTCCAGAAACCCCACAGGATGCCTCTTCACTGCCTGTTGCATTATCACACATAAATAAATCCACAGGAAATAAATTTATTATTCTTATTGATGAATGGGACGCACTTTTCAGGGAAGCAACAGAAGATGAAAAACTGCAGAAAGAATATATACAGCTTTTACGTGGGCTCTTTAAAAGCAGCCAGACCGATAAAATAATAGAAGCATCATATATGACAGGTATTTTACCAATTAAAAAATATGGTACCCAGTCCGCATTAACAGATTTCCGGGAATATTCCATGTTACAGCCCAGGAAACTTGCAGAATATGTTGGTTTTACAGAAGAAGAAGTAAAAAAACTTTGTATCCAATATAATATGGATTTTGATGAAATGAAACGCTGGTATAATGGATATTCATTTAACAGGGCAAAATCTGTCTACAACCCAAATTCAGTTATTGAAGCTGTCAAAAATGAAGAATTTGGTGATTACTGGACACAGACAGAAACATACGAAGTCCTGAAAATATACATTGAAATGGATAAACATGGTTTAAAAGATGCCATAATACAGATGCTTGCTGGAAACAGATATACAATAGATACAGGAACCTTCCAAAACGACTTCACAAATATAAACAGCAAAGACAATGTACTTACATTACTTATCCATCTTGGATATCTTGCATACGACGCAAATACAAAAACTGTATCAATTCCAAATGAAGAAGTACGCCAGGAATTTGTCAGGGCTGTAAAATCCAGTAAATACACAGATGTTGCAAAAATAATACTTGATTCAGAAAAGTTATTACAGGATACTTTGAATATGGATGAAAAAGCTGTTGCAAAAGCCATTGAAAAAATACACCGTACAATATCAGCCCCAATCTTTTATAATAATGAACAAGCATTAAGAAGTGTTATACACCTTGCTTATATCAGCTGCACTGGAAATTATACAGAAATACAGGAACTCCCATCAGGAAATGGTTATGCCGATGTGGTTTTTATACCTAAAAAAATTCAAGGTTTCCTATACTAGTTATAGAATTAAAATGGAACAAAAGTGCAGAAAGTGCTATAAAACAGATTTATAATAACCACTATCCTGATATACTTGCCAGCCACGGAAGTGATATGCTTCTTATAGGTATAAATTATAATACCAGGACAAAAACCCACAGTTGTAAAATAGAAAAATTTCCAGTTAAAAATTGACCATTATATAAGTAATGTGTACAATATAATTGCATTAAAACTTGATTTATTTTTAACAGGAGGTAAGAATTATGGATAATGGTATGTCCATGAAGGATTTTGAAAGTGAACTTGCACACTCTTTTAAGGTTTTAAAGGAGGGTGACATAATTGATGTAATTGTAATAGGGATATCTGATACAGAAGTAACTGTTGACCTGGATTATTATACAGAAGGTATTATCCCGCTTAACGAATGCAGCCATGACCCTGCGTTTTCAATTAAAAAAGATATTAATATTGGTGATAATATAAAGGCAATGGTTATTGATTCTGAAAATGTAAGCGGCAATGTTATTCTTTCCTTAAAAGAAGCTAATGATATACTAATCTGGGATGAATTAAAAGAAGATTATAAAAATGGTACTGTTTTTAAAGTAAAGATAACTGAATCTGTACCTTCTGGTGTTACAGGATATGTCAAAGGTATGCGCGCTTTTATTCCTGCATCACAGCTTGCCCTGCAATATGTAGAGGATACAGAAAGCTATGTTGGCATGACGGTTGATGCTGTAATTATTACCGCAGACCCAGATAGCAAGAAGCTTGTCCTTTCTGCTAAAACAATCGAAAAGGAACGTGCCCTTGCTGAAAAAACACAGCAGATAGGACGCCTTACAGCTGGCTCTATAGCAGAAGGTGTTGTAGAAAGAATTGAGCCATATGGTGCATTTATAAATATAGGCGGAGGGCTTACAGGGCTCTGCCATATTTCACAGATAACAAATAAGTTTATTAAATCCCCTAAAGAAGTATTAAAGCTTGGAGATACTGTTAAAGCTAAAATTATTAAAACAGAAGGTGACAGGATTTCACTAAGTATTAAAGCACTTATGGAGGACGAGCCTGGGCAGGATGATGAAACCTATGATATCCCTGATGAATACAAGGCTGGCAGCAAATCAAATGAAGCAGCAGATGAAAGCCCTTTTGCAAAACTTTTAAAAGATATTAAACTTTAAATTTACAATTCCAGCATTTTACCACAGATAAAACCAGCATACAATGCAAATATAAACTTTTAATCTGCCCTGTATGCTGGCATGTATATTTATATAAAATTACCACTTTATGGCGGGTTTATTAATTATGGTACTGTGAAATTGTTATTTCCCCATTCCTGGCACGTTTTGCCACTGTATAGATGGTATTTTTTCCATCACCCACACTGCTAATTAACTTTGTCCCATATTCTCCTTTATCAAAATACCATTCTGCTGAAAATGATATCTCACCTTCTGATGATATCCCCTTCCATTTTGTTTCTGGTGAATATGATATTATTTCATTATAACCAGCTGACGGATATGTCCTGACAGAATCTTTTATTATTGTACACTCTTTTTTTACTCTTTTCCAGTCCCATTCATCTGCATTATCACTATTGGTTTCATTATCTGTACTTTCTTCACCATTGTTTTCTTTATCACCAGATTTCCATTTCTTAAGGAGTTTTTCTGCCTTTTCTTCATCAGCCCTGGATTTGTCAAGCGGAAGTTCAAAAAGTGCATTTATGCCTTTATATTTTTCATTACGTGTAATTTCACCTGTCCCCTTATTAAAATTATAGGCTTCCCTGTCATAAAAGACATCTCCCAGCACCCCCAGATATACTCCCCTGTTTGCAAATGCTTCTATATTATCATGGTCTGCAAGACGGTACTCAACACCATCTTTAACAAATGATGAACAGCCCCCGTCCATATAGTAAATATTTAAAAAGGCGGGGTCTTCGCCTTTAATAAACGGGCTTACAAGGAATTTATTCTCATAATCATCATCTGATGTATCTGGCATAGGTGAACCATCTTTCTTTTCAATGGATATAACTGAATATGTCCTGTCCGTATAAATTTCACCATTATCTTCATCCTCAATAAAATAATCACCAATTTTATCACCTGAAACAGTCCCCATCAGTGTAATCTTATAATCCCCATATTCCTGGCTTTCATTAATATTAACTGAACCCTTCTCTTTAAATGCATCTGCAAGCTTTTTTCCTGAAGCTTCTTCTGCTACCTGTTCAGTAGTAAGATATTTCCATGCCCCGTATGCTGTAAGGCTTCCTGCCGTCAAAACAGCCACAGCTGCCGCCACCATAACTGGTACAGTTTTTAAAAATGGTTTTCTCATGTTATTACCCTCCATTGCTTTCCTTAAAATCTCCTGGTTAAGCTGTGCATCTGGTTTTTTTGACGGAATAAGGGCTTCCTTTAATAAATCATCTATTTTACCACTCATAATACACTCCATTTCTGCACACTGCCCGTGCATAATTAATGAAACATTTCCTGCATTACAGCACATATACTATGTTTCTGCAAGCTGTTTCTTTAAAATTTCCCTCGCCTTATATAGCCTGCTCTTTATAGTTCCTTTTGGAAGCTTTAATATTTTTGCCACATCAGCTACCTGCAGTTCCTCCATATAATACAAGCACACTGGTATACGGTATTTATCTTCCAGCCTGTTTACTGCCTGGCGTAACTGCCTTAACTGCTCTTTGTGCAACACTTCATCTTCAAGTGAATACCCACTGTCAATTTCTGCTTCTTCTGTTTCATCTGCCAGGCTCTTAGTCCCTGCTATTCTTTCACGCCATAAATATTTTCTCTTATGGTTTTTCCATAGTCTTATAGTTATAGATAAAAGATAGCTTTTAGGATTATTTTCTGCCTCTATCCTTTTAAGAAGTTCCATTGCTTTAAGAAAAGTGTCCTGGTACAATTCCTCTGCTTCCTGCTGGCTATAAGCCAGATGCAGACAAAATGCATAAATATCATTTCCATATGTTTCAATACATTTTTCCAGCTCTGTTACATTCATTATTTCCCTCCGGTATATGACGTCATTTCCTTTGGATTACCCTTACACCTATACATTGTCATAACTTTATATATGGTTCACAAAAAATGAAAAATAATAAAACCAATAAAAAACGCCGCTATGGCATTACCCATACACGGCATCATATTTTAATGTCTTTTACAACCATTACAGCCTTCACATTTCACATTCCCTGCCCCATACTGTGTAACATCATGGCTGTAATCAAACATGGAACTTATAGAACATACTGCCTGTGAAGCTATCCCCTCACCTGCCCCTGTAAAGCCAAGCCCTTCCTCTGTTGTTGCCTTAACATTAACCTGTCCCATGTCAATCCCAAGCACCTTTGCAATATTTTCACGCATCCCATCTATATAACCACTTAACTTAGGTTTCTGTGCAATAATTGTAGCATCAATATTTTCTATAATATAACACTTTTCCTCAAGCATTTTTCCTACATACCCAAGAAGTTTAAGGCTTGATATCCCCTTATACCTGTCATCAGTATCCGGAAAATGCTTTCCTATATCGCCAAGTGTTGCTGCCCCGAGAAGTGCATCCATAACTGCATGTAATAATACATCTGCATCAGAATGTCCAAGCAGCCCCCTTTCATATGGTACCACAACCCCGCCAAGAATAAGTTTCCTTCCTTCCACAAGCCTGTGGACATCATAACCTGTACCAGCTCTCATAAAAACCTCCTTATTTCTTCAAATTAATAGAATGGACAAAAAACCCGGTAATACTCTTACCGGGCTATGTAGTAGCGGGAAAGGGATTTGAACCCATGACACCACGGGTATGAACCGTGTGCTCTAGCCAACTGAGCTATCCCGCCATATTTAATTAACTACAGCTTCTGCTGTAATGGGACCTACAGGGCTCGA
>DKYP01000177.1:38549-51016 GCA_002499945.1 Lachnoclostridium sp. UBA7097
CCCAGCTGAGCTAAGATCCCAAAGATAAAACACATTGCATATTTATGCGACTTGTTAAATATACCAGATATATTAAATTATGTCAAGTATTTTTTTTAAGTTTTCCCCATTTTTTAAAATTAAAGTTATCCCAGATATGCTTCTTAAAAAAGCAGGGACAGCTGCACGCCGCCCCTAAAATTGCAGGTTTTTCTGCTGGTGTCCCCTGTCAGTTGTAAAATCACGTGTTGCAACTGAAACAAACAGGCTGTTCATAATATGGTATAAAACATTGCCTGCTACTACCCCGATAAGGAAAATTACATAATCATCTATAGCACATCTTCCAAGTCCTGTTACCTGCTGTAATAACTCCAGTACCAGCGGAAATGCAAAACATGCAAAAAGCCTTACAAGAAAATGACGGTTTCTAAGGTATATCCTTGAAAAATATCCAAATGGTACTCCAAAACATGCTATTTCAGTTACATATATTATAACAGGGGCAATGCTCTGCCCGTTCCTTAAAGTTTCTTCAATATGCTCTGCTGTCGCCATAAATGGTACAAATAAATGTGCTCCGAATGACGGGGTACCATATGGTGGTACAAAAGGTGTAATAAAGTATTGTTTAAGTATGGCAAGTATATATATTACTATAAAAAATTTACCCATCCTGTGGAAAAATAAATTAAAGTCGTCAAACCGTGGCCCTCTGTCAAATAAATCCCTTAAACAACAGTACAGGAAAGGTATTAACCAGTTAAGCAGTACAAGTGCGATAAGGGAATAATCATACTTTATCCACTGGTTTGGCTGTATAATATATACTATAATTCCAAATGCAAGTGAAGTAATAACCATAAACGATGCATGGATAAAATTGTAGTCATAGTTTAATGATGACTCCAGGAAAAAGTGTGACAGGCACAATGAACATACAATAGCAAATAAAATTACAATATAACGCTGTGGTACAAAATAATATATACATACTTCCATAATAAAGCATAAAAGGCTTAAAAGAATTACAAGACTGCTGATATTAACTGATTGTTTATTCATGATACATACCATCCTTATGTGTTTTCACTAAAATTAATAATATTTACTTACCAGTATACCACATTTTTTAGTATATGTGGACGCTGTTTGTTGAAAAATAGAAAAATTTTTAATTTTGTGAATATTGACAGTTAAAAACAGTATATGCCTGCTTTTACTGTCCACTTTTGCTGCCCTGCCAGTATTTTCTATATTCATTTATATCACCAGCTAATATTTTTATGCCTTCTATTGTATGGTTAAAAAGCCCTTTTTCGTAAAATTCCTTAAGCACCATTCCAACAGGTATCCCGATTATAAGGCCAGAAACCCCTGTCAGGCGGTAGCCAACAAACATTGATATAAGGGTAAAGAAGGGGCTCATACCTATACTGTCACCTACAAGTTTAGGTTCAAGAAGCCTGCGCACTATCATTGTTACAAGATATGCTATAATAAGTGCAACAGCCTTTATATACTCACCTGTAATTACAGAATACAGCGCCCACGGCATAAGCACAGTACCAGTACCGATAAATGGCAGGAAATCAAGTATTGCTGTTATAAGGGCAACAGGGACTGCATACTCCACTCTCATTGCAGCAAAGAACACAAGCAGTATAATAAACATTACTATCATTATCTGGAAACATGCTTTAAGATAGCCGCCTATTGCAATAAATACTGTATTTTTAATTAATGTTATTGATTTATTTATGCTTTCAGGCATATTCTTTCTTATAACAGCTTTGATTCTGTCATTCCCGGCTGTAAAGAAATATGCAATCATAAGTGTAAGTATTGACAAAATAAATACATCAATAACAGAACTTGCTACAGAACTTACCGCTGATACAGAGCTTGTGCTTAATGAATCCAGTGCTGCCAGGATATATTCATTTATCTTGCTTTCATTATCTGTAAGTATATTCTTAATATTCACAGGTATTATATCATATTTCTCATGTAAAGTTAATGTAAACTGCTGTAAATTATCCAGTACATTTTCATAAATATCAGGAAGTGTTTCTATCATTGAGCTTACCTGTGTAAAAAGAGCATGTACCAGTGCATATAATATAACTGTTATTGCAACAATAACAAGCACAATTACTATTGCAGAGCCATGTTTTCTCATTATTTTAATACGGTTTTCAAGAAAACGCACGGGAGGATTTGCCATCATTGCAATAATCCATGCTATAACCAGTGGTGCAAAAAACTTTACAAGCCCTGGCAGTACAAATATAAGAAACAATGTCCCGCATAATACTATTGCAAGATGGGCACATATCTTTTTGTGTATCACACTCTTACTCTCTTTTTCCATAAGCACTCCAATCTGGTTCTACTTGCCAAGCTGCCTTGACGCAAGAGTACCCGCCACAAGGCAGACAAGCCCGGTTAAAACCGCTATTATATTAATATTTGCCATATCAGTGCCCATAAGGATTACTACTGGTGATGAAATTACAAGTCCTAATATCGCACAATATGTATGTGCTTCAAACTTCTGTAATAATACCTCTATAATTTTGGCAATAACAAAAATCCCAAGAACTACACCAATTCCAAAAGGCACAAGTGAACCACATATATTTAACATTGTATTAAAGTCACGTGCTGCCAGTGCTGTAACAAAATCTGTAATTGCATTAATAATTGGATTGTAATATCCAAGTATCATCATCATCATTGAACCACTTACACCAGGTATTACCATTGTGGCAGATGCAAGTATCCCGATAAAGAATATTTTAATTATAGAAATAATATCAAGTGAAAGGGTTACATCTTTCCCGCTGCCCCCAAAATATTGCATAGCTATAATTGCTGCCATAAATAAAAGAAACAGCAGTATATGTGAAAGTTTTAATGATGTCTTTTTAACATGTTCATAAAGCATAGGAACCCCGCCAATTATAAGCCCTATAAATACCATGCTCGTCTGGAACGGGAAATTTGCATACAATGATTTTATAGAAAATGCAAGGCCCACTATCCCTATTAACATTCCAATAAAATAAGGCAGCAATATCATTATGCTTTTCTTAAGCTGTTTAAACAGATGTGTAATACAAAAGATGATATCATCATACACTCCCATAGATACCATCATTGTGCCGCCGCTTACACCTGGTATTGCATTGGCAACCCCTATTACTACTCCTTTGAGAATATCTTTAAAAAATTTCATTTCCACCTTTCCTTCCATAAAAAATTTAATTAATTATAAAAATTGCTCACATAAAGTTTGACTTTTTGCTAAATTTCTGCCACACTATTCTTGTAAGTTTTTACTATTAATAACTATTGTATAAGGATTTTAGAATTATATCACAGAAAATAATTTAACTCAACGTATTAAACAACATTAACAAAATATTAATAATTTAAAAGAAAGGAAAATGTCTATGGTCAAAATTAAAAATTCTAAGTACATAAGCCTGCTTCTGGCAACAGGGCTTGCATTTACAGGCACTGCCACAGGCATCCCTGCTAATGCAGAAACCACTGGCGGCACTGAAACCTTAAATAAGCTTTCAAGGGTCATAGAAAGTAATAATAACGGACTGTTAAGGTATGCATATGTTGATGAAAACGGGGTAAAGCAGACACTTGCTGCAAATACTGGCGCCGGGGAAAGTAATTTAAGGCAGGCTTCTTCCCTTCCGTCCAAGTATGACCTCCGTGACAATGGCCTTGCTACTTCTATTAAAGACCAGGGGGTTACAGGTGCATGCTGGGCGTTTGCCGCAATCAAGGCTTCCGAATCAAACTCTATGCTTAAAAATATTACAAGCAAGCAAGATACTGATTTTTCAGAAAACCACCTTACATGGTATTCATACAGCGGCATTACTGATAATTCAAGCTCTATGTATGGTGATGGCATAACCCCTGTTTCAATTTCCTCAAGCATATTGCATATCTTCCCATGGACAGATAATTCTTCAAGCCCTACATCATATGATATAGGCGGGAATGCACTTACTGCAGTCAGCACACTTGCACAGTGGTCCGGGATAGAAACAGAGGACAAAGCACCTTTTACAGCAGCAAACTACCAGGAAGAATCTGACATGGCAGACAGCATGGCGGCAAAGGGCAATTCAATCCGTTATGATTCTGTTGCACACCTGCAAAATGCAGAATGCTATGATAACAGCTCAAGGACACAGATTAAAAATGCCTTAATTGAACATGGTGCACTTGATATATCCATGTTTTATGATGAATCCGGCTTTGAAACTGGTACTCTTAGCGGAAAGTCATTCTACCAGAAAAAATATTCTGGCACAATGGCACAGAGAATGGCGAACCACTGTGTAACCATAATTGGATGGGATGATAATTATTCCAAAAGTAATTTCAGGAACACTCCTTCTGGAAACGGTGCATGGCTTATCGCCAACAGCTACGGCGAAGAATATAATGATAACGGTTATTTCTGGTTATCATATTATGAGCCTTCAATCTGTGATATATATACATTTGATGTAGAACCAGTTTCCAATTATGATAATAACTACCAGTATGATGCAATAGGATATGGTGATGTTGTTTATATAAAGAATACTAATATCAAGGGTGCCAATGTCTTTACAGCAGACAGTGGCAGCGTACAGACATTAAAGGCTGTATCATTTTATACAATTACAGACAAACAGGCATATACTATTGAAATATATAAAAATGTTTCTGGTAATTCCCCGGCTAAAGGCACACTGGTTAAAAAATGTACAACAAGTGGTACTGCAGCATTAAGCGGATACCATACTGTACCTTTGGATTCAAGCTGTGAACTGGACCCTGGTGAGAAATTTTCTGTTGTTATAACTTATAAATACAAGTCTTCTGCTGGCAGCCAGGCATACCTCCCAATAGAAGGTGAGGATATATCAACAGGTGATGTAAATTACAGCTATTCTTCCAAAAAAGGACAGAGTTATTATTACCTTAATAAGAAATGGGAAGATGCATCATCAAAAGGTTTAAATAATATATGTATCAAGGCATTTACAACTGACTCAGGTAAGGCAAATGCAGAACCAGCAGAGCCTGTTGTAACAGCCACACCAGAACCATCTGCTACTGATACCCCCCAGGAACCTGTAACTACTAATACACCTGATATTACTGCTGCCCCTGCTGCAAGCCCAAGTGCAGCACCTTCAGTTACCCAGTCCCCTGGCACAAGCGCAGTACCAGTACCATCTGGTTCACTGGTTTTTGACACAACAAGATTGCAGATATCAAAAAATACTATTACTTTGGGTAAAAATGAAAATTACAAGCTAAATGTTTCAATAAGTGGCGGTTCATCAAATATATCACTGGATGATATAATGTATGCAAGCAATAATAATAAAGTAGCTATTGTCGACAGTTCAGGTACAGTTATTGCCAAATCTGTAGGAACTGCGGTTATAACAGCCTTTATTGACAGGGCTGAACCTGCCAGGATAGAAATTAATGTTAAAAAGGCACCATCCAAAGTCCAGCTTGCTGTTCCTGTTAATAAAAGGATTAAAAAAGGCAATACTTTTAAAATAGCTGCCAGGGTTCCATCTGGAAGCGCAAGTTACCATTTTAAATTTTCTTCTTCCAATAAGAAGATTGCAAAGGTTAATAAGAACGGAAAGGTAACAGCGCTGAAAAAAGGGAAAACAGTTATAACTGTAAAAACGTATAATAACAAAAAAGCAACTATAAAATTAACTGTAAATTAATAAGTTGAAAAAATGAAAGAAAAGAATAAAGGAATACTATGTATAATATGTGCGGCTTTTTTCTTCGCACTTATGAACTTATTCGTAAAAATGTCAGGTGACATTCCAACTTTGCAGAAAGCATTTTTTAGAAATGTTGTAGCCATATTTTTTTCACTGGCACTGATAATTAAGAACCATGTCCCGTTTTCAGGCTGTAAAGGGAACTGGCATCTGGTATTTTTACGTTCAGCTTTTGGCACTCTTGGCTTAATATTTAACTTTTATGCTATTGACCATTTAAATATCTCTGATGCGTCAATGCTTAACAAGCTTTCGCCATTTTTTGCCATACTGTTTTCATACTTTATATTAAAAGAAAAGGCAAAACCTTACCAGCTTGCCTGTGTATTTGCTGCACTCTGTGGCACATTATTTATATTGAAACCTGGTTTTATGGCTTCTTCTGGCAGCAGCCACCCATTTATACCATTTCCTGCACTTATAGGGCTTTTAAGCGGCATGAGTGCAGGATTAGCTTATACGCTGTTACGTAAGGCAGCCGGAAGAGGCGTTCCAGGCAACCTCATTGTGTTTTTCTTTTCAGTATTCTCGTGCCTGTGTTCACTCCCATACTGTATAACGGCTTATACACCAATGGATTTAAAACAGCTTTTATTCCTTCTTCTGGCGGGGCTGGCAGCAACAGGGGGACAGTTCTCCATTACAGCAGCATATACGTATGCACCTGCTAATGAACTGTCTGTTTATGATTATTCCCAGATAATATTTGCAGGGATACTTGGATTTGTGTTTCTTGGTGAGATGCCTGACATATTAAGCTATATTGGCTATGTGGTTATTATAAGTGCATCAGTTGTTATGTTCATCCTGCGTAGCAGGCGGGATTCCTAATGTATCAGCGAAAAACTCGGGACACATATCTAAAAGTGTGTTCCCGTCCCTTGCCGGGCTGAACAAATCAAGCACCGGCTTCATAACACGTTCAAACTTCTCAGGATTCTTAGACAGCCTGAGTATTTCGGCAGTATTTACAGCATCAGAGAGTGCTGTATGTTCTGCCCCTGTAAACTTATAGTCTGCTGCCTGTACTGCCTGCTTAAGCTTAATCTTCTTCTCAATCCTTAAAAGCTTACTGTATTCAAGCTGGAAGTCTACCCAGTTAGCCGCCATCCTGCCTATAATCCTGCCTTTATACCCCTTAAAATCCGCTTCTACCTGGAACTGGTGTATATCTGACATACTCCATGAATAGAAAGTTGTCTTTTCAGTGCCTATCCATTTACTGAAATCATCAAGCGCCTCAGAAAAGCCGGGTGCTCCTTCCAGTTTGTCATCTGTAATGCCAGTAAGTTTTATTATCCTGCTGTTCATCTTGCCAAATGAAGGGCTTACATATGTCTGGTACTTGTCAGTTACATCAAACTTATCATTCATCTTTACAGCACCAATCTCTATAAGTTCGCTTGACAGCTTTTTATCTTTGTGACACTGTTTCTCTATTTTATTCATCTCTAAATCTATCATGATATGGTTCACAAGTCCACTTCCTTCCGCCAGTTATATATATTTTAGCACAAATTTTACAATATTTAAACATTTTATTAATTTTGCACTAATTATCCAGTTTATTTTGTATATTTTCCCAATGCTTTTTACGCTGGTTTATGTTATTGTGTCCACTTTTGTGAAAATATTATATAATAAAAATTTATTTCTGATTTAAACATTGTTTATTTTTTACATTGGTTTTTCGTCCAAAAGTCCCGTAAAATTGACTTTTTTGTAATTTTGTGCTAAATTAGCTTATGTAATATTAAAGATTATTGTAGACATGCAACGAAAGGCATAGGTGAAAAATGAGCCAGACAGATTTAAACAGGGTAAAGTCATCCGTTGGTAAAAATATTGGCAATAAGGTTAAAATCCGTGCAAACCGCGGAAGACATAAAATTGATGTAACCGAAGGCATCATATGCCAGACTTATCCGAGCATATTCCTTATCCAGGTTGAAAACAAAGTGGATAAAACCATACACACAATTTCTTTCAGCTATACAGACGTATTAACCAAAGATGTACAGATGCAGCTTATATAAACTAAAAGTAACAGTTATAACAACAGGAGTAATCTAGTTAAAGATTACTCCTGTTGTATTTACATGTCAAACTTCATAACTACCTTTGTACCAAATCCGTAATTGCTTGTAATATTAACACTGCCGCCAAGGGAAACAATATTGTGGCGTATAACATCCATCCCGACACCACGCCCTGAATAATCATTAGCTTTCTCTGTTGTGCTTACACCGCTTGCAAAAAGCAGGTTGGTTATTTCATCATCTGTATATTCTTCTTCTGGTTTCTTTAAAAGGTTATTTGCCTTTGCACTTTTAAGGACTGCCTTCTTATCAATTCCTGCCCCGTCATCTTCTACAGATATCATAAGGCCGCTATCCCTGTTTTCAAAAACCAGCCTTACAATCCCGACAGGTGCTTTACCTAAGCGTTCACGTTCATCCATATTTTCAATGCCGTGGTCTACTGCATTCCTTATTACATGTACAAGCGCACTTGAAATTTTCTCCCTCTTTGACTTCTCAACAAGGGAATGTGTACCTCTTGTTATAAGCTTAACTGGCTTATTCAGTGACTTGGACATCTCATCTACAACAAGTTCCATCTTCTGGGCTACTGCTACAAAGTCTGACTTTGTAAGATGGTCTGCTGCAACCGATAATTCATGCCTGATATTTTTTAACATCATTAAATCCTTATGCCGGATTTCTATGCTCCTGTCACCCTTAAACCTTTCTTCTATAGTGTTCACAAAACTAGTATAATGCTTTATGCTCTTATAAATCCTGTCAATATCATCCTGTTTTACCAGTATAACCTCATTGCCAGAACTTTTCAATTCCGGCTCCGGCTTTCTGGCCGGCTGGCTTTTTTCCGGCTTCTTCTCCGGAATACTGCTTCCTGTATCCGCAGCAATATAATATACCTGCCTTTGCTTTTTCTGGCCAGCTTCCTCATGTGAAGGTGGTGTAGCATCATCACCTTCTTTATTATACTCTTTTTTTAATTCCTCAAGATAACCACTAATATCTTTTTCTAAATCTTCATGCCTGTGTTCAAGTTTGCCGCCGCCTGCAAACTTTTCAATATCTTCTGAAATATATCCAACGTATTTTGTTATAATTTTATCAAAACGTTCTTTATCTGTTATATCAAACTTATTATTCCTGAAAAAAACAAGCAGACTTTCAAAGACCCTGCTGGGTACTGCAATGGCATCTAAAAGCATCATTGTAGAATCTGCCTTCATCGTATGTATAATACGGAAAACCTTTTTTATATAATCTCCATCATAAGTGGGGCTGTCTTTATAATTATCTATTATGCTGCGCAATTCATTAGTTAAAGAAACTGCCTCCTCATAGAAGATTTCCATCATAGAATCCACAATCTGTACCTCCTAATCCTGCTTTTTATGTCTTTTTTTGTAAACGCATCTGCTTCTGGACTTTGTTAAATATCTCCATCATATATGGGTCAAACCTTTTGCCAGATTCATCCTGCATTATCTTAAGGCTCTCTTCATTAGAATATGCTTTTCTGTAACACCTGTCACGGTTTAATGCATCATATACATCCACTATGGCCATAATCCTTGCAGAAAGTGGTATATCTGTGCCTTTAATTCCATACGGGTATCCTGTCCCGTCCCAGTTCTCATGGTGGTATCTTGCAATGTCCACTGCCATGTCTATAAGTTCATTATTGCCACTGTATTTATATATCTTCTCAAGATGTTTAGCCCCTGTTTCGGTATGCTTTTTAACAACTTCCCATTCCTCTGGTGTAAGGGGTCCTTCCTTAAAAAGTATATTATCCCTTATTGCAAATGTTCCTATATCATGGAGCTGTGAAGCAACTTCAATAGTATCAATAAAACTACTCGTTATTTTTTTATCAAACCTCGGGGAGAATTGCAGGCTCATAGCAAGCACCCTGCAGTTAGCGCCTATCATCCCAAGATGGCCCTCATTGTTGTCATACCTTGATTCAAGCAGGCTTGCTAATGCATAAAAAATATTATGCTGCTCTTCAGCAACCATCTGTATCTGTGTGTTTACTACTTTATGGAGCTTCTTGTTATATGTTTCAAGTTCCTGCTGCATCTTGTAAATTTTAAGATGTGTATTGAGCCTCAGGGTAACTTCTTCCTTCTCAAATGGTTTTGCTATATAGTCAACAGCACCAAGCTTAAACCCCCTTATCTTATCTTCAACAGAATCCAGGGCAGATATGAAAATTATTGGTATATCCCTTGTCTTTACATCAGACTTAAGCATTGAACAGAAGTCAAAACCATTTATATCCGGCATTGTTATATCAAGCAGTATAATATGCGGGCTCTTCTGGTTTATCGCTGCTAAAGCCTGTTTTACACTTATAACAGGACGTGGTGTATATCCTGCTGATTTTATTATCTCTGATAAAAGCACCAGATTAGCTGAAACATCATCTACTATAAGAATATTAGGCTTCTGCTCATTATTTGCAGGCATATCATTATCCCTCCTCTCCACCAAATGCCTCAATTATGGCTTCCTTAAGTTCATTATACTGCACAATGGCGGCTTCATGTGCCCCTTTCCTGACAGTCATCTGGAGACGGAAAGCTTTCCTTTTAAGGTTCATGGTATCCTCTGCAACAAGCTGCTTTATATTATCCGCAAATGCATCTGCCCTGTCCCAGTTCTCCATCTCAATACAAATAATGAGTTTCTCCATATTTTCC
Source organism: Lachnoclostridium sp. UBA7097 (assembly GCA_002499945.1). Classification (GTDB taxonomy): domain Bacteria; phylum Bacillota; class Clostridia; order Lachnospirales; family Lachnospiraceae; genus Butyribacter. Next base: position 49,113 of record DKYP01000177.1, read on the forward strand.
TTAATACCGCTAATATTTTCAGGAGAACCAAGTACATAGAGCCTGTTTTCATCTTCTTCATCATCATCAGCGGATATATCCCCCAGATTAAATAAATATGAACTTTCTTTTACAGCCTCTGTTTCCCCGCTAATATCCGGGGCAGCCTTTTTTACTCTTACTGAAAATGAAAATGTACTTCCCTTGCCCTTTTCGCTTTCAACATTTACACTCCCGCCCATCATCTCTACAAGGCTTTTAACAATGCTAAGCCCAAGGCCCGTACCCCCAAACCTTCTTGTTATTGATGCATCAACCTGTGAAAAGCTTTTGAATAGTTTATCCATCTCTTTTTCAGCAATTCCTATTCCTGTATCAATAACCATAAAGAACAGTTCAAACTCCTCTTCGAGGTCAACTGTCTTTACAACATTAATAACTATCTGCCCTACACTTGTAAACTTGATTGCATTTGACAAAAGGTTGTTTAAAACCTGCGTAATCCTTAATTCATCACCTATCATCATATCCGGGATATCTGCGGAAACATTACAGATAAGTTTAATCCCTTTTTCTTCCACCTGTGGCATATTGACTTTGACAAGTTTATCCATCATCTGGTGGAAACTGAATTCATTATACTCTATTGTAAACTTTCCTGACTGCAGTTTTGAGAAATCCAGGATATTGTTTATAATTTTAATCATATTGGAACAGCACTGTTTAATAATTTCAACTGACTCTTTCTGTTCATCTGTTAAAGAAGTCGCCAGAAGATTCTGTGCAAGACCCATTACGCCATTAACCGGCGTCCTGAGTTCATGTGTGACATTAGCAACAAACTCATTGCGTTCCTTATGGGCTTCTTCAACTTCTACCTTAGCAGATATAAGGTCTTTGGCAGTTTCTTTATACTTGCCTATATTGCGGGCACAGCACATTCCGTAACACCCGGTTTCTTCCTCATCAAGAAAGCATATATAGGTACTTGCTGTTATACATGTCTGGTTCTTCCTGTATGCTGCTGTTTCAAAACGTTCAGATTCAGGTTTGCCCGCCAGGATTATATTTCCATTCTCCAGCCTGAAAACTGAACGGAAAATGTCCTGTATATATATATCTTCTTCCTCTTCATACTCAAGCTGGCTTCCAACAAACCTGTTCCTTTCACATACAAATCCATCCTGCTCAAAAAAGAATATCATCTCTTCTGGCATATCCATTAAAGACCTGTACCGTTCCATTTTCTGTTCAAAGCCAATGTAATCCCCCATCATACTACACCTCCGCTAATACACTTAAAGCTATATATTGGCCCCGCAGCATTTCTTGTATTTCTTGCCGCTTCCACATGGACATGGGTCATTCCTTCCAATTTTTTTCCCCCTGGTTATAGTCCCTGATTTCTTCTGCTTTAGATAAAGTTCCTTCCTGCGTTCTTCAGACAACAAGTTATTCCATGCAGGAAGCCCGTAAAGCCATTCTGCTTTTGCTTCAACCATATTGTAATAAAGTTTCTCTAAATCTATATCAAGTTTTACCTCTGTATCCTCTGTCATGCTTTCAATCGGATTGGCTTCTTTAAGACTGTCATTAATGCCATCAAGAAATCCCACCATATATTTAAGTTCCATATTATACTTGTGTGCAAGTCCGCCTACTGTGCCACTGACAACATTTGACGGGTCGGCTAGGAGCTGCTCATAAACAGCCTTCTCCTCTTTAAAATACTTATCCCAGATGGCTTTCCCTGCTTTAGAATTAATGTCTACACCATATGCGTACTCTCTCCAGTCTTGTAATAGTCCCATAGTATCGTCCTCTCTTAACTAAAAAATAGATTAATGATTATTTCATTATACCATTAGCAACTTAAAGTGTAAAGTATGAAAGATGAAAAGACAGGATAACCGCATAAAAATTTA
>DKYP01000097.1 GCA_002499945.1 Lachnoclostridium sp. UBA7097
CTTGTGATAACAGTCCTGATACCTCGCCTGTTTCAATTTCTCATAATAAAACTTCTCATGTTCCTCGTTTGCAAAAACCATGTGTGTGTTGTTGGCGCTCTGCGCCTCTGCTCTTAACGCTGTGTTTGTCACTGTCATGACCTCCTTTTAAAAATAAATTTTGTCACGAAAAAAGGACTATATCCTTTTCTCGAAAGAATATAATCCTCAGTGAAAACCTTATAAAAAAGGGGAAACCTTTGTTTTTCAGTTTCCCCAATTCTTTATAGATAGATTTTGAATATAATATCTTTGAACTTGTTTGCCTTTGTATACTCAGGTCTATGTGCCATAAAATCCTGTACATTCGCCCTTTTTGCAACAAGCGTCATAAAATACATATACTTGTAATCTATTTTCCTTCTGTCGCAATCGCTGCCTGTGCTGCTGCAAGTCTTGCTATTGGCACACGGAATGGAGAGCATGATACATAATCCAGTCCGATTTTATGGCAGAATTCTACTGATGAAGGGTCACCGCCATGTTCGCCGCATATACCGCAGTGGAGTGATGGGCGTGTTTTCTTTCCTTTTTCGATTGCCATTTCCATAAGCTGTCCTACACCTGTCTGGTCAAGTTTTGCGAATGGGTCGTTTTCAAAGATTTTTGCATCATAATAAGCATCAAGGAACTTACCTGCATCATCACGTGAGAAACCAAATGTCATCTGTGTAAGGTCGTTTGTACCGAAGCAGAAGAATTCAGCTTCTGAAGCGATGTCATCTGCTGTAAGTGCAGCCCTAGGTATTTCAATCATTGTACCTACTTCATACTTCATATCGCTGCCTGCTGCTGCGATTTCAGCATCTGCTGTTTCTACTACTATTTTCTTAACAACCTTAAGTTCTTTGATATCACCAACAAGCGGAATCATGATTTCAGGCTCTACTGTCCAGTCCGGATGTGCCTTCTTTACATTGATTGCAGCACGGATTACTGCTGTTGTCTGCATCTTGGCAATTTCCGGATAAGTTACAGCAAGACGGCATCCACGGTGTCCCATCATAGGGTTGAACTCATGGAGTGATTCAATAATTGTCTTGATTTCCTCAACAGATTTGCCCTTTGCATCTGCAAGTTTCTTAATGTCTGCTTCCTCTGTAGGAACAAATTCATGGAGAGGAGGGTCTAAGAAACGTATTGTTACAGGATTGCCTTCAAGTGCCTCGTATAACTTCTCAAAGTCACCCTGCTGGTATGGAAGAATCTTTGCAAGTGCTTCTTCTCTTTCTTCTACTGTATCAGAACAAATCATTTCACGGAATGCATCAATCCTGTCACCTTCAAAGAACATATGCTCTGTACGGCACAGACCGATACCTTCTGCACCAAGTTCACGTGCTTTCTTAGCATCTGCTGGTGTATCAGCATTTGTACGTACTTTAAGCTTCCTGTACTTGTCAGCCCATGCCATGATGCGGCCAAATTCGCCAGCGATTGTAGCATCTACTGTTGGGATAATACCATCATAGATATTACCTGTAGAACCATCAATTGAAATCTCTGAGCCCTCTGTATAAGTTTTGCCTGCAAGTGTGAATTTCTTGTTCTCCTCGTCCATAGCGATATCGCCACAGCCAGATACACAGCATGTACCCATACCACGTGCAACTACGGCAGCGTGTGATGTCATACCGCCACGTACTGTAAGGATACCCTGTGAAGCCTTCATGCCTTCGATATCTTCTGGAGATGTTTCAAGACGTACAAGTACAACTTTCTCTCCCCTTGCAGCCCATTCTTTGGCATCCTCTGCTGAGAATACAACTTTGCCGCATGCAGCTCCAGGTGATGCACCAAGTGCTTTTGCAACTGGCTCTGCTTTCTTAAGTGCAGCAGCGTCAAACTGTGGGTGGAGAAGTGTATCAAGGTTACGTGGGTCAATCATTGCTACTGCTTCTTCTTCTGTTCTCATGCCCTCATCAACAAGGTCACATGCAATTTTCAAAGCAGCCTGTGCTGTCCTCTTGCCATTACGTGTCTGTAACATATAGAGTTTCTTGTTCTCAACAGTAAACTCCATATCCTGCATATCCCTGTAGTGGTTCTCAAGTGTGCTGCATACCTTTTCAAATTCAGCAAACGCCTCTGGGAATTCCTCTGCCATCTTTGCAATAGGCATAGGGGTACGTACACCAGCAACAACGTCCTCGCCCTGTGCATTAATAAGGAACTCGCCCATAAGTTTCTTCTCGCCTGTAGCAGGGTCACGTGTAAATGCAACACCTGTACCGCAGTCATCACCCATATTACCAAATGCCATGCTCTGTACATTTACAGCAGTACCCCATGAATAAGGGATATCATTGTCACGGCGGTATACATTTGCACGAGGGTTGTCCCATGAACGGAATACAGCTTTAACAGCACCCATTAACTGCTCTTTTGGGTCGTCAGGGAAGTCTGTGCCAATCTTTGCCTTGTACTCAGCTTTAAACTGTGAAGCAAGTTCTTTAAGGTCATCCGCAGTAAGTTCTACGTCATAAGTAACACCCTTGTCAGCTTTCATCTTGTCGATAAGCTCTTCAAAGTATTTCTTGCCAACTTCCATAACTACATCTGAATACATCTGGATAAACCTTCTGTAGCAGTCCCATGCCCAGCGTGGGTTGCCTGACTTGCTGGCAATAACGTTGACAACTGTTTCATTAAGCCCAAGGTTAAGAATAGTATCCATCATACCAGGCATAGAAGCCCTTGCTCCTGAACGTACAGATACAAGAAGAGGATTTTCATTGTCACCAAATTTCTTTCCTGTAATCTCCTCCATCTTTACAATGTACTCATTAATCTGTGCCTGAATCTCTTCGTTGATTTCACGGCCATCTTCATAATACTGTGTACAAGCTTCGGTTGTAATAGTGAAACCCTGTGGCACTGGAAGCCCGAGGCTTGTCATCTCAGCAAGGTTAGCACCCTTACCACCAAGAAGCTCACGCATGTTTGCATTTCCTTCACTGAACAAATAAACCCATTTGTTTGCCATTAAAAGTTACCTCCTGAAAATAATTGATTTTAGCGGTACTATACCGCACATCTGGCTTGTCCAGACCTGCCCTGCCGGCATACCCCGCCCTGCAAGGCCAGATTGCCAGGACCAGGCACTATAAGCATATCCGTTCCAGATACATAACAACACACTAAAATAATCCCCATATAGATGTATCTGGCAGTTATTGCTTAAATCTGGAAAGCTGCTATAAATAGTATACCATATATATTGAAAATGTAAAAAGTTTTTTTTCAATTTTCTTCATTTTTTAGAAAAATTTTACTATATATATGTATAAACCTGCCCTGCAGCCAGCAGAACCACTAAAAGCTTTGGAATATAGCTGCAAAATTTGAAATATTAATTATTGACTAAAGCTGTTTTACTGCTATATAATAGTTCCGTTACAGGTAACTTTTTTAAATAATGGAGGAAAATGATGAAACTTAGCAAAAAAATAATATCTGTACTGACAGCTGTTGCAATGATGACAACCCTTTCAGCATGTGGCAGCAGCAGCGGCTCCGGCACTTCTAATGGCACTACAGGCAATAACAGCGGTTCTTCCCAGAACCAGAGTTCTTCTGTTTCTTCTGGCGGCGGGGACAAGGTTTACCATATCGGTATCTGCCAGCTCAGGGAACATGAAGCGCTTGATGCTGCAACAAAAGGTTTCCAGGACGCGCTTACAGAAAAGCTTGGTGAAGGCAATGTTAAATTTGACCTGCAAAATGCACAGGGTGAAGCTACTAACTGTTCCACAATATGCAATGGCTTTGTAACCAATAATGTGGACCTTATTATGGCAAATGCCACAGGGGCACTCCAGGCAGCAGTTACAGCAACAAACAGTATCCCGGTTCTTGGGACATCCATAACTGATTATGCTACAGCCTTAAACCTTTCTGACTGGCAGGGCCACACTGGCACTAATGTATCGGGGACATCTGACCTTGCACCTATTGACCAGCAGGAAGACCTGATACTTGAGGTTATGCCTGATGTAAAAACAGTCGGCATTGCTTACTGTTCATCAGAGCCAAACTCATCATACCAGGCAGGCCTTATGAAAGAAGCACTTGATGCAGACAATATTGCCTATAAGGAATATACAGCAGCTGATTCCAATGAAATACAGTCTGTAATTACAACAGCATGTGATGAATGTGATGCACTTTATATCCCTACTGATAATACATTTGCTTCCAGTGTTGAAACAATTAAGAATGTAGTAGTCCCGGCAGGCATCCCGCTTTTTGCTGGTGAAGCAGGTTTATGTGCAGCAGGTGTTGCAACACTTTCTATAAGCTACTACGATATAGGAAAGTTAACAGGTGAAATGGCATATGATATCCTTGTAAATGGAAAAGATGCAGGTACTATGGATATCCAGACTGCACCAAATGTTACTAAACTGTATAATAAGGAAATCTGTGAAACCCTTAATATAACAGTTCCTGATGGTTATGAAGAATTAACAACAGAATAATAATGCCAAATAAACCAGCAGATAATATTGCAGGCCAAAACGGGGACAGATTAATTATAGCATCTGTCCCCGTTTCTATAATAACCATATAAAGCCATGTATCAGAAATCAAACTTTCCATCAAAATAAGATACAAGCTCTGTAATCTTAACACGTTCCTGTTCCATTGAATCGCGGTCACGTACTGTTACTGCGCCGTCTTCTTCTGAATCAAAATCATATGTTATGCAGAATGGTGTCCCAATCTCATCCTGGCGGCGGTAGCGCTTGCCTATATTTCCCCTGTCGTCATATTCACAATTATATAACTTGCTAAGGTTATCGTAAATCTTTTCTGCCTGTTCCCCAAGCTTCTTTGAAAGCGGGAGGACTGCAATCTTAACTGGTGCAATGGCAGGATGGAAGTGCATGATTGTACGCATATCACCGCCTTCAAGTTCCTCTTCATCATAAGCATTGCACAGAAATGCAAGTGTTACACGGTCAGCACCAAGTGAAGGTTCAATAACATAAGGGATATATTTCTCATTTAATTCATCATCAAAATAACCCATATCCTGCCCTGATACATTCTGGTGCTGTGTAAGGTCATAGTCTGTACGGTCAGCTATGCCCCAGAGTTCACCCCAGCCAAACGGGAACAAAAATTCTATGTCAGAAGTTGCTTTGCTGTAGAAGGAAAGTTCCTCTTTTTCATGGTCACGCACACGCATTTCTTCATCTTTAATGCCAAGTGATTTAAGCCAGTTTATACAGTAATCTTTCCAGTATGCAAACCATTCAAGGTCTGTATCAGGCTTGCAGAAAAATTCAAGTTCCATCTGTTCAAATTCTCTTATACGGAATATAAAGTTACCAGGAGTAATTTCGTTACGGAATGACTTTCCAACCTGTGCTATGCCAAATGGCACTTTCTTACGTGATGTACGCTGTACATTCTTAAAGTTTACAAATATGCCCTGTGCTGTTTCCGGGCGCAGGTAAACAGTGCTTTTAGCATCCTCTGTTACACCCTGGAATGTCTTAAACATAAGGTTAAACTGCCTTATATCAGTAAAATTATGCTTTCCGCATGAAGGGCATGCAATATTGTTATCATCAATATAAGCCTGCATCTTTTCATTAGACCAGCCGTCAATGCTTCCTTTTTGTTCTATCCCGTTTTCTTTCATATAATCTTCAATAAGGTTATCTGCACGGAAACGTTCATGGCACTCTTTACAGTCCATAAGAGGGTCAGAAAAACTTCCAAGATGGCCTGATGCAACCCATGTCTGCGGATTCATAAGGATAGCACAGTCAATACCAACATTGTACTTATTTTCACGCACAAACTTCTTCCACCATGCCTGCTTTACATTATTCTTAAGTTCCACACCAAGGTTTCCATAATCCCATGTATTTGCAAGCCCTCCATATATCTCTGAGCCTGGGTATATAAAGCCCCTTGCCTTTGACAGCGCAACTATTTTATCCATTGTCTTTTCCATTGTAATTCCTCCAATTTATATATTATGTTACATCACAATTACCATTTAATATATCATTACAATATAAGGATTTCAAGACCATATATTAAATTTATATTAGAAATTCTGCCGATTTAAAATGGTGTGGCAGGTACCTTGCAAGGTATTTTTCCATAAAATTATTAATTTCACCCATTATACTGTCTGACACATTAAAAGTATACAATTTATTAAACTGGCTTGAAATAATATATTGCAGTGCATACTTTGCATCAGGGCTTAGTGTTATTGGATAGTGCCCTTTAAGTCTGCTGTCCTTTCCTGCGCATTCCTTACAGACCAGCCCTCCCTCTGCCATATATACGTCAGATGCCTCACTTTTCCCACAACGTACACATGAAAATACGCCTGGCGCTTCCCCCTGTATTGCCATAAACCGCAGTTCAAATATTCTTCTTATAAGCTTTACAGGGACTTTTCCTGCCTGTAACGCCCTGAACGTTATGTACAAAAGCAGCAGTTCCCCGTCCGCCTTTACATTCTCCCTTGTCAGATGCCTTGCAATCTCCGTAAAATATGATGCATAGCATAGCAAGTCATAATCTTCTGCAAGGTTTCCAAAATAATTCCCTATTACTCCTGATTTTAAAGAATATGAATTACGTCCCTCATACAATCCAAATTCACCAAATGTAAAAGGGACTGTACATGCAGAAAGGGCGCTGCCCTGTTTTCTTGCGCCCTGTGCAAATGCTGGTATCCTTCCCCTCTCCCTTGTAAGTATTTCAATTCGTTTATCATACTCTTTTAAAGGGGAAGAAACCAGTACCATACCTGTAAGATTAATAATGTCTTTCAATCCAGCCCTCCATACAAAAGTATCTGGCAGCCAGTTTTAGCAGTACAGCCAGATGCAGCCTCTGGTTTTGTTGTAAATACAAGTGCTGCCTTTGTGCCATCTGCTTTATTATGTGCCGCATATTCCACACAGCTGCGGTATTCTAAGTAATCCTCAACCTTGCCTGAAACAGCAAATTTCTCCCAGCAATCTTTCTCTTCCATGTTACCACCATACCTTTCCACAGCCTGAGCAAACAGGTATTCTGTGATAATATGATAGCCTTTATCCGGTTTTTATATACTGGTATCTTCTGTAAACCCTTATATGTTAATATCAGTCAAAATCCTTCTTGTCATACCCGAAATTCTTTATAAGGAAATCGCTGTTGCGCCAGTCTTTCTTTACCTTTACCCAGAGCTTAAGGTTAGTATGGCAGGCAAGCAGCGACTCAATATCCCTGCGTGCTTCTGACCCGATTTTCTTAAGCATGCCCCCCTGTTTTCCTATTATAATTCCCTTATGCGAATTACGTTCACATATAATTGTAGCATCAATATCAATAATATTTCCTTTTGGGCGCTCTTTCATCCTGTCTATTGCAACAGCAATCCCATGTGGCACTTCATCACTTAAGTTCCTTAGTGTCTTTTCACGTATCATTTCTGCTACTATCTGGCGCTCCGGCTGGTCTGTTATTGTATCTTCATCATAGTAACAAGGGCCTTGTGGCAGATATCTTATAACAGTATTTATAAGGTCATCTGTATTCTCACCATTCAGGGCAGAAACAGGTATAATCTCTGCAAAACTTGCTATATCTTTATAAGCATCTATAAATGTAAGGATTTCTGCTTTATTTACAGTATCTATTTTATTGATAACAAGTATTACAGGTATATCTGATTTCCCTATACACTCTGCAATATGCCTCTCCCCGGCCCCTATAAATGTTGACGGCTCTACAAGCCATAGTATTACATCAACTTCTTTTAATGTCCTCTCTGCAACAGAAACCATATATTCGCCAAGTTTATTTTTAGCTTTATGTATGCCTGGCGTATCAAGGAAAATTACCTGTCCTTCTTTACATGTATATACAGTCTGTATGCGGTTCCTGGTTGTCTGCGGCTTATTGGAAGTAATAGCTATTTTCTGCCCTACAAGCGTATTCATAAGTGTTGACTTGCCGACATTAGGCCTTCCTATAAGAGTTACAAATCCTGATTTAAACTTGCCCATAAGTCCTCCATTCCAGATAAATCGTACTGGCATGCCGCCAGTACAAAAAGGTTAAGATAAAACTTTTATTTCATTAAATATATCTTTCTCATCTTTTATATGTTTCTCATTACCAATTACACATATATTCTCTTCTGCCACCACTGCCTTTATTACATCTGCTGCTTTTCTTATATCATTAATGCCACAGGACAATATGCTGTCCCTTTCCTTCTGGAGTACATCATAACTAATCTTCTTAAAATATGCCGTCATGGAACGGTTTCCCTTCATATTCGGTGTCAGCGGTGTGTCTATATTACTTATTGCCCCTATTATTGTTTTTGTAATTTCCCTTTCACTTGCATTATAATTTTCAAGATACTCTGCCGTCTTTTCATATACATCAAGTGTTGATGAAAGGTTAGGGTCACGGTAAGAAGCAAAACACCACTGTTTTTCCCTTGTAAAATTACACCTTACACCATATGCGCCGCCCTTTACACGGACTTCATTCCATAAATAATCATAATTTAACAGATGCTGCACCACATTTAATACACCAAAGTCTGCACCGGTTACATCATCAAATGTACCCCCTAATGCCACATACTGTATTTCAGCAGGTGTTGTAAATGCTTCTTTCTTCATTGTAATATCTGGTGTATATTTTAAAAGGCATGAATTTAAATCCACATCCTTTACTGCATCTTCAAATTTACCAAGTTCTGGCAGAAATCCCTGCATTGCTTCATTTAACAGGTTTAAGCCGTTATCTGTACATGTACATGAAACCAGCAGGTTTTCTTTCTTAAATATCTCTTTTACAAGTTCTTTACATCCTTTTATAAGATTTTCCTTCTCTTCATCAAAGTTTTCATCAAGACGTACAAGGTAATTATAATACCCAATGCCGGCAGAATGGTCCATAATCCATGAACTTTCTGAGTTACATGAATTTACACGTACAGAAGCTGCCTGGTGTCCTGATGACATAAGGCGCACTTTAAGCCTTGAACGGCTTTCTGCAACTACTTCACGCAAGTGCTTTTCATCTGTAAATATTGTTTTAAACATCATTTCTGCCATAAGCCTTAATGCATCAGGGACTTTATCCTCCAGCACCTTTGTACGTACTTCAAACTTCAGTTCATATTCATTACTCCTGCCAAGGTGTGTGTATATATCAAGGTCAGAAACAACGCCGCCTGTATAAAAATTCACTTCTGTGTCAAATTCATTATAACTGTAATTTTCTGTATCCATATATCCAAGAAGGGTTGACAGGAAACTAACCTGTGGCACATATTCTTTTAAATGCTGTATATCAAAGAACAGGTTTAAGTATATTATGCCATTGGTTGTAATGTTATGGTGTATTGTCTTTATGCCGCATACCTGGGTTTCTGTATTATAATATGGCGCTGCCTTTTTACCTATATCTTCCCTTGACAGCATAGGGATTTTCTCAAGGTCCTCTTTTGGTGACGGTTCTTCCTGGTATGCTTTCAAAGCTTTTGTATCATTTACAAGTTTATTAATTTCTTCATTAGAAAGCCCTGCCTTAAAAGCTGCAAGTTTATTTTCAAGTTCCTGTTCATTCTTTATTGCAAGCCCTTTCTCAGGAATCATTTCCACAAGGACTGAATGCGTATTATCAAGAATATATTCCTGTATAAGTTTCTCATAATAATCTGTAGGGATTTTCTCCCTTAAGAAATTATAATATTTTTCATACTTAAGTGCAGAATATGGTTCATTATCATCATACAGCCATGTTTTTAAAGCTTTTAAGCTGTATATAAGCCCTTTCGGGTATGAGCCGAAATCTGCTTCCCTCTCACGGAATTCCATTCCATTTAATGCTGCTTCAAGGGTCTTTTTATCAATGCCTTTTTTAACTATGCCTTCAAGGGTCTTTCTTATTATCTGGTAAAACCTTTTCTTTTCCCCTGCTTTGGAATTTTTAGTAGTTATTGTAAAGTAGCTTTGCAGCATTATATCACAGAAATCCACATCAATGTCTGTACCTATGCCAGCATCAAGAAGCGCCTTTTTAACTGGTGCCCCTGGCATTTCAACAAGTACATATGCCAGAAGTTCAAATGCCAGGCATTTCTCCTGCTCCATTGTAATATCCATTGCAGCCGCATATGCATAATATGTCTTTTCAGTACAGTCAGTATCCGTGCCAACAGCATAATTTACTGATAAGTCCTTCATCTTGCCAAACTTATCCTGTTTAGTTATTTCTGAATCTGTCTTAACAGCCTTGAAATCCTTTAAATAATTTTCATGCATCCATACAAGACGCTCTTCCACGTCCATATCACCATAAAGATATATATAACTGTTGGAAGGATGGTAATATTTCTTATGGAAAGCAAGGTAATCTTCATATGTGAGCTCTGGTATGCACTTAGGAATCCCGCCTGATTCATAATGGTATGCAGTATCCGGGAACAGCTGGCTCATTATAAAACAGTCAAGCACACGTTCTTCTGAAGAATATGCACCCTTCATTTCATTATAAACCACGCCATTATATGTTAACGGCGCATCCTTGTCTGCCAGTTCATAATGCCAGCCTTCTTGTTTAAATATCTCTTCATATTTATAAATATTTGGATAAAATACAGCATCCATATATACATGCATAAGGTTTTCAAAATCCTTGCCATTACAGCTTGCTACAGGATATAATGTTTTATCCGGATATGTTGTGGCATTAAGAAATGTATTTAAAGAACCTTTTACAAGTTCAACAAAAGGGTCTTTCACCGGGAAATTCTTAGAGCCGCATAATACTGTATGCTCAATTATATGTGGCACTCCCGTATCATCACCTGGCGGTGTCCTGAAACCTATATTAAATACTTTATTATCATCCTCATTACTAAGGATTAATACCCTTGCATTACTGTATTTATGCCTTAATGTAAGTGCAAAGCTGTCCGTTTCTTTGATAAACTCCGCATTTTCAACAGAATACATATCTGGTATATTTACTTCTTCTAAACTTTTAATGCTCTTTGCCATTAACTGTCCTCCATTCTGGTTTAATATTTAATATTTGTCCTGCAAATCCATACATTTTATTTTACAGTATTGCCATATAAAATCAATCTTAAAACACCACCTGTCCTGCAACAGGTGGGTATTATATACTTACTTTCTCTCAAATATTGTATACTTGTTCTTTCCTGTATTCTTTGAGTTGTAAAGTGCTTCATCAGCCTTTCTGTATAATAATTCAAAACTTCTTCCATCCCTAGGGCTTATCGAAATACCAACACTGCTTGAAATCTTTACAGTATTGGCACCATCTGAATATTCCCTGCGGTTCGCCTCACAGATTTTTTCTGCATTCTTTATAATAAATTCCATAAGGCTTTCTTCATCAAATGCATCATATATTGCACATACTGCAAATTCATCACCACCAAGCCTTCCTATAAATGCATTGCTGTGGAATATCTCTGTAAGCACTGCTGCCGTATCAGCAATGGCTTTATCGCCAAATATATGCCCAAGTGTATCATTGACATTTTTAAAATTATCAAGGTCTACCATAAAAAATATGTAATTCCTGCCCTCAGGCCTGTCTTTTAACTGTCCTGCAATCTTAGCTTCTATGGTCTTTTTATTAAGGACTCCTGTAAGCAGGTCATTCTCTGCCCTTTGTACAAGGTTTTTCTCCATTGATATCTGCTTATTGGCATTAACTATCTTGCCAACAAAACGCTGGCAGCCTCCGTCTGCATCCCGGAACATTGTACCTGTAAGACGGTACCACCCATAATCCCCGTCCTTGTCTATAACCCTTACCTCTGACGAGAATACTTTCTCTTCACTGTCAAAAAATTCATGCAGCCTCCCTCTTATAGAAGAATCATCCTCATGTACATATTCATATACATCATATACAGCCTCACCGACAAGCGGCGTGAAATTTTCTCCTGTAACATGGCTGAAATCCCCAAATAATTCAATCTTCTTAGGGGAAAAAGTATATTCAAAAAGGACTGCCCCTTCCTGTTTATCAAGAACTCCGTAATTATCCAGAAGTTTTATAAGCTTTACCCTTGATAAAATATGGTATATAAGAAGACCAAATATTATAATTATATCCAATATCAATATTGGTACAAGTATAGAACCAGAATTAAACCGACTGCTGTTTTCTGTTCCAAAACCTGCTGAATCTGCAATATAAACAATATAACAATTATTTATGCCAACTGGTATACATGCTGAAACATAATCCCTGCCACCATAACTATATTCTATAAATATCTCTTTACGGTCACGCATACTGTTTTGTACATAGTCTGTCCCAACATCTTTGGTAATTACCTTACATGCTTTAATAAATGAAAAATAACTTGTTCCAGCTTTTCCGATTATTTCTGTAACATTGCTGCTGCCATACATAATCCTTCCCCTGTCATTCATAATGGCAGCACATATCCCGGAACCTGCAATTTTCTCTTCTATATAAGATGTTAATGTACTTTCTGAAAGTGAGGCAGCAAGCACTGCGCTAATTCCCCCGTCACTTCCAGTTACAGGCGCATATATAAACAGTTCCTGCTCCCCGTTCTTTCCAGCAACAAGCTCCTCTGCTACTGCACTTTTCCCTTCCAGTGCCTGCATAAAAGCATTGTCTTTCTTTATATTTCCAATACCACTTTTCCCATATTTACATATAAAAGAGCCATCTTTATCTGCAATAACAATACCATCAAACAAATCCGCTTCTGCCGACATCTGCTTTTTTAACATTATGCTATTACTTTCTTCAAGGTTTGTAATACATTTGCCAAGAAGTGAAAGTGATGCTTTACGCCCCTCAAAGAAATCATCTATATACCCTGATGCAATGCGTGCGCCTTTAATCTGTATCTCTTTTTTTACCTCCCGTGAAGTGTATTTAATATCACGGAAATAGTTAGAGAGAATGGCAATAATTAATATAATTGATATACCCGTTATAACATAACAGATATGTGAAAATTTAACCTTGCTATTTTCCATATTCTTCTCCATTCATACTCCCGGCATGCCAGTACGTATGGCATAAATATTATATGAAAAAATCCATTCATATCATGCTAAAGTATAATTAGTATATCATATTAACAGAATTATTGCCACTTTTATATTATTTTTATT
>DKYP01000068.1 GCA_002499945.1 Lachnoclostridium sp. UBA7097
CAGGTGTAATGCCATTCATCCCACAGTCTAAAGACCATGGGTTTTCTGGCTGAAATTTTATAAAATTAATTATAAAATGCTGGTCCTGCCTTTTATGGGCGGTGCAGCCATGAATAGTAATAGATTAATAATTATGCCATTCCATTTGCTGTTTTATATTTATAAAGCATATGGGCATGGTTCTGTTCTTCAATCTGTATATCTGCAAGCAGTTTTCTTAAAGCAGCATCAGCAAAAAGAAAAACATCCATATTGTATTCAGATGAAACAAGTTTTTCAGTTGCAATGCAGTCAGTTACAAGGAAATTATCAGACTTTTTATCATCACTGTTTTCAAGTGTACTATATGTTGCTTCTGGTTCGTAGTTTTTGCCATCACTGTCATTGCAGTTACATGAAGGGACTGTGCCATCCAAAACCTGCTGTAATGAATCAAAGTGCTGCTGTTCTTTCTGCTGCAATGTCTGGAACAAATTCTTTAAAACAGGGTCTTTTGCTTCACCACTGTATTTGCCATATTTTTTAATACATGTCTGTTCCTGTGTCTGTAAATCTTTAATAGCTGTTTTTTCTTTTTCTTTTAATACCATTACAATACCTCACTTTTATTTTTTTAAGGGGAAAAGCTGTTCCTCTGTATAGTAGTCTGTACTGTTTAATGGGAAATTATACAATTTAAAAACCAGAAAAACATAAAACCTGCTGTTACTGGCGGATGGACAGTAACTATATCAATAATTACAGTTTTATTAAATGTGCATGATACATATAGAATGTGGTGTGGAAAATTATCCATATATATGTTAAAATATATCAAAAAGAAATATTATCTGGCAAACTCGCCAGAATTAATAAAGAA
Source organism: Lachnoclostridium sp. UBA7097 (assembly GCA_002499945.1). Lineage (GTDB taxonomy): Bacteria > Bacillota > Clostridia > Lachnospirales > Lachnospiraceae > Butyribacter. Next base: position 860 of record DKYP01000068.1, read on the forward strand.
AGGCGGAATTAAATATTTATGGAAAAACTTAAGATTAAATATTTTACAGAACAGGTTGCCCATCTTGAATATATAGAAGGAAAATCTGACTGGATAGACCTCCGGGCATCAGAAAATGTGGAAATTAAGAAAGGTGAATTTAAACTTATACCACTTGGAATTGCGGTAAAGCTTCCAAAAGGGTATGAGGCACATATCGTACCAAGAAGCAGTACATATAAGAATTTTGGCATAATACAGGCAAACAGCTGTGGGGTTATAGACAGTTCATATTGTGGTGATAATGATATGTGGATGATGCCGGTTATTGCTATGCGTGATACTAAAATACATGTAAATGACAGGATTTGCCAGTTCAGGATATTTAAAAACCAGCCACAAATTGTCTTTGAAGAAACGGGCCACCTGGGAGAAAATGACAGGGGAGGATTTGGGAGTACAGGTATAAACTGATTATAATATGGTAACAAAAAGTAAAACAGAAATGAGGATTGTTATAATGAATAAAAAAACAGCAGAAAAATTTAAAAAATTGCCAGGAATTGTAATGGCAGCTGCTATATTTACAGGGATAATGGCGCAAGGAGGAACAGATGCAGAAGCAAAACCATCTGTAGACCTTAACGGGCAGTACCATGCAGCACTTGGAGTAAAAACAGATACAAGCAAGAATATTTACCGTATGGCATATTACCACAAGGAAGCCGCCGGCACTGAAAAATGGAAACACCTTGCTATAAGTGGCAACGCTTCCGGGCAGTATGAACAGATACAGAGTACATTTAAAGATGTGGTAATAAAGGGTAACGGTAAATATACTGTTTCCCTTGTAAACGCCGATTTCCAAGGCGAAACAAGTTTTAGCAAAATGCAGGTTTCAACTGATATACCAGATACAGGCAAGATTAAATTTTCAGATATGGTTGTTAAAATAAATGGTACTGAGGTAGCAAGCTATAAAAAACCAAAGATTGATAAACATAAAGATGCAAATGGCAACTGCTGCCTGCTTATAATCAATAAAGAAAGGGAGAATTTTAACAGTAAGCTTGACAGTAACTGTGTACCACAGGGAACAGAAAACAGAATTTCAGTTACATTTAAAGTGAGTGGTTTTAATTATAAAAAAGGGGAAAGCCCAGAACCACCAGCAACACCTTCACCAAAGCCAACGGCAACACCGGAACCAACTAAAGCTGCTGGAACAAAAGCCCCTGAAGCCACAGCTTCACCAGAGGCAGAAGTGTCTTTACAGAAGCCTGTTGTAGATGAGGAAATAAGGCCTGTTGTAATTATTTCAATAATAGCAATATCAGTAATATCAGTTATTGGAATTACATTTAGTGTAACAAGCAGAAAGAAGTAAGGCAAAATAATAATGGAGGGGAAAGTATGAGGAGATTATTTAAAAAAGCAACAGTGGTTATTTTAAGCACAGCACTGCTTATGGGGACAGTGCCACCACATGAATATGCAGATGCTGCATCAAAAAATGCGGCCAAAGCAAGCATAACTGTAAAACCAGGTGCAAAGACCCTGTATATAGGCTGGAAAGAGAAGAAGAAAACCACATCTTTAAAAGTAAAGTATACAAATGTAAAAAAGAAAAGCGTTTCATTTAAATCTTCTAACAAGAAAGTGCTTAAAGTATCACAGAAAGGCAAAATAACAGCAGTAAAAGCAGGAAATGCATATGTAACTGCCACATTAAAAGAAGATAAAAAGGTAAATGCAAGGGTAAAAATTGCTGTTAAAAATTACCAGATGGCATTTGCATCAAAGTCATTAACAATTACTTTGGAAGGGAACAGCGCCACAACATCAAAGAACCTTGTATTATATGGTACACAGAAAAGTGCGCAGTATTCTTCCAGTAATGAAGATGTACTTGAAGTAGACAGTAATGGAAGGGTTACAGCTAAAATGTTTGGAAAGGCTGTTGTAACTGCAAAATCACCAGATGGCAAAACAGCAGAATGTACGGTTAAAGTAGTGCATCCCGATATGGCAATACATGACCCGTCGGTATACAGGGACCCTGTTTCTGGCAAATATTATACATTTGGCTCACACCTTATGTCGGCAGTTTCAGAAGATTTAAAAGGATACAGTGTAGCGGCATCTTCTGGAAGCAATTATTCTTCCTCAAGCACACTATTTACAAAGAGGTATACAGAGGAATTTGCAGAAGCCTATGCCTATACAATGCCTGGCGGTGCACGTGAAAACCTGTGGGCGCCGGACATTATTTACAATACAGACATGAAAAAATATTGTATGTATGTTTCAATAGTTGACGGGAGCACAAAATGTTGTATTGCAATGGCATCATCAGACAGTCCTGACGGGCCATATAAATATGAAGGAATAATTGTATGTTCAGGAATGGAAACTGATGGCAGCGATATAGACAGGACAAATGTTGCATCTGCACTTGGAATTACAGATGCACAGGCTAAAGAAAGCAAGTATGCAAAGCTTGGCAGCAACAGCCCTGACTGTATAGATGCAACTGTATTTTATGACCATAATGGCAAGCTGTGGATGGTTTATGGCTCATTTACAACTACAGGCGGCATACGTCTTTTAAAACTTGACAATGCAACGGGGCTGCGTGGTGAAAATTATGCAGACAGCGGGGATGGCACAGACAGTACACTTTCCACGGACGACCCGTATTATGGAAAGAAAATTGCCAACAGTAACGGTGAAGGCCCGTATATACAGATGGTTGCAAATAGCAATTCCTCTACAGGCTATTATTACTATCTCTGGATTTCCACAGGCAACCTCCAGAACTATGGTGGTTACAATATGCGCCTTATGCGTGCAGAAAACCCGGAAGGCCCGTATTATGACCCAAAAGGCAATGAAGCTGTAAAAGACCTCCAGAAATATGCACTTGGGCTCAGGGTAATGGACAACTACCAGTTTTCATTTATGGATAATGCATATGTATCACAGGGCGGTAATTCAGCAACAGATGATGGCAATGGAAAAACATTTATACAGTTCCATACAAGGACTTCACAATCAGATAGTTACACATTCCGCACACACCAGACGTTTGCAAATGAGGACGGCTGGCTTGTAACTGCACCATATGAATATAATGGTGAAACTATAAAAGACAGTTACAGCGCAAGTGACGTTGCAGGTGACTATGAATTTATATACCACAGGGATACATTTGCCAAAACAACAACTTCAAACAGGGACTGTATACAGTCTGAAAGAATAACTTTAAATGCAGATGGTACAGTATCAGGTGCTTATAATGGTACATGGGAACTAAAAGGACATTACTTTACCATAAATATTGGCAGTAAAACATACAAAGGCGTTGTATTAGAGCAATATGAGCAGACCACGGCAAGAAATAAAACAATGGTATTTACGGCAGCAGGAGATGATAACAGGACAGTCTGGGGAAGTAAAATATATAAGACAGATAAAGCATCAATAAAATACGACTCAGAACATATAAAAGTACCAGAAACAGCAGGCAAAGACTTTATACTGCCATCAGAAGGGCTTTTTGGAAGCAGCATTTCATGGAAATCAGGAAGCAGCCAGGTTACATTTGAAAATGCCACAGCAACACCTGGTGCTATAGGCTTTACCAAGGCAAATATTAAAAAAGGAAACAGTGATGTTTACATAGAGCTGGAAGCAACAATATCAAAAGGAAGCAGCACAGTAACAAAAAAATTTAATACAACTATAGAAAAAGATGTCCTTGGAATTAGTAAAGTTATACAAGGGGATTTTATAGAACTCCCGGCAGAATTTAACGGCAGTACAATAAAATGGACATCTTCAGATACAAATGTAATAACCAATGATGGCAAAGTAACACAGCCAGAAAAAGGCTATAAAGCAGTTATAATGACAGCAGAAACAAATGGTACAAAACAGGAATTTGAAGTAATAGTGCTTCCAGAAGAAAACAGCCAGAAAGACATAATTTATAAAGAGGACTATAGCAGCATGGCAAGCGATGCATTAATTGCCACCACATGGACATCCAAAGACAAACAGAACTGCCTTTATGTAGAAGCAGATGCTACACATGACAGCTTTATAAAATTTGCCGCAGGAAACACAAGCACATCACAAGGCGCAAATACAGATTTTGGAATAAAAGACCAGGCAATAAAAGATTACACTGTTGAATTTGATGTAGCACTGGATGCAGGGACAAGGGACACCACAGAATTTGCAATAACCGGGCAGGATGCCAAATACAAAGACGGGGATACAAACGCAGGAATTGAAAGTGGTTATATATTAAAACTTTCCGCAGATAACAGTACATTGTGGCAGATAAACGGTACAGAAAAAACATGCACACTTCCATTTGGCTGGGTACATGTAAAAGCCATTACCAGCGCAGGCACATCAAAAGCCGCCATAATAATAAGTGATGAAGAAAATATATACTTTGCAGGGGAAGCTGATATAAACGGCACAGGGATTCCTGGCGGGCTTTACTTAAAATGGGGGAACTTGCAGGCACTTGTGTCAGTTGACAATGTAGAAGTAACAAAGTGGTAAGTAATAATTACCTGCCATATTTAAGACTGCTGCAAATGGATTAAATTATAACCTTGTAATTTGTATAATATCCGGGCTTTTGGAAAATAATATCCATAGTAATAATAATTATTATATGGAGGGAAATGCTATGGATTTAAAAGAGAGCAGGACAAAACAAAACCTGATGAGGGCATTTGCAGGGGAGAGCCAGGCAAGGAACAGGTACACATTTGCAGCAGAGCTTGCACAGCAGAACGGGCTTTATGTTATTAAAAAGATATTTGACTTTACAGCAGAACAGGAAAAGGAACATGCAAGGGTATATTATGATTTCTTAAAGGAAGCAGAAGGTGAAAATATTAATATTGATGCCGGGTATCCTGTTAATACATCCAAAGATATACTTACACAGCTTAAATATGCACTCCACAATGAATATGAAGAAGCAGACAGTGCATATAAAGAGTTTGGTGATATTGCCAAGGAAGAAGGCTTTACACACATTGCAGGCAAGTTTTATCTTATTGCAGATATTGAGAGAATACATGCAAAACGTTTTGAAGAAGTTGCAAAGCTTATGGAAGAAAATAAACTCTTTGTATCAGATGTTAAAACAGGCTGGATGTGTCTTGGGTGTGGATATGTGGTTGAATCGGAGATAGCACCACAGAACTGCCCAGTATGTGACAGCGGGCAGGGATTCTTTATAAGGATGTCAATGGCACCATATGTATGCAATAAATAGTGATTCTGGCATTGTAGCCAGGCAGGAAATATAAAATTGTTAATACCATACATGGTTTTTGTTGAAAAAGCATACTGTGTATGGTATTCTTTTTTACATAGTTTAAACTTGGAGAGTAAAGACGAGGGGGATATATAATGAAAAAAGATACCAGTATAAAGAAGCTTCCAACCGGGATAGAGTCTTTTAGTAAAATTATAAAGGATAATTATTATTATGTGGATAAAACAAACCTGATAAAGGATTTATTAAATTCAAAAAGTGAGGTAATTTTATTTACACGCCCGCGCCGTTTCGGCAAAAGTTTAAATATGGATATGTTAAAGACATTCTTTATAAAAGGTACAGATATTTCCCTTTTTGATGGTCTTGTTATTTCAAAGGAGAAGGGACTGTGTGAAAAGTACCAAGGGGAATTTCCTGTAATTTCCATAAGTTTAAAAGATGTAGGGGGTGTAACTTTTGAAGATTTTATTAGCAGGTTAAGGTTTGTGATATTCCAGGAAATTATGCATTTTGACTGGCTTATGGACAGTGGAAAGCTGGCAGAATATGATAAAACCCAGTTAAACCAGCTGTTGCTTGGTAAATTTGAAGGCACTGTTGATTTACAGGGCAGTTTAAAGTTTTTATCAGGGCTTTTGTATAAACATTATGGTAAAAAGGTTATTGTATTAATTGATGAATATGATGTGCCTTTGGATAAAGCATACCAGAGCGGCTGTTATGATGAAATGGTGAAATTTATACGCCTGTTTTTTGGCAGCCTGCTTAAAACTAATGAATATCTTGAGTTTGCTGTACTTACAGGGTGCTTAAGGATTTCAAAGGAAAGCATATTTACAGGGTTAAATAATTTTGAAGTAATGGCAATTTCTGATACGAGATTTTCAGAATATTTTGGTTTTACTGGTACAGAGGTAAAAAATATGCTGAAATATTACGGGCTGGAAAGTAAATATACACTTTTTAAGGAGTGGTATGATGGCTACAGGTTTGGTAATGCAGAAATCTACTGTCCGTGGGATGTTATAAACCAATGTAAACTGTTATGTAGTAACATTGATGCCCCAATGAAATCATACTGGATTAACAGCAGTGGCAATGATATAGTGAGGGATATTTTAAGTGGTGCTTCAGCTAATACAAGGGAACAAATTGAGTGCCTTGTTTCAGAGGAAAGTATAAAACGTACTATAAATACTGATTTAACATATGCAGATTTAAAAAATGCAAATAAGGTGCAGAAGGAAACATATCTGTGGAGTATACTTTATGCCACGGGGTATTTAACTGATGCGGCAAAGCCAGAGGGCAGAATCCATACACTTGTAATACCTAATAAGGAGATTCTGGAAATCTACAGGGAGCAGGTTTTATCCTGGTTTAATACGAAGGCAGGGCATGGCAGCCAGTGGGAACAGTTTTGTATTGCAGTTGAAAATGGTGATGCAGCAGGGACTGAAGCAGCATTAAATAGTATTATGCCAAAGTGTATAAGTATAAGGGATACTTATTCAAGGAAAGACACGAAGGAGAATTTCTACCATGGGCTTCTGATAGGGCTTATGTCATGCAATGATGAATGGGTAGTTAAATCAGAACAGGAGTCAGGGGAGGGATACCCTGATATTCTTGTTAAGGCTGTGGAAAAAGGGACAGGCTGCATTTTTGAGATAAAATATGCAGAGGATGGAAAGTTTGGTGAAGTATGTAATAAAGCAATGCAGCAGATTAAAGATAAAAAATATGCAGATATTTTAAAACAGGATGGTGTGGAAACAATTTATTTATATGGGATAGCTTTTTGCAGAAAATCCTGCCAGGTTATATGCAGGCAGGAAATTATTTAGGTTTATCTGGAAGGTTAAAGTTCTTCTGAATCAAGCATTATGGTAAATGGCCCGTCGTTTTCAAGTGATACCTTCATATCTGCACCAAAACGTCCTGTTCCAACTATATTGCAGTATTCCTTTGCTTTACTAACTATATAATTATAAAGTTTTTCTGCATGTTCCGGGCTTCCGGCTTCAAAAAATGAAGGGCGGTTGCCCTTTTTGCAGTTTGCATAAAGTGTAAACTGTGATATAAGCAGAAGTTCCCCGCCTACATCACTTGTGGAGAGGTTTGTTTTGCCCTCATTGTCACTAAAGATTCTTAAATTACATGCTTTTTTAAGCATTTTATCTGCGGTGTCTTTTGTATCGCTGTCACGGATTCCGATAAATATTAGCAGCCCTTTTCCAATCTGTCCTGTTATCACGTTATCTGCCTTAACTGTAGCATTGCTGACCCTTTGTATTAAAAATTTCATAAAAATTTATCTCCTTTTCATTTTATGTACTTTATAATAACATAAATTTATGATATTATAAAGCAGGCAGTTTGAAGAAGTATTTTATTTTTTGCAGAGGGGGTATTTTTTGTTTGGATATGTACAGATACGCAAACCCGAACTTAAGATAAAGGATTATGAAGTGTACCATGCATTTTACTGCGGGCTTTGTGAGAGGCTCCGGGCAAAGTATGGCATTGCAGGGCGTATTACACTGACATATGATATGACATTCCTTATAATACTTTTAAGTTCTGTATATAATATAAAGTGCAGGCATGAGAAAAGGCACTGTATAGTTCATCCAGCGAAAAAGCACAGGATATTTTATAATGAAATTACGGATTATTGCGCTGATATTAATTACCTTTTAAGTTATTACCAGTGCATTGATGATAAAAATGATGATGCTTCTTTCAGGGGAAGTGCAGGTGCATTAATTTACAAAAAAAATGCGGCAAAGATAGAAAAAAGTTACAGACGCCAGGCAGATGCAGTAAAGCAATCATTAGGCAGGCTGTCAGTGCTTGAGAAGGGTAATGCATATAATATCCTGGAAAATGCATCATGTTTTGGCAGGCTTCTTGCAGAGCTGTTTATTTACAAAGATGATATATTTAAAGTATATCTTGGTGACATGGGGTATTACCTTGGCAGGTATATTTATATAATGGATGCATATGATGATTTGCAGGAGGATATTAAAAAGGGAAGGTATAATCCGTTTAAAGATACAGCTAAAGAAGATAGTTTTGAAGAAGATACACGTGAAATGCTTTTAAATGAAATATCAGCAGCATGTGGTGCTTTTGAGCAGCTTCCATGTATCAGCTATATAGATATTTTACGGAACATACTCTATGCAGGTGTATGGAACCGTTATGACTATATCCACGCAAAGAAAAAGGACTTTCTGTTAAGTAAGT
>DKYP01000074.1 GCA_002499945.1 Lachnoclostridium sp. UBA7097
ATAAACAGACTGATACAAAAGACATGGAAACCAGTTTTAAAGAAGCTGGAAAAAGGGAGAATATAAAATCCGGTGAAAAACATGGGGTAATATTTGGAAAGATTGCTAAATGGTTTACAGACTTAAAAACAGTGGCATTTACAGGCAGTTACAATGACCTGGATGGAAGACCGTCAATCCCTGCTGCAGTGAGGGTCAAAGGAAATGCAGAAAGTTCATACAGGACTGGTGATGTAAACCTTACACCTGCAAACATAGGGGCAGCAGCATCCAGCCACAGCCATACAAAGTCACAGATAAGCGATTTTCCAAGTACAATGCCGCCATCATCACACGAACATGCACAGTATGCTAAAAAGAATACAAATGAGTATTATAACCTGGCACTGCAGGCCCAGGAGTCCAGTAATGGGCCTAATGTCATTAATAATGCCAGTAATGGCCATGGCGGGGTTATCATGGCGGGCAACGGGAACAGGGGAAACAGCGGGAGGGCTGGATTGTTCATTGGGGACAACAACACTATAAGTGATGGATGTGACGGCTGTGCTGCAATAGGTTACGGGAACACAGTCCAGTACAATGGTTACACAAACCGTGGCAATGTTGCAATTGGGAACAGCAATACAGTGAAAGGGTATTTCTCATCTGCTGCATTGGGTGATGACCTTGTTGCGGATGATTACCAGCTTGTTATTGGGCATTGTAATGATTCATCCCTGTCACCTAAAGGTACATTCGGCGGAACACAAGGCACACTGTTTGCAATTGGTAATGGTTATTATAACTCCCGTTCAAATGCTTTGCGTGTTGAGGGTACAGGCATTGTGCGCTCAAAGGGTGCATATAACACCACAGGGGCGGATTATGCTGAATACTTTGAATGGCTTGACGGGAATGCCAGCGGTGAGGACAGGACAGGTTTTTTTGTAACGCTTGAAGGGGACAGGATAAAGCTGGCTGGTGAAAGTGACTACATATTAGGTGTGATTTCGGCAAACCCAAGCGTGGTAGGGAACAGTGATGAACACTGGCAGGGGCAGTACAAGAAAGATGAATTTAACAGGTATGTCCTGCAGGACAGGAAAGAAACCAGGAAAGAAATACTGAGGGAAACTGTACTTGATGCGGATGGCAGCCCGGTAACAGATGAAAACGGGATGACAGTGGTAACTGAAAAAGAAGCTGAAAGGGAATATAAAATAACAGTTTATGTAGAAAATGAGGGTTTTGACCCGAACAAAGGGTATACCCAGAGATGTGACAGGCCTGAATGGGATACAGTAGGCTTGCTTGGACAGCTTGTATGCCATGATGATGGCACATGTGAAACTGATGGTTACTGCAGGTGTGGCACAGGGGGCATTGCCACAGCTGCTACACTTGCAGAGGGAAGTTTCCAGACACCAGTATACAGGGTAATGGAGCGTGTGTCAGACAATTTGGTAAAGATACTTTTAAAGTGAAATGGAGGTAGGATTATGAAATGGTTTCCGTGTAACTATAGCGGGGGGGGGTAATACAAAGGATAAGACAGTAACTTTTACACAATCACAGAAAAGGGAGAATATAGCATCAGGAGAGAAACATGGGACAATTTTTGGTAAGATAGCCAGGTATTTTTCAGACTTAAAAACAGTGGCATTTACAGGGAATTATAATGACCTGTCTGGAAAGCCGCAGACAATGCCGCCGTCCAGCCACAGCCATACAAAGTCACAGATAAGTGATTTCCCTTCGTCACTTCCAGCAAGTGATGTTAAAGCGTGGGCTAAGGCGGCAAACAAGCCGTCATATAACTGGAGTGAGATAGGGAACAAGCCACAGACATTTGCGCCATCATCCCACAGCCATGACAGTTATGCCCCGAAGGCAGACCCTGCGTTTACGGGGACTGTGATGGTTGGAGGCTTTGCTGTTGGCAGTACATCATTAAAAGTAGGAAACGATACTGGCAACAGTACGGTTTTGCGTGTAGGCAGTCCCAGTGCTGCAGAACCAGCATTGATATACAGGCAGTTTACAAATGATTTCCAGGTACTGCCAACAAAGCGTTCAAACGGGCAGTTTGGGGATAACGGCGCCAATATCCTTGAAATAGTAGCTGCCAATAATATATATAATTCCAGCGGGTTGATAACAAGTTCTGACAGAAACAAAAAAAAGGATTTTGCAGATATAACCCAGGAATTTGCGGATTCTGTAATAAACGGCCTTGTCCCTGTATCTTTTAAATATAAAGATGGTGCTTCAGGGCGCAGGCATTATGGCATGGTTGCACAGGATGTTGAGGATTTATTAAAGTCTTTAAATATAGATACCAAAGATTTTTCCCCACTGGTCAAGGAATATCCAAAAAAAACAGAAAAAAGGACAGAAAAGGATAAGGATGGCAATGAAACAGAAAATGAATATTTAATAACAGATTATGATGCAGCCCCTGGTTATTATTTGAGGTATGAAGGGTTTACAGGGCTGGTTATTAAATATATACAGGGGTTAAGCAAAAAGAATGAAGGACTGGAAAAACGTATTGCAGATTTAGAAAAAATAATTAAAAACGGGGCTTGAAAGCCCTTTTTAATGGAAACGGGGGTATTGCATGAAGGCATTTACAGACACTTATAACCTTATAGCAGGCGCAGTGGTAACGTTTATGACAGCAGTGTTTGGCATATACTGGTATATATTCGCTGCCTATTTTATTTTTAATGTATTTGACTGGCTTACAGGCTGGTACAAGTCACGCAGGCTTAAAAAAGAGAGTTCCAGCGTGGGACTGAAAGGCGCACTTAAAAAGCTTGGCTACTGGGTGGTAATTGCAGTGGCTTTTTTAGTTTCAGATATTTTTGTAAGGCTCGGGGCAGACATATTAAACATAAACCTTGGGTTTTTAATGATGGTGGGCTGGTTTACCCTTGCCTGCCTTATGGTAAATGAGGCAAGGAGCATCCTGGAGAACCTTGTGGAATGTGGTTATAATGTGCCAGAAGTTTTAATAAAGGGGCTGGAAGTTGCAGATGGAATGATAAACAAGGAAAGTGAGGGAAATGACAATAATGAAAAAGATTAAAAAAGTGACAGTACATGCAGGGCATAACCCTTCTGGTAAAATTGTCTGTGAGGCTTCTGGCTTTTTAGATGAATCCAAAGAAGAGAGGAAATGACCTCTCTTTTTTAATCTAATAAAAATAAAACTATAGGAGGTAGATTTTATGTTAGTGGAAATTATTGGAAAGAAAAACGAGTAAAGGCTTATCACAACAAGCCTAAAAGTTGCAGAAACATTTACTTATAAAGATGAAGAAGGGAAACAATATACAAGAGAACACAAATCGGTCTTAAGGGCAATCAGGGAATTAAATTGCAGTGAAAAATTTCGCAGTGAACATTTCGCACCGTCAGAATATGTAGATGTCCGTGGTAAGAAACAACCTTGTATGGAAATGGACAGAGATGGTTTTACATTACTTGTTATGGGATTTTCCGACCCAAAGTCAATGTATTTTAAGGAAAAGTACATTGAAGAATTTAATGCAATGGAAAACGAACTAAAGCACATTTATACAGAACGCCAGCAATGGCAGACTGAACGTGACAAAGGTGTAGTTATACGTCATATCCTTACAGATACAATTAAGATGAAAATTGCAGACAGCCCACATAAAAGATTTGCATATCCAAACTACACAAATTTAATTTACAGGACATTATTTAATAAATCCGCAAAGAAATTAGAACAGGAGTATGGAGTGAAGCCAAAAGAGAACCTGGGGGATTACTTTACAGGGGGAGATTTGGAGAAGGTGCAGAGTGCAGAAATGCTTATATCGGGTTTAATAAGTTGTGGCTGGGGATATAAAGAAATAAAATACTTCCTGGCAAACCAGTCAAAAATGCTGATATCAGCAGAATAAGGCAGACAATGGAGGGAATTGAATTATGAAAAAAATCAAAAAAGTAACAATACATGCAGGACATAACCCATCAGGAAAGATTGCCTGTGGTGCATCAGATTTACTGGATGAAAGCACAGAAGCAAGGTACATAACCAGGAAAGTTATAAAGCTGTTAAGAAAGAATGGCATCAAAGCCGTAAACTGTACAGTGGACAATGGTACAAGCCAAAGTGATGTGCTGCACAAGATATGCACTAAATGTAACGCTGTGGCAGATGCAGATTTGCATATATCCATACACTTTAACGCTGGCAGGGATGACAGGAAGGGTGACGGGAAAACAGGTGGCACAGAGGTGCTGCTTACAGAAAATGTTTCAGATAAAGGTGATATTGCAAAACGCATATGCAACCAGATGGCAAAGCTTGGGTTTACAAACCGTGGTGTCAAAACCAATAGAAATCTGTATTTCCTGAACCACACCAAAGCACCAGCAATATTAATTGAAACCTGCTTTGTGGATGATAAAGATGATTACATGCTGTATACAAGTGACAGGGATGCAGTGGCAAAGGCGGTAGTTAAGGCTGTACTTAACCATAACAAGGGATGTTAGTTTATAAGGAAGCCTCAATAGCAATCAAGGGGGCTTCCATGTCCTGAAAAAAGTGCTGGCATATAACAATAAAATATGATAGAATGTTTTACAGATAAAAGGGAAAATCCCAAAAAACCAAAAAAATGGCAAAATGTAACACTTTTGTAACAATTTCAAAAATTTTGGGGAAATCGCATACCCTGAAGCCTTATAAACAGAGGCTTCCAGAGAGGCAGGGTAGAAATGGAGTAAGCCCGTTAAAGGGCATTGACACACTTGCTTCTGGAGTTCCCGTAGGAACTGGTGTGTAGAAATGGAGTAAGCCCGTTAAAGGGCATTGACACATTTTTTCCTTCACCTATCATTGAACGAATCTTTTCTACAGTAGAAATGGAGTAAGCCCGTTAAAGGGCATTGACACATTATTATGTTTCTCATATATTGTTCCTTTCTGCCGTAGAAATGGAGTAAGCCCGTTAAAGGGCATTGACACATGCTTCATCAAGTGTAGTAACACAATGCACCAGCAAAGTAGAAATGGAGTAAGCCCGTTAAAGGGCATTGACACCTATTCTTTGTCTTCTGAAGATTTAACTTTTTTTGCTGTAGAAATGGAGTAAGCCCGTTAAAGGGCATTGACACCTCCCATAGATGAATTGTTAAATTAGAATAATAAGTGTAGAAATGGAGTAAGCCCGTTAAAGGGCATTGACACACAACATAAGTGTTGTTTCTATCATATTCTATCCATCGTAGAAATGGAGTAAGCCCGTTAAAGGGCATTGACACATCAGTTGCAAAGAACCCATTTTCTAATGTTAATTGTAGAAATGGAGTAAGCCCGTTAAAGGGCATTGACACATTTCTGGAAGAACTTTGCTTTATTCTATCACTTTTATCGTAGAAATGGAGTAAGCCCGTTAAAGGGCATTGACACACCATAGGCTCAATCAATTCTGGAAAGAATGGAATCTTGTAGAAATGGAGTAAGCCCGTTAAAGACCATAATTTTCTAAAAATAGAAAACAAAGAAAATATCACAGAAACCTAAAAATACCCAGCTAGTATGCTGGGTATTTTTAGGTAAACAAAATAGAGTATAGTCATATTTGTTAACCCTTAATTAATAAAAATTTTTATAACATAATAAAGTTTCACATTATTTATGAAAGAAGGAATATATACTATGAATAGTTTTATAAGCTGGGTGGGTGGGAAAAAATTATTAAGAAATAAAATCCTAAGCCTGTTCCCTGAAAAGGGAACATTTAGTTATTATGTTGAAGTATTTGGCGGGGCAGGATGGGTGCTCTTTGCATCTGGCAGACATGCAGAAACAGAAGTCTATAATGATACCAATGGAAACCTTGTCAACCTGTTTAAATGCGTAAAATACCATTCAGAAGCACTACAAAAAGAACTTGATTTTATATTGATTTCAAGGGAACAATTTTTTGATGCAAAAGAACAGATAGAAATACGCGGGTTGACTGATATCCAAAGAGCGGCAAGGTTTTTTGTACTGATAAAAGAAAGTTTTGGTACAGACCTGTGCTCTTTTGGGATTCGCGCAAAGAATGTGAAAAAAGCAAAAGATTATTTAAAGGTGGTATCGGAAAGGTTACAAAGTGTTATCATTGAAAACCAGGACTTTCAGAAAATAATCAAAAACCACGACAGAGGAAATACATTGTTTTACCTGGACCCGCCATATTATGGTACAGAAAAATATTATCAGGATAAATTCAAGCCAGGAGACCATATAAGGCTTAAAGATATGCTTGATAACATAAAAGGTAAATTCATATTGTCATACAATGACTGTGGTTATATTAAGGAATTGTATAATGGCTATAATATTACAGAAGTTGACAGGACACATAACCTTGTGTGTGTGGGGGGGGGTAGCACAAAGCCACGTTATAAAGAGTTGTTAATTAAAAATTTTTAATACTTTAAATTGATACATAAATACCGTATAATGATATTTATGATTAAAATACAGCCAAATAAATTATATTATGATATTATTCCCAGGGGGGCATTATTATGATAAAAATACATTTATCAAAGCTTCTTTGGGAACGGCGCATGACGCAGAAACAGTTGCCAGAACTCACTGGCATAAGACGGAACGCAATTAATGACTGGTACAACGAAATCGGTGTCAGTATTAAATTCGAGCATATAGACAGGATATGTGAAGTGCCAGGGTGTTCCGTTAGTGACCTTATAGAGTATATCCCTAATCAAGTACCCAGAACAGGAAAGTACCTGGTAACCGAAGAACACGGAAACCAGAAGGACAAGAAAAAACAGTAACTTTATACTATTTTTTTCTCTGGCAGCATATAAGAGGTTGTGATAATCTTTTATATGCTGTCTTCTTTTGGCATTTATATGTCTGCAATATTTTAGGAAAATAACAATTGGGATGTTATAAAATATACAGTAGCTCTTGTATCCTGGTATTCTTTAAAATTGACTTGCATTTATAAGAAGATATGATATAATTTCAATAAGACAGCAGTTAGACATATGTTATTAAAAAAAATTGCGATTTCCAAAAAACCAAAAAAATGGCAGAATGTAACACTTTTGTAACAATTTCAAAAATCTTGGGGAAATCGCATACCGCCAGCCCTTATAAACAGGGGCTTCCAGAGAGGCAGGGTAGAAAT